>PLJQ01000400.1:0-16880 GCA_003140275.1 Limisphaerales bacterium
TTTTAATTTTTAATTTTTAATTCACAATCGTGCCGTGGCCTATCAAGTAATAGCCCGAAAGTATCGCCCGCAAAGGTTCAGCGATGTCGTGGGCCAGGAGCACGTCACCCTAACTCTCACCAACGCCATCGCCCAGAACCGCATCGCCCACGCCTACCTTTTCGTCGGCCCGCGCGGCACCGGCAAAACCACCATTGCGCGCATCTTCGCCAAATGTCTCAACTGCACCGACGGGCCGAAGGTGGACTTTGACGATTCCGACCCGCGCACCATCGAAATTACCGAGGGCCGTTCACTCGATGTACTGGAAATCGACGGTGCGAGCAATCGCGGCATCGAAGAAATCCGCGAATTGCGCGAGACGGTCAAATACGCGCCGGCGGCGTCAAAGTTCAAGATTTACATCATCGATGAAGTCCACATGCTGACGAAGGAAGCGTTCAACGCCCTTCTCAAAACGCTTGAAGAACCACCCGAACACGTGAAGTTCATGTTCGCCACGACCGAACCGGAAAAAGTTTTGCCCACCATCCTCTCCCGCTGTCAGCGCTTTGATCTGCGGCGCATTGCCGCCGCGCTCATCGTTAAACACCTCGCTTACATCGCCAAACTGGAGAAGGTGAGGATTGACGACGACGCCCTTTACGCGATTGCGCGCGGGGCCGACGGCGGCATGCGCGACGCCGAATCAACACTTGATCAGCTCATCAGCTTCTGCGGTGAAAAGATTGAAGAACCGGACGTGCTCTCGATGTTCGGCCTCACTGCTCAGGGCGAGATTTTGAAGCTGGCCCAAGCAATTCTGATTGGCGATGCGGAGGCGGCTTTGACCAAATTGAACGATCTCGCCAGGCATGGCAAAGATCTCGCGCGCTTGTTGTCGGATTTGTTGAATCATTTTCGCAATCTGCTGATCTACCAGGTTTCGCGCGGCAATCTGAAATTGCTCGATGTTTCCGAAGTCGAGGCCGCCTCCCTCGCCGAACAATCCACCGGCATCAGCACCGACGCGCTGACGCGCATCATGGAAGTCTTGACCGATTGCGAGGGCCGTTTGCGCGATGCGGCATCGAAAAAGATTTTAATTGAAGTTGCTTTGCTCAAAGCCATGGAAACGCGCAGCGCGGTTAGTCTTGATGTCGTGCTCAAACAGTTGCAAAACCTGCGCAGCGAAAACAGCACCAGCATTTCATCTGCGACTATAGCCGTCCCACAAAGCAGGATGAATTCGCCAACCAACGCGGCCGCTACGACCGCCGTTGCGCATTCCGTTGCCAAAAATCCGCCGGCTTACGTCGTCAGCTACGAAGCCCTCGCGACGACGACAACGTCAGTTGAGCTGGAAGAAATGCCCGAAAATTCTGCTGGCTTGTCCCAACTTTGGTCGAAGGTGGTCGAGGCGGTGGGCCGTGTTAGTCCGTTCACGCGAAGTTATTTACTCGAAGCGCATCCGGTTTCGTTCGCCAAAAATATTTTCACGATCGGCTTCGATCCGGAGTTTGAAGACCACATCGGCCTGGTTGACAATGCGCGAAATCACACGCTGCTACAAACCAAGCTGCACGAACTTGGTCATGCGAAAGTGCAGATCAAATTTATCAAAGCCGAGCGACCGGTTGGATGCTCCTTGCCTCCGGCCACACCGGCCGCCGAACCGTTTCCGCCATCGACGACACCCGTAAAAATCGTATCCGAACCATCAAACGCAACCGCGTCACGCGCAACCACTGAAAAAAAGTCGTCAACACAACTTGATAAAGACCAGTTCAAAAACGATCCGCTGATCCAAAAAGCCCTGGAGATTTTCAAAGGCCAGATCGTGGATGTCCGTGCCTGACGCTCAACCCTCAACCCTCAACCACACAAAACAATGTCCAGCATCGGCAAACTCATGAAACAAGCTGCGCGGGCGCAGCAGCAGATGGAGCAGATCCAGGCCCAACTCGCGGCGCGCACGGTCGAAGCCACCAGTGGCGGCGGTGCGATCAAGGTCATTGCGAAATGCGACGGCAACATCGCATCCATCAAAATTGATCCGCAAGCCCTCAATCCTGCCGATGTTCAGTTGTTGGAAGACATGATTCTGAGCGCCGTCAACCAGGCGCTTTCCCAAGCGAAAGAAATTTCCAACGCTGAAATGAGCAAGGTGACTTCTGGATTCAATCTGCCCGGACTGATGTGATTCATCCAGTTTGTTTCTTTTGTGGCCTCGCTTCCTGAACCGATCACCGCGCTTGTTGCTGCGCTGTCCAGATTGCCGGGCATCGGACCGCGGTCAGCTGAACGGCTTGCGCTGCATCTGGTGCAGGGCGAAACCGACTTCGTCAAACAGCTTGCGCAAACACTCGTCACCGCTCGTGAACGAATTCAAATCTGTGGTACTTGCGGTGCGCTGACGGAGAAAAATCCCTGCGCCATCTGCGAGGATTCGCGCCGGGACGCACACCTGGTTTGCGTCGTTGAACGCGCCGCCGATGTCATCAGAATTGAAAAGTCGGGAACGTATCGAGGCAAGTTTCATGTGCTGGGCGGCAAGCTTTCGCCATTGAACGGCATTGAGCCTGAGGATTTGCGCATTGTGGAACTGGAAACGCGCATCACCAAGGAACCGATCCAGGAAATCGTCATTGCGCTCAGCACGGATGTCGAGGGCGATGCCACCAGTTTTTATTTAGCCAAACGCCTTGCCCGCCAGGGTCTGAAAATCACTCGTATTGCTCATGGTCTGCCGGCGGGAAGCGGTCTGGAATTTGCCGATGAACTGACGTTGAGTCGTGCGCTGGAAGGACGAAGGGAAATAGAATGACAATTCCTGAAGTCGTCGTTTTCGACCTCGGAAAAGTGCTGGTCGATTTTGACTACGGCATTGCAGCCCGTAAAATCGCCGCCCGCGGCGACCTGGACGACGACGATGTCAAAGGTTTCCTCGATCGTTCTCCCGCGCCCTATCACTACGAAACCGGCCTGATAACGCGACGGGAATTCTTTGAGGCAGTCCGCAAAGCAACAAGTTTCGACGGCAGCTTTGAGGAATTCGGATCGTTTTTCGCTGACATTTTTTGGGAGATTCCATCGATGATCGAAATGCATGCCACGCTGCGGCGTCACGGGATTCCGACTTACATTTTTTCAAACACCAACGACCTCGCGGTCGAACACATCCGGCGAAATTTTCCGTTCTTCAGCAATTTCGACGGTTACATCCTGTCCTACGAAGTCGGCGCGATGAAACCCGACGCAAAAATCTACGAGGCCCTCGAAAAAATGTCCGGTAAGCGCAGTGCGAACATTTTATACTTGGACGATCGTACTGAGAATATCGCCGCCGGTGCGGCGCGCGGCTGGCAGGTGATTTTGCAGGAATCACCGGAGAAAAGCTGGGCAGCGATGAAAGAGTCCGGTCTGCTGTCCCGTGTTTAGGTCACAGGCGGCAGAGACTCGCTCGGACGAGGACTGAGCAACGCATCGAGAGAATAATCCGGTTCGCCAACGGATAAGAGTCGGTCGGCCATGTCATTTAACGCCAGCCGGGTGGCTTGAAAGCGCTCCGCGAGAGTGCTAAAAATTGGAGCGAGTTCGTATTTCCGCGCCAGTTGATGGTCACTGGCCAGACGGTAGTGCGTCCGACCCAGTTCTTCATAATATTTCAGGCCGGGAAAACCGCGCGTTTCCGCCCGCAAGCGGATGTGTTCGGGAAACACCCCGGAGAGAAAAAGCGAGCGGTTGCCGATGTGAACGCGAATGAAAAAGCTGGTGCGGTCATCCGCCGTTTGCAGGGCCGCCATCATCTCAAAGAAGTAGTCGAGCGGTTGGTTTTGGCCGGGCCCCACGCAATGCACTCGTTCTGTGCGGGAGAATTCAGCCAGCACCTCCGCCACGTAATCAGCCACTGCGCGGTCTTTAATGTCCGAACGGCGAAAGACCTGGCGCACCAGAATGTAAAAATAAAATCGGCTTGAAACCCGCAAACATCCGCGATGCTCCAACAACGCGTGTAGCAACACCTCGTCGTCCAGGATCAAATCACGCGACTCCTCATCCGCCAGCAATCGGACCAGACATTCCGCCGTACCAATCTTACGACCAAGCACTGACAAGATAAAATCGACGTCTTCAGCCGTAAACTGGACCCGACAATTTGGTTGAATCATATTCATCACTTTTTGCTCACTTTCAGTCTTGACGAACACAACCGCTCGCACCTTCATGGCGCGATCCATGAATAAGTCAATCATTCCCCGTATTGATAATACAGCAGATTAGACTCCACGCAATGAACTGCGGACAAACAAAATGTGATGGATCGATTTTCACACTCAATTACCGTTGTTGCAAAGCTAATGGCCTTCAGTGCAGTTGATTAAATCTATTGGTGGTGCGCGTTTTTGCACAAGACTGACGCAATTTTGACAACTTGTGTTGAAAGGCAATACACTCGGCGAGCTTTGCAACTGATGCCACCGAGCCGGAACGACAAACTTTATACGAGTGAATCGCCACACCACAGATAGGGATTCATTGACGAGCCGAATCCCGACGCGTTCCAGGAAACAGGCCATGGACTGGAGTCTCGTGCTCGTCAGTCAGGGAATCGAAACCACCATTGAACACCCGGAGGACGGTGACGGATGGGGATTAGTCGTTGCTTCGCAAGATTGCGATCTGGCCCTGAATGCTATTCACCAGTACCGTTCGGAGAACCGTCATTGGCCGTGGCGACAACAAACTCGTTGGCCGGGATTCTTGTTTGATTGGGCCAGCGCAGTCTGGTGCCTGGCGCTCGTCTTGTTTCATTGGTTCGGTAAAACCCGCGCGATTGATCTGTGGTCGAACGGAGCGATGGACAACGCCGCCGTCTGGTCCGGCCAATGGTGGAGAATCTTCACGGCCATCACCCTTCACGCCGACCTTCCGCACCTCGTCTCCAACGTGTCTATCGGCATTGTACTGCTGGGGTTGACGATGGGACGTTACGGAACGGGCGTGGGTCTGCTGGCTGCGTTGCTGGCCGGGGCCGCGGGAAATGTTGCCGATTTGTTCATTTATCACGGAGCGCATCGCAGCCTGGGCGCTTCGGGAATGATTCTGGGTTGCCTGGGTCTGTTGGCGGCCCAGTCCTTATCGCTTTCGAGACACCATCCCCTCGCAACGAAATACGTCATCGGCAGCGTACTGGGCGGCATTATGTTGTTTGTGCTATTCGGACTGACGCCGGGCACCGACATCATTGCACATTTGGGTGGGTTTGTGACGGGCCTTTTGCTCGGAGGAATTCTGTCATTCGTTCCTGTGACTTTTTTACACAACCCCAAAATCATTCTTATCAGCGGGCTTTTAGCCGCCTTGCTGGTAATGATTAGTTGGGGATTGGCGCTGGGAAGGTTAGGTTGATGTCGCGGCGGAACACTCGCCAAATGTGCCGAGGTAATTTAAGCTCAATCCGAATGACAAACCCGTGTGCGGCGCGCCGTCCATTCCTGCTACACATAATCTTTGTTTCCTGGAGTCTGTTCACCTGTTTCATTGCTTACAGCAAGGCCTCGTCCCAAATTGATCCGCGTGGAAGTCAGTTTATTGGCTTTCACAGTTTCTCAAATTTCAAAAAAGCGTTGGGAGGCCGACCCGATGAGATCGTGCTCACGTCGCCGGAAATTATTTCCCGCATCGCCTGGAACGAACTGGTGGCTTCCTGGAATATGGAATCATCCGCCGACAGCTACTTGAAAATCGAAGCACGCGCCAATTACCCTGATCGCGCCACGAAATATTATACGATGGGGCTTTGGTCAGGCGACCCTTCCAAACATCCTCGCGAAAGCATGCACAATCAAAAAGATGACGAGGGTGACGTTGCCACCGACACTTTGTCGCTGAAAAGCCCTGCTGAGAGGTTGCAACTGCGCGTTACACTGGGGAGACAGAAAAGCGCAAATGGAAAACCAAAATTCCTGGGAATTTGTTTGGTGAACAACGAAACCACACCAGCAACCCTGCTTCCCAATCACACCGCGTGGGCCAAATCAATTCCGGTTCCGGAACGCTCGCAGATGGTTTATCCGGGTGGAGCGGAGTTGTGTAGCCCAACCACCGTCTCGATGATGATGACTTACTGGGCACAAAGGTTGAAACGCACAGCCTTGGATCGTGATGTACCCGAAGTGGCGAAGGAAGTTTACGATCCAAACTGGATCGGTACCGGCAACTGGCCATTCAACACCGCTTACGCCGGTTCATTCCCCGGAATGCGGGCCTATGTCAGCCGCTTCAGCGATGTGTCCGAATTGGAAGACTGGATCGGCCGCGGCATTCCCGTCGGCGTGTCGCTCTCCTACAATTTGCTGCAAGGCAAGGAAGAAAGCGGCCACGGCCATCTGGTGGTATGCGTCGGTTTCACAAAGGACGGTGATGTGATCGTCAATGATCCAGGGACGACTCTCAACGTCCGTAAAGTTTTCCCGCGCAAGAATCTGATCACGGCCTGGACGTATTCGCGCAATACCGTCTATTTGATTTACCCCGAACACACGCGACTGCCGATCGACCGTTTCGGCCATTGGGATTCCGGAACGTCGCGCCGGCAAGTCGTTTTTACGAAGTAACGGCGGTTACAATTCTCTTCCGTGTTGGTCGTGAGGCGTTCACGGCGCGCCCGTTCTCAGCGCAAATAGATCGGCGTCTTTGAGGACAAATCGGAAGCGGAGCGGCTTGCCGATGAAGCTCGACAAATCGCCGCTGGATTTCCAACTCACGACCGCATCAAGTTCGTCGCCGAAGAGCGGCAGCATGTCGGCAAGTCTCCGTCCTTCGATTGGCTTGCCCTGCTCGTCTTGAACTTCGACTTGAATTGCGCCCGCCGCTGAAGTCGCGTAATTCAGAATCAGATTCCTGCCGGAGAACGTCACCGATCGTGTCGTGAACTCACCGCCCGCCGCGCCCGCATGAACCGAGGCAAAGCCGTGCCGACGCACCGTGATGCGACGCAGCCGATGATCCGGCCATTCGTAGTGTTCGGTGATGTACATGGAGAACTCTGACGGATCAAGTTGCACGATACCCCACGCCGGCATGTTGCTGCGTTGTGTCCAGTTCCGGTCATCATGACCGGGGCGCACCCACGCTTCTAAAAACGTGCGGTCCCAGTTCACCCCGTCGCGGCTGCTCAGGAAAACCGCGTCAGAGACACCCATTTCCTTGTAGTCGGCAAATTTCTTGCGCTCCGGAACAAAGCGCTTCGGGAAAGACAGATAAATGTGCGGCGCTCCCGGACAAGGCCGAGTGCCGTTGGTGTAGAAATGTTCCTTCGGCGCGCTTTTGGGATAGCGATTCGGCGTCGGATTGATCCAGTGAATGAAATCCATCGATGTGCAACTCTGGACGGCGCGTACGCCAGCATCGCCGTAGCGGGAGAAGCAGCGATAGTTCTGCGTCCGCTCATCCCAAAAGGAGAGATTGAGCGAATCAAAATCGCCTTTGGTCATCACCGGTTCCGTTTGCAGCTTCTGCCAGTGGATGCCGTCGGGCGAGACGAAGGCGTAGAGTTTGCTGAGAATTCCCGCCAACGCCTTGTACTGCTCCTCCGGTTTCGCGGCGGGATTGGCGTCCCGGAATGGCGCGAAGTTGTGCGCTTCAACGCCGCGGTAAATGATGTTGTTTTCCTTCGAACCTTGGAAGTCAACCAAGCCCAGGGTGGGCCGCGTGAAATGAATCCCATCTTTGCTCTCCGCATAGCATGTCACCTGGCCGGTGGACGTATCGTCGCCGCCCGGAACGATGCCCCGATAGTAGAGTCGTACCAGCGGACCGTCCTGGAACGCTGTGAAGTAAGCGCTATCCGGTCCTTCCCACGGCTTGTCGGTGACGAGCACGATCTCGCGTTTCACGGGCGTTTGCAGTTGCAGCGACACGTCGCGCGAGCGGTTGCCATCAATCAGCCAATTATCGACAAACATCTCAACTCTCGAACCGATGGCGACCGGCCTTTGTCCGTCTCGTCACCCAGCACCGGCATCGGAATAGAAAAAGTTCCCCATAGGATTGCGGTCACCGAAAGAACGAAGCGCATTCTCATAAACATTTCGGGATCTTGGCGACTCTCGTTTCATTTGAGAAGAATTAAGGACAATGATGCCAGAGGGAGCGAAGCCGCAATAGAAGGAGCACGGAATTCATCTCGCTTCCGGCCATGCACGCAAACCCTGAAAAGAACCGGCTTGTCATCCGAGAGTTAGCGATGAACTCTTCACCCCATCATTGGTTATGAAACTTTGCCTGTCATCTTCGCTCGGCGTCATGCTGTTCGCCGCCGCAGCCTGTCACGCGAATGAAGCTTTGTTTCAGGACGACTTCAAAGGCAAGCTCGGTGGCGGTTGGTCCTGGGTGCGCGAAGATACGAAAGGGTGGCGTGTGACGGAGCGCGGACTAGAAATACGCGTGCAGCCAGGCAACATGTGGGGACCGGCGAACAACGCGAAGAATGTCCTCGTTCGAAATGCGCCCAACCCGGCAACGGACGAGATCGAGGTTTCAGTGTCCGTAATTAACCAGCCCACGGAACAATACGAGCAAGTGGACCTTGTCTGGTATTACGACGACAGCCACATGGTGAAGCTTGGACAGGAGCTTGTGGACGGCAAACTGAGCATCGTCATGGGAGGCGAGGAAAACGATAAAACGCGGACCATCGCTATCATTCCTCTGAAATCCTTCTCCGTCCAACTGCGGCTTTCCAAGACGGCCAACCGGATTCACGGCCAATTCCGCACACCTGATGCAGAAACCTGGCAGGAAGCTGGCGAGTGTGATTTACCGGTACACGGCACGCCGAAAGTGAGCCTTCAATGTTATCAAGGACCGGCCAACGTCGAACATTGGGCGCGCATCACCGAGTTCCGTATCCGGCGACTGAATAAATGACTCAAAAACATTACACAAGGAAATAAAATGTATTTTACCAAAGAGCACGAGCTGCTCCGCCAATCAGTGAAACGGTTTGCGGAGTGCGAATTAGCCCCTGGCGCCGCTGTACGCGATGAAAATGAAAGTTTTGACCCTGTCCTCTTCAAAAAAATGGGGGACTTGGGAGTGCTCGGCGTAACCATTGATGAGAAATACGGCGGTGCTGGAATGGACACGGTTGCGGCGACCATTGTCATGGAGGAATTTGGCGCGGTTTGCGCGAGCACCGCATTAAGCTACCTGGCCCATTCAATGTTGGCCGTTCATAACCTCGCGAGCAACGGCAATGAAAAGCAAAAGAAGAAATATCTGCCACGCCTTTGCTCAGGCGAGTGGATCGGTGGCATGGGAATGACGGAGCCGGGGGCCGGGTCGGATGCGGTCGGCATGAAAACCAAAGCCGAACGCAAAAGAGATCGTTATATCTTGAATGGGACCAAAACATTTATCACGAATGGCAGCATCGGTAATCTGTTTTTGGTGTATGCGAAGACCGGCCTGAACCGAAAGGACATGAGTACTTTCATCATTGAAAAAGGTTTCACTGGATTTCGCGTTGGCAAAAAACTTTCAAAACTGGGAATGCGGGGAAGCCCAACTGCGGAGCTGGTTTTTGAAGACTGTGAAGTTCCGGTTGAAAATCTTGTCGGAAGCGAAGGGGCCAGCACCTCGCACATGATGAGGAATCTGAACATCGAGCGGATCACCATTGCGGGCATAAGTCTGGGGTTGGCCCGGGCGGCTCATGAATATTCTCTGCGCTACGCAATCGAGCGGAAACAGTTTGGCAAGCCGATTGGATCATTTCAAATGGTTCAAAAAATGATCTCGGATGATTTTATTGAATTCAGCGCCGCTCGCGCCATGACATACGAAGCCGCGGTCATGCACTCAAAAGGTGAGGACTCCAACAGTCGGGCGGCGGCGTGCAAGGTCTTTGCCGCTGAAATTGCTACCCGGATCGGAATGAACGCCATTCAGATCTTGGGCGGATATGGATATACCAAGGAGTATCCCGTAGAACGCTACATGCGCGACGCAAAGCTCATGGAAATTGGTGCGGGCACCAGTGAAATCATGCGTTCCATTGTCGCGCGGGAACTTCTGTCAAGGATCGATTCAACTCAGAAGTGGTAACGTGAAGAGGAAGGCGCAATACAAGGATTTAGGTCATGCACCTCGCGTATTTGATACAGCGGTTTTAAGATTGACCCGGCGTCCCCGCACTATGATCTTCACACGTTATGACTCACAGAAGGCTTCTCGATGTTTGGCCGCCAACAGTCAATAGCTTGGAATCCTTTCTAATCATCTAATTGTTACGAGTCGCCCCCGTGCATATCAAACCTGAATTTATTAAGCCAAGAAAAGTTGTTTCAAAAACGTCAGCGTTCACCCTGATTGAACTTTTGGTCGTCATTGGTATAATTGCAATTTTGGCTGCCCTGATTCTAACGGCAGTTACTGGTGCCGTGAGGACAGCAAAACGCACCCAGTGCGCCAATAATGTGCGGCAACTTGGCCTCGCATTGCAGGGATTCGTGAATGCCAACCACACCTATCCTCTTGTGATAAAACCCAGTTGGATAGCGGACTTACAGCACACCGAACTTTCGACTCCAGAAAGCCGAACAAATCACCACCCTTTTGTGTATTTGAATCAAGGCGTTTGGCTATGTCCTTCCGCCCATAAGCCAACCAATTACCCTCAAGATGAAGGATACGTGAGTTATGGTTATAATCAGTATGGGCTAAGCACGCATAGTGACACCGATTCACTCGGACTTGGCGGACATTACATTTGGCGTGGTTCACGTCTGCCCGCTCCGCCTGTGAATGAATCGGAGGTTGCAAGTCCGAGTGAAATGATGGCGATTGGCGACGGATTCACAGGAGGAAAGGGTGTAATCCTAGATGGTGGGATGGCATTGTGGCGGACTCACGGTGTAGAGAATTATTTAGGGAGCACCAAGAGAGCTTATTCGCGACATCAGGGCAAAGCCAATGTGGTTTTTTGCGATGGCCATGTTGAGTCGCCGTCGCTGAAGTTCCTTTTTGAAGACACCAACGTCGCAGCTTTGAGCCGATGGAACCGTGACCACCAGCCTCACGCCGAGCGATTGGTGCCCTGAGTTTTGGACTCCGAAGTTGCTGCACAAAACGAAACCAGCTTTATGCCAACTCTTGCATCTCTGCATGTCGTTTGGATTTGTGGCCTCTCGTGCCTGACGCTGTCCGCATTCGCCGCCGACAGCTTTCCCGCCAACGTCGCGCCCAATCCCTCCTTTGAACTGGACGCAAAACGATTGGGCGGATGGCTGCCCGTTGGAGTGGAAGCGACAAATGAACCACCGCGCGTCTTCATCACGAACTCAGTTCACCGCCAAGGTTCTCACTCGCTCTGCGTGCAGCCGGGTCCTCAAGGACTCGTCACTGGCAGACGTTTTGTGGCCAGTTACAATGGCGGCGAGGATCAGAATCCGGCGACCGGAACGAACGGCGTTCGCGGCGCACGCACGATTGCCCTCCGTCTCGATCCCGACATCCGCAGCGTGAGTAGCTCAGTTTGGATTAACGGTCCAACCACTGGTCACTTTCAACTCTCTTTTGTCTGGACTGGACGCGAGGGGCGCCGACCCGCCGAGGTGCTGCACGTGGACAAAACCGATTTGACCGGCCGTGATAAAGACGGCTGGCGACTCTTGCAACTCACCGCGACACGACCCATCCGCAGCCACCAGGTGCAACTCTGGGTCGAAAGCGATTCCAACGAACCATTCTACCTCGACGATGTGGAAATCACGATGCGCCGGGCGCCCGGTCTCGAAGTTCTGGTGGACCAACTCGGTTACGAAACTTTCTCGGCCACCAAAGTCGCTGTTTTGCAATCGGCATCGCCGTTGGAAACTGTGCCCGCCGCTCGCGTGATTGAACTGGAGAGTTTTCGCGAAGTTCTTCGCGGCAACTGGCAGCGATGCGACCCAATTCCTGACTGGGACCGCTTTCATTGGACCTTCGATTTTTCCGCGATCACCAACCGGGGGCGCTACGTCGTCGCCGCCGGCGAAGGCAAGGCGGCCGCTCTCTCGCCGCCGTTCACCATCGGCGACGACTTGCTCCGCCGACAAGCCGCCGAGCCGGGCTATCGTTTCTTTTACTATCAACGTTGCGGCACCGCGGTGTCGGGCTTCCACGCCGCTTGTCATCTCGACGATGCTCGGATGCCCGACGGCAAACATCGCGACCTCAGCGGTGGCTGGCACGACGCGGGCGATTACAACAAGTA
Source organism: Limisphaerales bacterium (assembly GCA_003140275.1). GTDB lineage: Bacteria > Verrucomicrobiota > Verrucomicrobiia > Limisphaerales > PALSA-1396 > PALSA-1396. The sequence continues at coordinate 12,242 of PLJQ01000400.1, forward strand.
TTGCGGTTTCACGCCGGAGAGTTTTTACGCGCTCGCCGTCGCGTATTACCGCCAGCCAAATCTTTTCAATCAATGGGATCGCGACCGGAATGGTCGCGCCGACGTTTTGGACGAGGCACTCTGGGGCGCCGGGTTCTTGCTCAAGGCAATTGACCGGGACTCGCTCGAACTCGTCGCGAACACCATCTCCACCGGCTACCGTTACTGGGGCGAGCCGCAGAAGGAAACCGACAACCAACCGGACAACAGTGACGACCGTCCCGTGACGCAACTTGGCGGTGATCGCACCTGGTGCGCCGCGGGATTCGCGCTGACTGGTGCGGCATTGAAGAAAGTTGGCGACGCTGCCCGCGGCGACGACCTCATCCGTCTCGCCGTGCGACTGTACGAGCAGGTCGGTGGCAACATGGAAACACTCGCAGCCCTTCATGCCGCAACCGGCGACGCGAAGTATCGTCAGGCTGCACAGTCACAGATCGGGAACATCATGAAGCAGCCGAAGCCCGAAGACAGCTTTCGCCCGCTCGGCGAATTCGCCGCCGAATTCCCCGAGGACCCGCTCGTCGTCCGCATCAAACCCGTGGCCGAACGACGCATCGCGGAGTTGGAGAAATTCTGCGCGCCACCATTTGACGTGGCACGTTACCCCGGCGCGGATGGACGCCCCGTCTATTTCCAGCCCTATGCTGATGTAAACGACTGGTATGTCGGCAGCATGATGCGGCATCTGGACGTTGCCATCGAAGGCGCGCTGGCGGCGAAGCTGGGCGTGAGCGCCGGGCGGCGGCTCGCCGAGAATCAAGTGCATTGGATTCTTGGACGCAATCCTTTTGGCGTGTCGTTGATGGAAGGCGTCGGCAGCAACTTTGTTCCGAACTACCACCACCGCTACAACACCATTCCCGGCAACCCGCGCGGCGCGGTCCCCGGCGCGTTGCTCAACGGCATCATTCGCGCGTGGCCGCACGAGGACCGTCCGTGGCTGGACCTGACATCCGAACCGAACGCCGACTACCATTGCAACGAACCCTGGCTGCCCTACAACAACCGCTGGATGATCCTGATGTCAGTGTGGTGAGAACGAATTGCCCACTTCGGAAGAGATCTCATTTGCAGCTCGACAGTTTTGGGTCACGGAGCAGGTAGTTTCTGGCCGGGAACGTGTTTTTTTGGAAACGGTGTGGCATCTTGAGGGCGGCACAAAGGCGGTGAGTGGCTGATTTTTTGTCTGGCCGTGCGCCAACCGTCCAAAATCTTCGGCGGCGGCTAGGTAGCGACTTCTGTTTTCCCTCGCAATGCATGGGGTTGAAGCTCACGATTCGGTTGATATGATGCGATCAACACGCAGGAACTGATTTACCATGCCCGAACCGAATCCAACGCCGCAGAAGAACGAGTCCGAAATGGATTCCTTCATCCTGAACGAGGTCAGTTGCTCCTCTCGGAAAAGCGCACGGCGCTTTCCACGATGCGCACCGGCATTGCCATCTTTGCGTTTCCGTTGTCGGTGCTGAGTGTGCTCATTGCCACCTCAAATGCGTACGAGCTTGCCAAGGTGATGCATTGATTGTTGCCGTTGCTGTTGCTCAACCTTGCCTCGTAGCCCTGGCCGTTTATCTGATCGCGACCGCAATCGGTCGCATTCACCACTACGACCGTTTAATTGCCGAATTTAAACGGAGGCACAGCAAGCTGGCGGAATTGCTGGATTGACGGCAGGCGAGCAGCAGGGCCAGTCGCGAACCGGTCAAACCAAGCAAGTTTCCTGGCCAACGCGGGATAAAGGAACTCGGCGCATTCAGGACAGATGCCGTGAGTTCATCGAGGGAATGGGTTGCGCGAGGTTGCGCCAGATTCGTCCCGCTACGTGATGCCACAGGCAGATCGGCAAGCCATCCAGAAACATCACCACTTCTCGTTGTGTTTCGCCCGGGCTTCCGCTATGAACGGGACATACAACATTTCCATTCAAATGAACAAAATTAAATATTTCACGATCCTGTTAACACTGTTGTCCTTTACACTCGACAATCCTGTCCGCGCCGCTGATTGGATCGTTTACGAGGGCAAGGCCGGTCCCGGCAAAGGCAAACACATCGTCTTCCTCGCCGGTGATGAGGAGTATCGATCCGAAGAGGGACTGCCCCAGCTCGCCAAAATTCTCGCCGTGCGACACGGGTTCAAATGCACGCTCCTGTTCTCCGTCAACCCCGCCGACGGCACCATTGATCCGAACAACCAGAACAACATCCCCGGCATCGAAGCGCTCGACAACGCCGATCTATGCGTGATGCTCCTCCGCTTCCGCGAATTGCCGGACGACAAGATGAAGCACTTTGTCGATTTCCTGAACGCCGGCAAACCGATTCTTGGATTGCGTACTTCCACACACGCCTTTTCCTACGATAAGAACAAAGAGAGCCGCTACGCCAAATACGACTGGCGCAGCAAGGATTGGCCGGGCGGCTTCGGTCAGCAGGTGCTCGGCGACACCTGGATCAGTCATCACGGCAATCACGCCAAGGAAAGCACGCGCGGGATCATCAATGAAAAGATGAAAAATCATCCGATCCTTAGAGGCGTCGATGACATCTGGGGGCAAACAGATGTCTATGGCATCGTACATCTGACCGCGGACACAAAAGTTTTAGTTTATGGCCAGGTGCTTGAAGGCATGAAGCCAAGCGACAAACCAGTGGTCGGGAAAAAGAACGAGCCAATGATGCCGTTGGTGTGGATTCGCGATTACATCGGCGAAAGTGGCAAATCGAACAAAATCATTTGCACAACGATGGGTGCATCCGTTGATCTTGAAAGCGAGGGCTTGCGCCGATTGCTCATCAACTCCTGCTACTGGGGACTTGGTCTTGAGAAAAAAATCACTGCAAAAAATAACGTCGATTACGTCGGTGAATACAAGCCGACGTTCTTTGGTTTCGGGAAATTCACGAAAGGCGTCAAACCCGCCGACCACGAATTGAAATAGCGAGGCTCGGTTCGATCGCAACCAACGTGACCAGTTCCATGATTTGCTTCGATCACAACACCACGACGGCGCTACACCCATTGGCGTGACGGGCTTGGCTCGAGGCGAGCGAAAACTTCATCGGCAACGTGCTATCGCTCTGTCGTGAGCGGGAAGTGCCGTTCTTCTGTGACGCCGCCCAGTGGATTGGCAAGCTGCCGAAGAAAAGCCTGGGCCATTGCGATTTTGTCATCGACTGCGTCCACAAGTTCGGCCGCCCAAAGGGAACNNCCGCAAAAGTGTGCGTTGAACCATTCTTGTCGGTGGCCAACAGGAAGAATACCGGCGTGCCGGCACGGAGAATGTGGCGGGCGTTCTCTCGATGGTGGCGGCTTTGGCTGTAAGCGAAGCAACGTTGGGGAGGCCAAACTAAAAGATGGAGGAGGCTCGAGACTGGCGCGGATGCGAGCGGCGTTTGAGACACAATTATCTACCGCTTTGCCCGGTTTATAAATTGTCGGTGTTAATTTGCCGCAACTGTGGAACACCGTGTCCGCGATGATGCCAGATGTTGGTCGCTGGCAGCGCTGTGTGGTGAGACTCGACAAGCTCGGTTTCGCCGTCTCAACCGGTTCAGCCTGCGTCATTGGCAAAGAAGCACCGTCGCACGTGCTGGCGACCATGGGCTATTCTCGGTCCGAAGCGGCACGCGTTCTGCGTTTCAGCAGCGGTTGGAGACGACGGCGGCAGAATGGGCCGCCCTTGTCGATGGCCTGACAACGGTCTTTAGGGGCATGGTCGAGGCCTAAATTTGCGAAAAACCGCGGTTTTTTGGCCAATTCAGCCACTCCACAATTCTTATTGAATGAAATTCGAGGAATGGTAGTCTCATTATCGTTACGTTACCAAAAACCAAAATTATCAACCATGAAAAAAACATCACTACTCATCACCGGCATCATTGGACTAATGCTGCTTACACTCACCACGCCCGCCTTTGCCGCGGAGAAGGAAAGGACGATCACTGGCGAAGGCAAGTGCGCTAAGTGTGCCCTGCATGAAACCGAAAAATGCCAAACCGTGATCCAAGTGGAAAAAAACGGCAAAAAAACGTCCTATTACCTGGCCCAAAACGACGTGAGCAAGGCTTTCCATGAAAACGTCTGCAAGGAAAGCAAGAAGGTCACAGCCACCGGCACCGTCAAGAACGAGGACGGCAAGAAGGTAATGACGGTCACCAAGATCGATTTGGCCAAGTAATTGCGTCGGCGCTTTTACCACAAACTGTTTCTTCTCGCCCGCAACTCCGGGAAAATAATCCCGGGTTGAGGCGATTTCTGCTTTATAGGGTTAATCGCCGCTTTCGCCGCAGGAGCGCGCATAGCTTCCCTTTCCCAACCGGTCACTTAATCGCAATGCTTTCCGCCCACGTTCGCCTAATGACCAAAGAAACCGCCTTTTAAGGTTGGCGTCCAGGTTCAGGGCCACAGATTCCGATCCAACTGTTGCAACACGGTGTATAAATCAGCCATATGCGGGGTGGCTACGCCGGTCTTTTGTGCATGGTGAAGCGGCTCACCAAAGAGACTCTCCAACTCCAGTGGTTGTCCACGTTCATGTCACCGGTCACTTTAAAACCAGCCACGAAAGGTCGAATTGAACCAGCCACCGACT
>PLJQ01000400.1:16897-19954 GCA_003140275.1 Limisphaerales bacterium
GTTCGTGGTGTCCGCTGACAACGTTCAAAATCAATCAATGTGGAGGCCTTGTAAGCCCCCATGGTACGGGTGCGCGCAATTTGAATTTCCGCCGTAGTTTCAGCAATCCTCAGCCCAAGCGCATTGGCCGTGGCGATCACTTCCATCATCAACTCGCGCACCAGTTCTTCCCAATGCTTATCGGTCAGCAGTTGCTGCGTAGTCAGGCACGGCCCGAGCGCGCTTCCGTCAGACACACGCCCATTCTTCACCGCGTTATAGCCAACCGATCCCGCCACTCCCAAACCGTTGAACGGAATGTTCCAAACCAGTTTCTCCCAATGCGCACGTTCCAGGTCATCCGTCACTTCGCATGACACGCCAGCCTCACGAAACAAACCGCCGATTTCGTGAGTGCGCGGTTGCGAGCGACGCTGAAACTCGCCCAGCATAATTCTCCCGTGCGCAATGTGGTGAATCACACCCGGCTTGACCCGATTTAAACAGATGAAGCAAAGTCCGCCCAAAATCTTTTCACCAGCGAACAAGGTGGCCAGTTGTTCTTCGTTGCCCAGTCCGTTTTGCAACGTCAGCACCGCAGTTTTTAACCCGATCAACGGCGGCAGAAGTTTGGCAAACTGGTCGTTCGCAGTGGTTTTCAGGCCGATGACAACCAGGTCGCTGATACCAATCTCTTCTGGAGTTTTAGCGGTTACCGGACAGACATGGAAATCTCCTTCGGGACTGTGGATATAGACTCCCTGCCGTCGCACCGTTTCATAATCCGAACGCAAAAGAAAATGGACTTCCTGTCCGGCGCGACACAATTTCGCGCCATAAAAACTCCCGAGCGCGCCACAGCCAACGACCGCGATTTTCATGCCGATGTCGGGAGTCAGCAGTTCATTGTCGGTAATATCATGGTCACGACTTTTACATGACCACGGCCACCAAAAACCAACATCAGACCACGAACCCCCCGCCAAAACAAAAAAGGCACTCCGACTTAATCAGAGTGCCGTGCTGAAAAAGAAACGGTTATTTCAGGATGGCGTCCTTCGCGGCTTTAGCCACGCGGAATTTCACCACGCGTTTGGCGGGTATCTGAATTTGTTCGCCGGTGGCTGGGTTGCGGCCGATGCGTGCCTTGCGGTTGACCAATACCAGCTTGCCGATGCCCGGGAGGGTGAAAGTGTTCTTGGCATTTCTATAAGCCATTTGGGCGATACTTTCCAGGATTTCAACGGCTTGTTTTTTGCTCAGGCCGTTCTTCTCAGCGAGTTCGGCTGCGACTTGGGATTTTGAGAGTGCTTTTGACATAATTATTTCAGTTGATGTTTGGTTAATAAAAGTCGTTCGACTTGCGCGTATTAAAGCGTTTCACCCCAGCGGTGCAAGGAAAAATATCAATTTTTCTCAAAAACATTTTGCTTCATTACCGAGCTGTGATCACCACAGGCTTGACTTGAAGCATCGTTTCCACAACATCGCCCTAAATGGCTCTCTTCACGATTCAGAGTGAGTTCCGTTACGAAATCACGCGCCTGATTTTTGAAGGTGGCATGGGCGTGGTTTATGAAGCGGAACAACACGGCGCGCGCGACTTTGTCAAGCGCGTCGCCATCAAAGTCATCCGCCAGAATTACGCCAACCAGAAGACGTTCATCGATAACTTCATCGGCGAAGCCAAACTCGTCGCGGACCTGATTCACACGAACATCGCGCAGACTTATCAATTGGGCGAGACGCGCGGTGTTTATTTTATCGCGATGGAACTGATTCGCGGCGCCAACTTGGAGCAATTCAACCAGCAACTGGCTGATAAACGGCGCACGCTACCGCGCGAACTGGCCGTCTTCATCACCAGCCGCGTGGCGCGCGGCCTGGCTTACGCCCACGCCAAGACGGACAAGGACGGCAAGCCACTGGGCATTGTCCACCGCGACGTGAGCTTAAAGAACATTATGATCGCCTTTGAGGGCGACGTGAAACTGACCGATTTTGGCATTGCGAAGGCGCGCGGATTCCTGCAGGACAATGAAGGTGAAGTCGTGGCCGGCAAAGCGGATTACATGAGCCCGGAGCAGGCCAATTTCCAGGTCACCGATAAACGCTCCGACCTCTTTTCCTCCGGCGTTGTGCTCGCGCATCTTTTACTCGGAAGGAACATTTTCAAAGGCCCGACACCGGAGGAATCCCGCCAGCGGATCATGAAGCAGCCCATCCCTGATTTCCGCACCCTCGACAAACGAATCGATGACCGCCTTAACGAGATTTTGCAGCGCACACTCGCACGTGATCTCAATCAGCGTTATCCCAACGCCGACGAATTACTTTACGATTTGGAGCATTACATCTACCATCAAGGCTACGGGCCGACGAACGAAACGCTCGGCAAGTTTATTCGCGAATTGTTTGGTCAAGCTGTCCCCCTTGCCGTCAAAGAGGCCAAAGGCGGCACTCAATTACTCGAACACACCGCGCGCCTTGCGGTCAAAAATGAGTTGCCATGAAGCGTTCGCCGCGTTCCGCCATCATCAAGCTTGGCCTCATTCAATCCAACTGTTCCACTGACCCAACTGCCAATCTGAAAAAAATGCTGTCCGCCGCCGGGCGTGCTGCCAATCAAGGTGCCCAGATCATCTGCACCCAGGAACTCTTCCGCTCCCAATATTTTTGCCAGAGCGAAGACCACAATAATTTCCGGCTGGCTGAACCGATTCCTGGTCCGAGCACCGATGCCTTTCAAAAACTCGCGCGCAAACACAGAGTCGTCATCATTGCCTCCCTGTTCGAGAAGCGCAGTGCGGGCATCTATCACAACACCGCCGCTGTCATCGACGCCGATGGCTCGCTGCTCGGCATCTATCGCAAAATGCACATTCCCGACGATCCGTTGTTCTACGAGAAATTTTATTTCACGCCCGGCGACCTCGGTTTCCGCGCCTGGCAAACTCGTTACGGGAAAATTGGTGTGCTTATTTGCTGGGACCAATGGTATCCTGAAGCCGCGCGCCTCACGGCCTTGCAGGGCGCGGAGATTTTATTTTATCCCACCGCCATCGGCTGGCATCCCGC
>PLJQ01000107.1 GCA_003140275.1 Limisphaerales bacterium
CCGGCCAGCGCCGCGGTGGTCACAAAGTGTTTTCCGGCAAGAAGGGGAGCGAGCGTGACGGCGTACGGTTCGTCGGCGTTTTCCATGAGCAATGTGGTGAGCGCGTCAGGATGGATTTTTTCCAGGAAGGCTGATGCAGGCTGGCCGCGCTGCGGGTTCATNNTCGTGCTTCACGGAAAAGCCGCGTGCCGGGTCGTCAATCTGCATCGAGGAGACGCCAAGGTCGGCGAGGATGCAGTCAACACCCGGCAAGTTTGCCGCCGCCAGCACTTGCGGCAGGCCGGCGAAGTTGGTGCGGTGCGTGGTGAAGATTTCCGGCCCGAAACCCAACGCGCGAAGGCGAACCTCGGTCTTCGGCAGTTCAATCGGATCGGCGTCGAGGCCGAGCAGCCGTCCACCGGGTTGAAGGCGGGGTAAAATTTCCTGGGCGTGGCCGCCATAACCGAGCGTGCAATCCACCGCCACCCCGCCGGGCTTGGGCGCGAGCACTTCCAGAATCTCTGCCACCATGATGGGCCGGTGCGTGCCGGCGGGCGTTTTCCCGGACGCAAGTAATTTGGCGACGGTTTCGGCATAACGCTCGGGATTGTGCTCCTTATATTTCTCCTCAAAGCGACGTGGGTTTTTACCCCGGTAGCGCGAACGGCGACTGTGCGGTGTTGACGCGGAGATTTCAGACATGCGGGGACAAAATGCACGAACTTGGCGTGCGCCGCGAGAAAGTTTGCGTCGGTATTAAGGTCGTCTCGGACAGCCCGACGACATGGCCGACTTCATCGTTCACTACGCGGGCAGAGTGTGTGATTGGACGGCCTTCGTTGCCGCGTGTTAGTTAAAGGCCCGATAGTAGCGGCGGCTGTTGGTGGCTCCGGGATCAACCACGATGAACGAATTCGCCGGCGCATTGGTGACGAACACGGTAAACCAACCGGGTGAGGCAGACATATTTGTGGTTGCCTGGATGGTGTAGTTTTGCCCCGCCATCCCGGTGAGACGGAACTGGAATGTGCTGGCGGACGAGCGCACGGGTTCACTCAGGATGGCTCCGCCGATCGCCGTGGCCAGCGTGAAGTGCGTCTGCTTGAAATAGGCCCCGACACCGACGGCGCCAGGATACGCGTTCGTGTCTATAAAGGCGAGCTTAAAAAACAAAATGTCGCCTTGATAAGTTTGTCCGGACACGAGCATGCCGGCCGGGATCAACACCGAAGTATGCGTACCGTTCAAAGCGCCGGGCGCGCCGGGCTTCCGGGGCGTGGCAAACACCAACTCGCTTGTGTCGTTCATCAATTGGACTCGAATGAGATCGGTGCTCGAACCGCCCGCGAAAGCATCCCACGTCAGGAGGAAATTATTGGCCGCATTGACCATTTGCGCTGCGTCGAAATTGCTCACGCGCGGGGCGCCAGCCGGATACAGGTCGCCCGTCAAAGGGTTGGTCGCGGTGCGTGTGCCATCATGGACCGTATTCATGGTCAGCAAGTAATTGCCGTTGGTGAAAGCCGAGTCGAGGGTTGGTTGACTGAAAAACGTTCCCACGAGGTCCCACTCGGTGCCGTCTGGCGTCGCCACCAGATTGGAAACACTTTGGTCGGGCAACTTCACCGTGGCGCTGGTAACGAGGTTGCTGGCGGGACTCAAATCCACGAACGCATTAAAAATGTAACCCAACGGGAAGGTGGGTGCGTTGGTGTCGACCTGGAAATACACCTGACCTTTGCCCACGCCGTACGTTTGAACGTCGGCGGCGTAACCAGCCAGGGTCAAAGAAAGTATGACGTTCAGCGCGGCAAACCGGCGACCGCATTTGATCATGGCAGGGAATGTTTTCACGGACGTGACCTCAACTTTCGTTTGAATCGTTTGCGTTTTTGCTGCGGGTTCACTCACCGGCGGCATGGTTCATTTCACCGAAGGTACCAAGACCATACCCTGGCATGGCAGTACTGTAAATAACAGACGCGAGATTGTTTTGGCGACCCGATTCTTTGAAATGACGGTCTTCCGCGCAGTGCGATTGTCGCCCACCGCACGCCATGGGAATCGGGATGTGGGGTCAATGCTTGATCGGTTAAGTCGCCAAACGGAGACTGGTTACGCGTCGAAATAGCGTTTACAATAAGTCATGCCGCAGAACACCACCTTTCGCCCGGTTGACCCCAAGGTCAGGATCGGTCACGTGCATCTGAAGGTGGCCGACCTCGAACGGTCACTGGCGTTTTATCGTGACGTGCTTGGCCTTGAACTGACGCAGTGCTTTGGGCAGCAGGCTGCGTTTCTTTCCGCCGGTGGTTATCATCATCACATCGGATTGAACACTTGGGAAAGTGCAGGTGGTTCGCCGCCGCCGCCCGGTACGACGGGTTTGTATCACGTGGCCATTTTGTATCCAACCCGCGCGCTGCTGGCCGATGCGCTGCGTCGCGTTCTGACCGCGGAAATTAATCTCGCCGGCGCGTCCGACCATGGCGTGAGCGAGGCGATTTATCTGCGCGACCCGGACGACAACGGCGTGGAGCTTTATTGGGATCGCCCGAAGGAACAGTGGCCGCGCACGCCCACCGGCGAACTCGCGATGTTCACGCACGCATTGGATCTGGAGGCGTTGCTGAAAGCAGGGCCGGCAATCTGAAAGGCTTGATTTGCCTGGAACACCAGAGCAGCAGTTCTTATCCGGATCAGAGCAAAGACAGTTGGGGATCATCGAATCGGCGAAACGAGGCCGTGGAAAGTTCGTCGCCGCGGTTTTCCAGACCGGCCTTGCGAACAGCGACGCGAAACATTTGCGATAGCTGATCGGCAAAAACGCCTTCACCTCTCATGCGCGAACCGAAATTGGGGTCGTTCAATTTCCCGCCGCGCAAGGAGCGAACGCGATTCAAGACATTTTCTTTGCGGTCGGGAAAATGTCTTTCGAGCCATTCGGAAAAAATATCCTTCACTGCGAAGGGCAGTCGCAGCGGAACAAACCCGGCGAATTGCGCGCCCGCTTCCGCAGCGGCGGCGATGATGGCAGGCAGTTCGTGACCGGTCAGTCCGGGGATCATGGGCGCAGCCAGCACGCCCACAGGAATCCCGGCATGGCGCAGTGTTTGGATGGCGGCCAACCGCATTTTGGGCAGTGACGCGCGCGGCTCGAGCTTGGGAGTCAGTGTGGCGTCCAGAGTCGTTAATGAAATGTGGACAGCGGCGGCTTTGAATTGCGCCAGTTCCACCAGCAAATCCACATCGCGTGTGACGAGATGATTTTTGGTGATGATGACGACCGGATTGCGAAATTCGGCGAAGACTTCGAGACAGCGCCGGGTCAGTTGCAGTTTGCGTTCGACAGGTTGATAGCAATCGGTGACGCCGCTCATCGCGATGACCTGGGGTTTCCATTTCGGCGAGGAAAGTTCTTCGCGGAGTAGTTCCGGCGCGTCGTATTTCACCACGATTTTGGTTTCGAAATCGAGCCCGGCGGAAAAGCCGAGATACTCATGCGTCGGACGCGCGAAGCAGTAAGCGCAACCATGCTCGCAGCCGCGATAGACGTTGATGCTCGTCGCAAAACCGACATCGGGACTGTTGTTGTGGGTGAGGATCGTGCTGATGGTGTCGGGAATCAGTTGCGTGTGCGGCGCGGGGTCTTCGGCCGGATCGTAATCTTCAAACCGTTCGGATTCGATTTTGACGAAGCGATTTGGCGGATTCAGCGGCGAGCCGCGCCCATGAATCAATTTCCCGGATTTATCCACGCCAATACCTTAACCGCTGGCCGGAAAGTTTTCGAGCATAGATTGAAAAACTCTTCCGGCAAAGCTCACACTTACAGCGCGGCTGCCGGTGTCTGTCAAATGAGGCGAGGCTATGCGACAGTGCTGCTTGGTTCACCTCGGTGCGGGTTCACATCGTACACCTCCTCTTTCTCTTGAGTGATCACCTTGCTACTTGGAGCGGGTGTCGGATCTCCTTTCAACCTGTTTCAGCGCCCATTGTCAGAGTGTCTTCAGGTACTCAATTAGTTCCCGCTTCTTCGAGTTCGAAAGGTCGGTGCCGTAGTCATGGCCGGTGTTGGAGTTGCAGGGCCAGCCGTGTCGAGCACATAAGCCCCGTCGTCCGCATAACCCATTTGGGTGGGCTTCATACGGGAGCACAATCTAATGCTCGTTAAATTGTTGTAAAGCATTTTGGAATTCCTCACTACTTTTCCGGTTCGAAGATTTCCTCAATGGGCAATTTGAACAATCGCGCCAGCTTGAAAGCCAGCGGCAGACTCGGGTCATAGCGTTCCGTCTCAATCGCGTTCACCGTTTGGCGCGAGACGCCGGTTTGCTCCGCCAGATCAGCTTGCGACCATTCCCTGGCCGTGCGCAATTCACGCAGGCGGTTTTTCATTTGAAGCGGCGGTTGACGATGAGGTTGCCAAGAATGTAGAGCAGCATGACCGATGCGAACGTGCCCTCCCAACCCAGGCCGTGTTGCAACCTGGATATGTGGATGCCCCCGACTCCTTCCAGCATGCTCAACGCCGTCGTGATAAAAGCCGTTCCGATCATCGCAAACAGACAAGCCTCAAGCTGGATTCGTCGCTGTAATTCATCCATGCCACGTATCCATCGCGCCACACTCCGCACATAAAGCAGGCTCGGCAAAAGCGGAGACAGCGCAACTGCCGCCCGCAAGGGAGTGCTCCAGTCCTGATGCCGATCCAGCACTATGCGTGACACCACCGCCAGCAGCACGGCGACGATGGCCCAGATGTTCAGTTTCATGTCAGCCCGGAAGGAATAATGTTTTCCGGGCTGCACGGTTTCAGGAAGGTTTGGTTTATTCATGCTCGGTAGTGTAAAGCATTCTTGTCATATGTCAAGTATATTTTACATGAAGGTTTTGACGGGATTGCAGGATGGGCCGGATGGAGGTGAATCCAGCAAATCCTGTTCATCCTGTCCAGAAAAACGGTCCGGCCTGCCAGCGGCTTCCCGGCGTGCAGGAACAGGACGAATTTCAAACCAAAAAATGGGCGTGGCCATAACGGGGCTTTACGCCTTAAACCAGCGCGATGAGCTTTGCGGATTGCCTTGGTGACGGCGATTCGCGAAGCTCAAGAAGCGCTCATCGAACAGGAACAAGCGTCGAAAAGCTCGGCCACTGGGCCGTGGAATCGTAAAGAACTGCGCCGTTGCGTCCTGGACGGCGGTGGCAGCGAAGAATTCTTCGAGCGCGGCTTTTCTGAACTGATCGAGAAATATTCGCAAGAACAACGAGCCATCAGCGCCGGCACCTTTCACGCCGCGAATGGCGGCCTGTCCTACCTCGTGTCCGGTCGGAAGCCGTAAGGTACTTCGCGCGAATCCGACCGGCATTGCGGATTGCCTTGGCGTGAAGAATTTGGAGTGCGGTGGCAAGCGAAGCGCGACACCGCTTTGGTTTCGGCAACGTCGTGAGGAAAAGCGCCGTCGCCGTTGCGCTCTGTCGGCGCAGTCCAAAATACACTCCGTTCCGCAGCCACCACAACTGGCAGCGGGAATGAGAACATTCGCCGTTTGGTTTGCTTCTACCTTGGTCAAACACAATCCAAGACTTCCTTGCGGAAGCTTCTTCATTACTATTTAACCCATGGACCATACTTCTATAACGTCGTTGCCCTTCTTGATCGGGCGCTTTATGCACCAAAAGTGTTTCGCGACTTCCATTTGAGTGAGGAAAAGCAATTCTTTGAAAGATGGAAGCTCAACCGTGTTCCTTCTTTACTGCCCCCGGTTTCTCTCAAGTGGGCAAGCTCAATTTGACAGATTCCCTTTCTCGATTACAGGTGTTTTGTTCCCGCAAAGCGGGATCGTTGTTATGAACATTGCCGAGAAAGATTTCACTGCGTTGCCGGTTTCGGATGAGCGCGAGACGTTGAACGGTCAGGCTGCGACACAGAGCGCAATGCACCCGGGCGGGGACGCTCCATTGCTGGACGCGTATTCCAATGCGGTCACCAGCGCGGCGGAGCAGGTCAGTCCTTCAGTGGTGAAGATTGACGTCTTCAAGTCCCGTAGCACGGGAGAGCCACTTAGTCGCGGCAGAAATAATGACAGGCCCGGTTCGGGCTCGGGTTTCATCATCACGCCGGACGGTTTTATTCTCACGAACAGCCACGTGGTTCATGGCGCGGAGCGGATTGAAGTCACGCTCGCCGGCGGTCGCCGGCCCGATGCGCATCTCGTTGGCACGGACCCGGACACGGACCTCGCGGTCATTCGCATTTATGCGCCGAACCTGAAGCCGGTTCGCCTCGGTGATTCAAACCAGTTGCGCGTGGGTCAACTCGCCATCGCCATCGGCAATCCGTACGGCTTCCAATACACGGTGACGTCCGGCGTGGTAAGCGCGTTGGGCCGGTCGTTCCGCGCCAGTTCGGGACGGCTCATGGACAATCTCATCCAGACGGACGCGGCGTTGAACCCGGGCAATTCCGGAGGACCACTAGTCAATTCGCGCGGCGAAGTCATCGGCGTGAACACGATGGTGATTTTGCCGGCGCAAGGATTGTGCTTCGCCATCGCGATCAACACGGCGAAGACCATCGCGGGCTGGCTGATCAAGGACGGCGTGATCCGGCGCAGTTACATCGGCGTGGGCGGCCAGACGGCGAAAATTCATCGGCGCGTGGTGCGGCATTTCAATCTGGTGGTGGAGACGGGGATGTTGGTGGTCGGCGTCGAGCCGGGCAGTCCCGCGAGTCGTGCCGGTCTGCGCGAAGGCGATGTAATTGTGGAATTCAACGGGCAGGCGATTGCGGGCATTGACGATTTACACAAGCAACTCACCGGCGCGCAAGCCGGCGTGCGTTCGCCGCTGACGGTCATCCGGCACACGGAGAAGTTGTCACTGGAGATTGTGCCGGAGGATTCGGCTTTGATAAATAATTGAAGGAGTGCGGCTCTGCGAGGCGTAGCGCGCCTGAAATTGTAGCGTCGGTCTGTGACCGCTGACGGCATTGACACAACGCCGCTACAATAAAGGTAGCGGTCATCACGCTGCGATGACCGGACGGCGCAGCGCGCTTCTTCCACCTCAGATGTCTGGCGCGGCGGATGATTTACAATCCCACCACCACAGCTTTGGTCTGCGTGTAATGCTCCAAGACTTCGTGGCCCATTTCACGGCCCCAGCCTGATTGCTTGTAGCCGCCAAAGGGCAGCGCGGAGTCGAATACATTGTAGCAGTTGATCCACACCGTCCCCGCTTTCAACGCGGCGGCGATGCGGTGTGCCTTTGAGATGTCGCGCGTCCAGACACCGGCGGCGAGGCCATACTGAGTTTGATTGGCCCGCGGAATCAGTTCCTCGACTTTGGTGAATGGCTCGGCAACGACCACCGGGCCGAAGATTTCTTCGCGCACGATGCTCATGCCTGGCTTCACGTCTTTGATGACAGTGGGCTGGACAAAATAACCGCTCTCACCGGCGCGCTTGCCGCCCGTGACGTAACATGCGCCTTCCTGTTTGCCCTGGTGCAGGTAATTGGAAACGCGTGAGAGTTGCTCTTCGGAAACGAGCGGGCCCATTTGGGTGGTGGCATCGAGGCCGGGGCCGAGTTTGATCTTCCTGGCTTGAGTGGCAACACCCTCGACCACGTCATCGAATATTTCGCGCTCGATCATAAGCCGGGAGCCGGCACAGCAGCACTGGCCGTGATTGAAGAAAATCGCGTTGGCCGCGCCGTTGATAGCGGCATTGAGATCGCCGACGTCCTTGAAAATGATATTCGGCGATTTGCCGCCGAGTTCAAGGCTCACCTTTTTCAAATTCCCCGCCGACGCGCGCACAATGATTTTGCCGACTTCGGTCGAGCCCGTGAAGGCAATCTTGTCCACGTCGTCGTGGGCCGCCAGCGCCGCGCCGGCGGTTTCGCCGAAGCCGGTGACAATGTTCACGACGCCTCCGGGCACGCCCGCTTCGAGCAGAAGCTCGCCCAAACGCAGCGCAGAAAGCGGCGTTTGTTCAGCGGGTTTGAGCACGACGCAATTGCCCGCCGTCAGAGCGGGGCCAAGTTTCCACGCCGCCATCAGCAGCGGAAAATTCCACGGAATGATCTGGCCGATGACACCGACCGGCTCGCGCAACGTGAACGCGTGAAAGTTTGGAACACTGATCGGAATGGTGTTACCTTCGATCTTCGTTGCCCAACCAGCCATGTAATGGAATAAGTCTGCGGCCAGCGGAATGTCCGCCACGCGCGCGACGGCGCGGGGCTTGCCGTTGTCGAGTGATTCGAGTTCGGCGAGTTCATCGGCGTTCTGGAGAATAAGGTCGCCGATGCGCCAGATGAGTTTGCCGCGTTCGCTCGTCGTCATCGCGCGCCACGGACCGGATTCAAACGCGCGGCGCGCGGCGGCGACCGCGCGATTGATATCTTCCTTGTCGCTGTCGGGCGCACGGGCGATTACGGACGCGTCGGCCGGGTTGAACACGTCAAACAATTTTCCGGACGCGGCGGGCGTCCATTTGCCATCGATGAGATTCTGTTTCGGCTTCTTAAGCCACTCGACGAGGCGTGGGTTGATTTTCAGCCCGGCACGGCTGGCGGAAGATTCGCCATTGCCGTGGCCGTTTTGTGCGGGACTGATTTTGCGGCCAGATGCCGCAACGCGGGGACGAGAGATGGTCGTTTTCATAAAATCAAACTAGGTTGTGAGTGCAGGCTTACGAGACACCTTATCCCCGGTGATGGCAAGTGTAAGTTATTCACTGAATTTATTCCGTGCGGAAGGTCAGGCACCCACTGTCTTGACGTTCCGGTCTGCGAAGGCGGCCATGGTAAAACCTGTGTTCCGGCAATCACTTATTGCCTCCAATTCATTGGAGATCGTGCCGGAGGGGTCGGCGGTGAGGAACAATTAATAGGTAGGGTCATCATGCTGCGATGACCGGACGGCGTAGCGCACCGTCCCTACCAAAAAACCGGGTTCGCGCAGATGCAGAAAAGCTTGCCTGTGGGTTGAGAAATGCGCAGATGTTGGTCCGATTGCAAACCGCAACTCATAAAGTTTTCATCACGGGCGGTACGGGCTACATGGGCAGCCGGTTAATTCCATTGCTCGTCCAACGTGGGCACGAGGTCAAGGCGTTGGTTAGAAAGGGTTCAGAAGGAAAGTTGTCGGGAGTTGTGTCGTGCGTGACGGCTGATGCTCTGAAGATGGATTCCTACACGGAGCAGATTCGTTCGGCGGACACGTTTGTGCATTTGATCGGCGTGCCGCATCCAAGTCCAGCCAAGGCGGCACAGTTTCGGGCGGTGGATCTGGTGTCGGCGCAAGTGGCGGTGAAGGCGGCGCGCGAGGCGTGCGTGCGGCATTTTGTTTATCTGAGCGTGGCGCAGCCCGCACCGATGATGAAGGCTTACCTCGCGGTGCGGTCGGAGTGTGAGGCGATGGTTCGCGCCAGCGGCATGGCAGCGACGTTTGTGCGTCCGTGGTATGTGCTGGGGCCTGGGCATCGCTGGCCGTACGTGTTGCTGCCGTTTTACTGGCTGTGCGAGCGACTGCCGTCCACACGGGAGGGCGCGCGACGATGCGGCTTGGTGACGTTGCCGCAAATGCTCAACGTACTGGTGTGGGCGGTGGAAAATCCAAGCCGGGCCGTTCAGGTATTGGATGTGCCAAGGATAAGGGAAATCGGATCAACACAGACAGCACAATACGCTGGAACCCAAAGTTGCACGCAATGAATTGCAACCAACAAAAAGGGACAAGGTCGTCATCCTCGCGCGATGCGATGAAATTGGAAACGCGCCGGTTGGCGCGCGTCGGCATCCAGATCGGCAATGTAATAGCCACCGTCTTTCAAAAGCTCTATCCCGGTCAGCGAAGGGCAGAGCCGCACGTTGAAGGGTTGCCAGTAGCGCGCTTCGTGCAAGGCCGCGCTCAGGCGTTTCGTCGTATGGCCCAAAAAAGGAATCCTCGGCATCCCGGCCAGCAACCGGCTTTTCCAGAAAATCAGATTGGAGTGGAGATGTCCGATGATGGTTTGTTCGACTTGCGGAAGTTTGCCGCGCACCGTTTCGTCGCGCCAGAGAAAGGGCAGCGCAGTGGGATCATGGCAGAAGAGAAGCACCCGTTGTTCCGGTTTCAGGTCGCCAAAGGCGCGACGGATGTCAACGAGATGCTGCGCGCGCAGTTCCTGCCACGCGACCAATTCGCTCGCCAGCGTGTCCGGCTCATAAACCGGCAGCGCCACGAGCGATGATGCCACGCCGATTAAAACGTAATTGCCGAGTTCGACCCGCCAGAGTGGTTGCAGCTCCAACTCGTTGCGCGCCCGATGCCAGCTCGCCAGGCGCATTCCGCCCTGGCCGCCCATGAAACTCAACTTGCCAAGCTCATGGTCGCCAAATGTTGCCCGAAAGTTCGCGCCGAATTTTGTTCGCAGTTTTCCAAGACATTCCCGTGCGCTCTGGCAGGCGGCGTCATCGCTCACACCTACAAACGCCGAGTTGCACGAGTAATCGCCGTTGGCCACGACGTAATCGGGCGAATCCATCCGTTGCAGGAATTCATCCAACAGATGATTGTGCCCCATCGGATGACGCAGCCAGATGAAGTGACGATAGGCGCGGGCCACCAATCGCTCCAAAGGACTGTTGACGCCCAGAAACTCGTAACCGTTGCCACGCGCCTTTTCCGCCGCGCTGGCGTAATGAATGTCGCTCACGATGCCGATGGTGTACTGACGTGCCACGCACGGATGTTAGCAAAAGATCACTCGAAGACAGGGAATTTTTTGCTCTTTGTTGCGTTTCGGCTTTGTGCTAAGTAAGTACCAGACCATGTTCGCACGATTCTTCATTGTGGTTCTTGCCGGCGCGTTGGTTGTCCGCACCGCACACGCAGCCGACGTGAAGCCGGCCAATGACTACGCCGCGGTGGACGCTATTTTCTTCAAGCATTGTCTTGATTGCCACGCGGCGCAGGACCCGGAAGCCAAGCTGGTGCTCGAAAGTTTTGAAACATTGATGAAAGGCGGAGAAGCCGGCGCAGTGCTTGTGTCAGGCAAAAGCGCCGACAGTTTATTGGTGAAAATGATCGAGGGCAGGGTCGAGCGCGAGGGGAAGAAAAAAATCATGCCGCCCGGCAAACGCAAAAAACTGGACCCGGAAGAAATTGCTGCGATCAAAGCCTGGATTGATGCCGGCGCGCACGCGCCGCCCGAAGGTAAAACCATCGCCCGAATACTGGTGGTGCCGAAGATCACCCCGAAAGTGAAACCCCGCATGTCGATCAACGCGCTCGCTTACGCGCCCGAATCGAAGCTCATCGCCGTGGCGCGTTACGGCGAAGTCGAATTGCGCTCCGCGGACAGCCACAGCGTTGTCCGCACGCTTGCCGGACATCGCGGCAATGTCAACGCGGTGGTCTTTTCCGCCGATGGCTCGCAGTTGTTCGCCGCCGCGGGTGAACCGGGATTGTTCGGCGAGGTGCGGCAATGGAAAGTTGCTGACGGAACACCAGTCCGCACATTGGAAGGCCACAAAGACGCGCTTTACTCCATCGCCCTTTCGCCTGACGGGAAGATTCTGGCCACCGGCAGCTACGATCAAAAGATCAAACTGTGGAAGGTGGAGACCGGCGAGGAAATCAAAACCCTTGCCGGCCACAACGGCTGCGTGTTCGATCTGGCGTTCCGACCGGACGGCAAGATCCTCGCCAGCGCCAGTGCCGACCGCACCGTCAAATTGTGGGACGTGGCCACCGGCGAACGGCGCGATACGCTCTCGCAATCGCTCAAGGAACTGTACGCCGTCGCCTTCAGTCCGGACGGGAAGCGGCTCGTCGCCGGCGGCGTGGATAATCGCATCCGCGTCTGGCAAATCACCGAGACGGCGGCGGAGACCAGCAACCCGATTCTCGATTCAAAGTTCGCGCATGAGGGCGCCATCCTGAATCTCATTTTTTCTCCAGACGGCAAAACGCTGCTTTCCAGCGCTGATGATCGAACGATCAAACTATGGGACGCCACCGAAATCAAAGAACTGCTGGTGCTGGAGAAACAGCCCGACTGGTCGCCCGCGCTGGCTTTCGCCGCGGACAAAAAAATGATCGTCGCCGGCCGGCTCGACGGGACATTGGGTTTCTATGACGCTGCGACCGGCAAACCGGTTCCGCCGCCCAAGCCGGCATTGACGCAGTTCGAACCGCGCGGCATCCAGCGCGGCGTGACCGCCAGACTCAAATTGATTGGCACGAACCTGACCGGCCTGACGGAAGTGAAATTTCAGAACCCGAAATTGACGGCGGAGATTTTGAACGACAGTCCGGCATCCGCGAACGAAGTCTGGCTGCAAGTCACCGCCAAAACCAATTTGGCCCGCGGTGGCTACGAATTCTCCGTTGCCAACGCCGGCGGCGAAAGCGGCAGGCTCAAATTGTATGTCGATGACCTGCCACAAGCCTACGAAAGCACCGTGAGCAAAACCACGCGGCCTGCATTGAAATTGCCGGCAAGTTTTTGGGGAACACTCGACCCGATGGGCGACATGGATGAAATTGAATTCGAGGCCAAGGGCGGGCAAATGGTGGTCTTCGATCTTGCCGCGAGAAGTATTGGATCAAAAGCCAATGCCGCGATGACTTTGCTCGACGCGAAGGGCGCGGTACTGGACGTGAACAACGGTTTCGACGGCGGCGATCCATTGCTCGCCTTCAAGATTCCTGCGACGGGCCGATACCGCGTGCGCGTTGGCGACGAAATGGCCGGCGGGTCGAAGGAACATTTTTATCGGCTGTCGTTCGGCGCATTTCCAATGGTCGTTGGTTGTTTTCCATTGAGCGTGCCGGCGAATGTCGAAAGCGAAGTCGAATTGATCGGTTATAACCTTCCGCCTCAAGCGAAAGTGCGCATCAAGCCCGGGAGCGCGAGTGAAAAGCAGACAGCCGAAGTCCCGGTGAAATCAAGTCCATCGCGTTCCACGCGCAATCCGAAGACTGCGCAGATGCAAGCCATTCCCATCATGGAAGGCGGCGTCGATGTTCCGATTGATCCGGAAAAGTTCCGCACGCGGCGCGCGTTCAAGGTGCTGGTCGGAGATGGACCTGAGTTGGTCGAAGTTGAGCCGAACGACACCCCAGGCCACGCAATGAAGATTCCGGTGCCGTGTTCAGTGAACGGCCGAATATGGACGAGCACAAAAGTCCAGGCAACGGACGTTGACTTGTTCCGGTTTGAAACCAAGGCGGGAAAAACCTGGAGCATCGAAACCGTCGCCGCCCGGCGCGGTTCGCCCATCGACACGAGGATTGAGGTATTGCACCCGGACGGCAAACCGGTCGAGCGGCTGTTGCTTCAAGCCGTGCGCGATTCGCACATCACTTTCCGCCCCATCGATTCCATCACCACCGATTGCCGGGTGGAGAACTGGCGGGAAATGGAATTGAACCAGTTGATGTATTTGCAGGGCGAGGTCTGCAAAATTTTTCGCATGCCGCAAGGGCCGGACTCGGGTTTTCAGTTTTACAACGCCAACGGAAAGCGCCGCAATTATTTCGATACCAGCGCGACGGTTCATGCGAATGATGAACCCTGCTACATCGTTGAACCGCATCCGCCGGGAACGAAACTGGCCGCCAACGGCCTGCCCGTCTTCATGCTTTACTACGCGAATGACGACGACGGCGATCGTAAGTTCGGTTCGGATTCCAAACTCCTCTTTATTGCACCAGCGGGTGGGGCGTATCTGATCCGCGTTACCGATACGCGCGGGTTTGGCGGTGAACGGTTTGCCTATCGACTGACTGTCCACGAAGCCAAACCGGATTTCAAGGTGACGCTTAACGGCGCGAACCCCACGGTCGGCACCGGCAGCGGACAGGAATTTTCCGTGAGTGCGGACCGCATTGACGGTTTCGGCGGAGAAATCAAAGTTGACATCTCCGGCCTGCCGCCCGGATTGAGCGTATCAACGCCGCTGGTCATTCAAGCCGGACACGACGAAGCCAAAGGCACTCTCAACGCCGCTCCCGACGCGCCGCAACCTGACGAAACCAACGCTTCGCTGACGAAAGTGACGGCGACCGCGATGATCAACGGCCGGCTTGTCANNGTGAACAATCTCGGGAAAATCAAACTGGGCGACAAACCGAAATTATTTGTCGCGCTCGAACCCGCCGCATCGACCGCCGGTACTGCGACATCGACCAACGCGACCAAGCCGCTGGAGATCACGATTGCGACTGGCCAGACCGTTCCGGCCTGGCTCAAAGTCCGGCGCAACGGTCACGACGACTTGATCACTTTCACGGTCGATAACCTGCCGCACGGTGTGATTGTCGATAACATCGGCCTGAACGGAGTTTTGATCGCAAAAGACCAGAATGAACGGGAGATTTTTCTGACCGCCGCCAAATGGGTGCCCGAAACCGACCGCCTTTGCTACGCCGTCGAGAATCAGGCCGGCAAACAAACCTCATTGCCCGTTCTGTTGCACGTGCGCAAACCGGGTTCGCAAACCACGGCAGCGGTTCGGTAACAATTCCCGCGGCGCTAAATCCGCAAGAATATTTTCCGACGGTACATCCAATACAAGATCAGCCAGAAGACCAGCATCGTCGCCGTGCCGTGGAGGAACGGTTCGTAGGCGTCGCCCAGAAATCCGAAAGCGTTCTTGCCGAGATTGATCTTCAAGTTCTTCAAGATGAAGTCATCGCACAAATGGGCCATGCAATACGCGGCGATCGAGTTCATACCGATGACCGTCAGCGGAAACGCCAACCGCCGCAGGCCGAGGATGTCCACGACCCCGTAGAAGCCGGCCAGCAACAGAAAACACCAACCCCCGCTGAACAACGTCCAACTCGGCGTCCAGATGCGTTTGACCACCGGGCAGAGGCCGAGTGCGTTGCACAGCCAACCGGACGCGAGACCGGCGATCCCGGCGATGACCAGCCATTTCACCTTGGCCCAGGGCGCGCGTTCGCTGCGCATCACGCCGCCGGCAATCAGGCCGAGGATCATCGTGCCCAACGTTGGAATGAAGCTGAGGGTCGCGTAACCGCCGCCGCTGTAGAGAAACGGGTTTTTGCGCGGAAAGAGATTCATCCACCACGTGTCGAAGGCCCACGCGAGGTTGCTGTTCTTGTTCCAATGCGCCGCAAAACCCGTCATCAGATTCGGCCAATCCTTGGGCACGCCAACTTTTTCGTAATCAAAATCAGGCGGCACCGGATACAGCGCGAACGCGGCCCCGTAACCGACCAGCAGCAGCCCCAGCGCAATCCATTGATCGCGCACCGGCCGAAAGCCGAGCAGGAACAGGATGCCGTAGCCCATGCCGATCTGGCTGAGCGTGTCATCAAAGGTCCAGTTGGTTTGTTGGGAGTGAGTGGACCGAAGGAAAACGCCCAGCAGAACCAACACGAGCGCGCGCCAAAAAGCGTGCAGACTCATCAGCGTCCGTGTTTGTCCGCGCGCGAACCGGCTGGCGATGGAGAACGGCAACGCCACGCCGACCATGAACGAGAACGACGGCTGAATCAGATCGTGCAGTGAACAGCCAATCCATGCGACGTGGGATTGATGGTGGCAAAGGAATTTCCAAAATCTACTGTCAGGCAGCGTCGCGGAAACGCGGCAAAAGCGGAACACCTCGCCCATCATGAGGAACATGACCAGGCCGCGATACGCATCGAGAGAAGTCAAACGAGGCGGTAATTCTTTGGTCGCAGGCTCGCTCATGTTTTGGGTTCAAGGGTTGATATATTTGCCCGCGAAAGTTGGAAAGAAAAATCGGCGGTGAACAAAACACCCACAAGGTAGGGCGCGTCACTCCGTGCGCGCCGGGCCACGAAGTGAGGAAGCCCAACAAATGGTTCAAAGTTTTGCACCAACCAAGATGGTCAGTTCATTAGTTTTTGCGTGCGGGTCGCGTACTGCTACGACACGATAGCCGAAACAAAGGTCAACATCGGTGTGCTTGAAGCTGATCCGTCCCGTTTCAAACCGGCTTCCACATAATAGGCAAACAGCGGCACTTCCTGCATGTTGGAAAGCCGGGCTAGACTGCGCTTCCCAGCGAGAAGTGTTTCTACGTTTATCTGCCAATCATGCATTCCGGCGACGCACTTTCCATGGTGAAGAAAACACCACGTCACTATGAACGACAATCGGCGAATTTCAGCCGCCGTTTCCGATTGCGACGAGATGCCAATTTGAAATCCCAGGAATCCTCGCGTGATGTCCAGCTTTGAACTGCTGGTTCAACTTTTGGCTTTGCCGAAGACGCTTTTGCCACAGTTCCTTTAGCACCGGGTCTTTGCCTCTTCACGCCGCCGCCATGCAACTGAATGTTTTGTTGCGCTTCCATCATGCCCGACGTTACACGCGCCCGCGTCCTACAGTGCGACAATCAGGTGCGCAGTCGGGAGTCGCAAAATCATGCGAAGCGAAATACGCCGAACTTCTTTTCGACGTGCTTTATCCTTCCTCTCGGAATTCTTACCAATCCGAGCCGCTGAATCGCCTTTTCAAGCGTGCGGCTGTCTTTTGTTGCCAGCTTGCAGTGCTTGACATTGCAGAGTCTGAGAAACTTCACAAGCGCCGGAGTTGTAAAACAACAGAGAGACGGCCACCGTTCCCCGTCAACAAAAATGCTCTCGCACCAGCCCTCAACGATGAATCGCTCGGTTTGATCCACGCTCTGTAACCAGTCCGGAAGCTTTCTGCGCTTTTTGGTGGACGCGAGCGCCCTGCCAAGCTTAATCAAAAAGCGATTCAGACGAGCTTCCGATCTGTAAGGGCTGTCCGTCGTCCAAAGACCTCCCAAGAAAGGGAACAGTCCACGAACACCAAAAACCGTTCCAGTGGCTTCAACTTTACTCAGGAACATTTGCTCGGCGTCAATGCGGATACTGCCCAAGCTTGCGTCTCCTGCCTCATTCCGCTTGAGGCCAAGCGCCTGGAGCGTCAACTTCTTGCGCGCTCTTTCTTGGCTGCCGTAACAGGCTTTTGGAATCTTCACTGGAGGCAACGCATTGCGGCGCTCGTCATCAATCCATGCTTTGATTCCGGGATGCGCGCAAAAGGCTTCCGGAAGCGTCCCGGAAGGCAATGTCGGCCAACGCAAAGGTTTTTTCACGAAGCCTGGCTCGTTGTCTTGTTCATTCCTTCGGCATTATACAGGCTTTGCAGAACTGGCGGCCCAATTCTGTAATTCCCACATACTCCTTCACAACCACGGTTCCTACGTTGAATCTTTTCCTAATTTCATTTTTGATTGAGACGACTGCTTTATGTTTCTCCAAAACTCGATACATTTGCTCATCGGCGATATAGCTGTTCCGGTGAAATTCCGCCAAACCAAGCCGACAAATGTTCCCGAGGTATTGCGGCGTTAATGCCGGAAATTGACACCCGGTTGTTTCTGCGACATCAGAAAAATCGGAGTAATAGTCGAAGCCGGTCTTTTTGCCACGAAGCCTCACCCGCACAGTAATGATTGGCAGATACATTCTTTCAAAGATGTATTTGAGAACCCTTGCTTCATCAGGAGTAAGTTGACGGATCATTTCCACAAAAGCTGGATGTGCTTCATGAGCGGTCTTTGCATCAATTGAAGTCGCCAGGAGATTCGCGTATAGCTCACGAAGCGTTGGATTATGTCCAGCATAACGCAGAGCTTCGAGAGCAGGTCCAGCCACCGTCGGACTTGGCGTAACAAGCTGCTCCTTGGGAATATTTTTTAATTTTGCGTCAAGGGTGGTTTGAACATAATCCTTGATTTTGTCATAACCCCAGACGAGCGCTGCTACGGGTGCCAAAGCCAGCCGGACAGATTTGGCAGCAGTTTCCAAATTCTTCCCCGTTTCTTTGGCCGCCGGTTGGAACATGTCTTGGTAAATTGGGACCGCTTTGACAACACCTTGGATGGCGTCTGCCGTGTTTTTAATCTTGCTCGATTTACTCATACTATCTTTCCGCCGCCATGTTCGAGGTTTTCAGCTTTGATGCAATCCTCCGTCACCAACTTTTTCGCGTCGGGATAATTCTTGGGCACGCCGGGGGCGGTGACGGGTGAGCCGCGTTCAATGTTCGCGGCGACTTCTTGGTTCAACGCGAGGAGTTGGGCGAGCAAATCCTTTTTGGCGTCGAAGCCGTAGGCGGTGAGGACGGCGGTGTCGAGCGCGACGCGGGCGTCCTTGAGTGGATTCGCGCCGGGCAATTCGAGGGTGCGATAGAGCGCGCGCAGGCCGCCCTTCATTTTCGACAACGCCTCGGCGCGCACGCGGCGCAACTCGCACGCCCCCGCCGCCACTGCGTCAATCTGCTTCACCGTCGCCGTCTGCGGCCACGGGAACGTGTCGAAGACGCTGGGCGGAGTATAACGAAAGTCAGATTTTAATTTTGAGCACTTCGTTACGAACCACAACCAATGAGCGTGCGATTGCAAGAGGCCGAAACTGTAATCATCCTGAAAAAGAAAAACTTGGAGCGCGTCTCCTGGCCGAATTGAACTCTGAACGAAAACAAATACCGGGCGTTTCGTTACACGCGAGCACACGAGATAACGAGAAATCTTGGCGATCTCTGCAACCATGTCCGCTCTGTCCCATGAAAGCTTCCACCAGCGTTCAAGAAACTGTTTGTGGTGAGGGCGCATATTGCCATCGGCGTCCTTGCCTTCCTCAGCAGCTTTCATCCTTGCCGGCATGACTTGGGTTTGTACGCGAGCGAAAGGCGCGGCGTATGTTTGTGCTTCAAGCATCGGTCGCTGTTGGAAGTCCAAAACGAAACGATCGGGAGTCCCGTTACCAGCGAGGATTTCATCGCCGATAAGGTAAGGAAAAATCACGTCATCATTGTTTCCAGACATTTTGATGAGTTCCTTTGCTTCATTTGGCGATAGCACGAACGCCTCGTGACCTGGCGTTACACCTTGAAAAACTCTTTGAGGCTCTGTGTTGCATAGAAGTGCCTTGGCGTTGGCAACATCAGTTTGATCCGACAATGCAGAGTTGATTTGGTCGCACTCGCGGACATCCAGTTCGTATTCCTTGCTGGCCGGGCCGCTGCCGCGCTTGCGCAGTTTCTTCGCAGCGGCTGGTGGTTCGACTTTGAACCAGAGCTTGCGCGTCTTGGGCAGCAGCACGGCGTCCTGCGTCTTCACCCAGTTGGCAATGGAAACGTGGACGTTGGCTTCGCCCGACCACGGCTGGTTTTCCACGGCTTCCACAATCGTGCCGGTCTTCGCAACGTAATCGAGTCCACCGACGCGAGATTGGTTGTTACGGATGTTCTGCGTGCCGACGAGTCCAGCGCGTCCGGCCACGGGATCATCGGCAGTGCAAGCGGGCAGATGGTCAGCGGCTTTACGAAACCAATAGACGCAGTAGTCGGCCATGCCGGGCACTTCAGCATAAGCACGGCGCAAGGTGTTCACATAGTCCGGCCCGCGTTCGGGCTTGAGCCGTTTCGCGCCGAGGAACGGCGCGTTGCCGATGATGACATCGGCTTTGGGCCATTGCGCGGGCAAACCTTCGGGCGTGAGCAGCGCGTCGGCGGCAATGAAGTTTTTATCGAGATTGCCGAAAGGCAAGACCGGTTCGGTGATGTGGAGTTCGTCAATCGCCAGCTTGCGCGCAATCATCATCGTGACTTTGGCGATTTCGACGGCGAAGGGCAGGATGTCCAGGCCGTAGAAGTTTTGCGCGCTCAGGAAGCTCAGCCGCATCTGGCCGGGTTCGACCTGGCTGGCAAACTCCGCCATGCGCTCGTAAATGCGGGATTCGAGTCGTTTGAGTTCGCGGTAGGCGATGTAGAGGAAGTTGCCGCAGCCGCACGCGGGATCAAGCACGCGAAACCGGTGGAGCCGGTGCAGGAGTTCGCGCAGCCGCTTGAGGGTCCGCGCGCCTTCAATCTGTTCGCGCCACGGATCGACGATGGTCGGGCCGACGATCTTCTTGATGTCGGACGGGTGGGTGAACTCTGCGCCGAAGGCGTGGCGATCTTTGCCGCCCATCGAGTGTTGAAACAGGGTGCCGAAAACTTCGGGCTGAACTTTTGACCAATCGAACTTGGCGGCTTTCCGCAGCAGCACGAGTTCGAGGTCATGAATCTCCAACCGCGCCGGTTCGCGGAACAAGCCGCCATTGAAATAGTTCACCCCTTTGAAACGGCCACCGGCAATCGGCGGGTTGGTGTTCATGGCTTCGAACAATCCACCGATCAGGTCATGGGCGCTCGCGGGCGTGGTGCAATCTTCCAGAACTTGCGTGACAAAATACCTGGGCAGCAAATCAATGTCTTCGGCGAAGAGGGCCACGAGCATTTGCAGGGTAAAACGCTGCGCCATCGGTTGCGGCACTCCGCGCTTGACGAGTTTGCGGAAACAGTCGGCGAGACAATCGGCGGCCTGCCGGGTGACAACTTCGCGGTCGTTGTCGAAGGTCGGCTTCGGTGAACCGGGCGCGAGAAATGCCAGCGGCCCCCAGCGCTCCGGCAAATCTTTCAGTGCGACCGTGTCTTTGGGCTGGTCGGGGTCGGTGTCGAAATCATAGACGCGGAATTCGTCGAAGTTGCAGAGGACAACGTAACGCGGGCGGTTGGGCGCGAGGTGTGTCCAGTAGCGTTCTGCTTGCGCGCGATGCTTTTCGAGCTTCTCGCCGCGCTTTTTCATTTCGATGAGCACGACGGGTTTCCAGACAAGGTCGGCAAACGATGTGGCCCCGCCAGCCTCCGCAGCTTTGATCACACGGAATTCGAGCGTGGCCCCGGCTTCCTTGAGTCCGGCGTGGCCGAAGGCTTGGAAGAGACGGTCGAGGAAAAGCTGGGCGTCGCCCTTTTCGTCGCCCGTGACGTGTTTGGCACACCAGGCGGTGAATTCGGCGAGTTTGTCCCGGCTCGGCATGAAGCAGTTCTACACGAAGTGTGGTCGTGGCGGCAATGCTGAGTTCATTTAGGAATTGCCAAAGCGCAACGCGGAGCCACGCCGGAGAAACAGACGGATTTGATTTGAGCATTGCTTCGGAGCAATCCTGCCGTCAAATCAGGGCACTACCGGATGTTTTGGCAGATGGTGTTTGCGCCAAAGGACGTAGATGACCGGGTAAATCAGCAACTCCAGAATTCCGGAAGTGATTACGCCGCCGATCATCGGCGCCGCAATGCGTTTCATCACATCCGCACCGGCTTGCATGGTGGGCGACCACATAATCGGGAGCAGACCGAAGAGAATGGCGCAGACGGTCATGATCTTCGGACGAATCCGTTGCACGGCGCCTTCCCGGACGGCGGCGTCAAGGTCGGCGATGGAATTCATCCGGCCCGCCGCTTTGAACTTGTCCCAGGCGTGGTCGAGGTAAAGCAGCATCACCACGCCGGTTTCCGCGTCCAACCCGGCCAGCGCGATGATGCCGACCCAGACAGCGGGGCTTAGATTGTAATGCAGCAGATAGAGAAACCAGAACGCGCCCACAAGTGAAAACGGAACGGCCAGCAAAACAATCATAGTGCGAATGGCGGATCTCGTGTTCAGGTAGATCAGCACAAAAACAATCAGCAGCGTGAAAGGCAGGACGACCATCAGCCGCTCCTCGGCCGTTTTCAAATGCTCAAACTGGCCGGTCCATTGATAGTGCGAACCGGCCGGCAATCGCACCTGCTCCTGAATTCGTTTTTCCGCCGCCGCGACGTAACCGGCAATGTCGTCGGTCGTGACGTCCACCGTGACAAAGCCGACCAACTGGCCGTTTTCATTGCGAATGGAGGGCGGGCCGGTATTGAAACTAATTTCGGCCAGCGAGGAAATCGGCACTTGGGCGCCCGTCGGCGTGGGAATCAGCACGCGCTTGAGCGCATCGAGGTCTTCGCGGAAATCGCGGGCGTAACGAACATTGATCGGATAGCGTTCGCGTTCTTCCACCGTCGTCGAGATGGTCTTGCCGCCGATGGCCGTTTCGATGATGTCGTTCACGTCGCCGACAGTGAGGCCGAACCGTGCCGCGGCGGTGCGATTGACGTTGAAATCAAGAAAGTAGCCGCCGGTCGTGCGCTCGGCGAAGACGCTGCGCGTGTTGGCAAAATCCGTCAGCGCTTTTTCAATCTGCACGCCGATTTCCTGAATCACGGCCAAATCAGGACCAAAAACTTTGATGCCGAGTTTGGAACGGAAACCGGTGGTGAGCATGTCGGTGCGGGTTTGGATCGGCATCCAGAAGACGTTTGGCATGCCGGGAATTTTAATCCTCGCATTCATCTCGTCTTGCAGTCCGTCCCAAGTCATGCCCCGACGCCACTGATTGACAGGCTTGAATGTAACGACGGTTTCAAACATCGAGAGCGGCGCGGGATCGGTTGGCGTTTCGGCCTGACCGGCCTTGCCGAACACCGTTTCCACTTCGGGAATCTGTTTCAACATCCGATCCTGGATTTGCAAAATGCGCGTCGCTTCATTGATGGAGATGCCGGGGATCGCGGTTGGCATGTAGAGCATTGTTCCTTCATTCAGCGGCGGCATGAATTCACGGCCCAGTTTGCGGAAGGGAATGACGGTGACCGCGAGAATAATCGCCGCGGCGATGAGTGTCGCCCAACGAAAGCGCAGAACCCAATGGACGAACGGCTGATAAATCCAGATGAGCAGACGGTTCAACGGGTTCTTCGCCTCCGCCGTGATCTTGCCGCGCACCAACAGCACCATCAACACCGGCACGAGCGTCACCGACAGCAACGAAGCAAAAAACATCGCGAACGTTTTGGTGAACGCCAGCGGCCGGAACAGACGCCCTTCCTGCGCTTGCAATGAAAATACCGGAATGAAACTCACAGTGATGACAAGCAAAGAGAAGAAAAGCGGACGGCCGACGCTCTTCGCCGCGGCAATGATGACCTCGATGCGTTCGGCGTTGGTGGGTTCACGTTTGTGGTCGTCGCGGAAATGTTCCAGTTGTTTGTGCGCGTTTTCGACCATGATGATGGCCGCGTCCACCATCGCTCCGATGGCGATGGCAATGCCGCCGAGCGACATGATGTTGGAAGTCAGCCCCAGCCAGTGCATCGGCAGAAATGACAGAACGATGGCGATGGGCAGCGTGATGATGGCGACCAGCGCCGACCGCACATGCCAGAGAAAAACGATGCAGACGAGCGCGACGATGATGCATTCCTCGATCAATTTTTCGCGCAACGTGGCGATGGAGCGCTTGATTAGATCGCTGCGGTCGTAAGTCGTGACGACCTTCACGCCGTCCGGGAGTTTGACCTGTTTGAGTTTTGCTTTGACGCCCTCGATGACCTTCAACGCATTCTCGCCATAACGCATTACCACGATGCCGCCGACCACTTCGCCTTTGCCATCCAGTTCGGCGACGCCGCGACGGAGGTCCGGGCCGAGATGCACGGTGCCGACCTGCTTGACATAAACGGGCGTCCCCTTATCAACCTTGAGCGGGATGTTCTCGATGTCCGCAACGCTTTTGATATAGCCGCGACCGCGCACGAAGTATTCCGTCGTGGCCACTTCAAAGATTTTCCCGCCGACGTCGCTGTTCGACATGCGAATTTTGTCGATAACGTCTTTAAGCGGAATGTTGTACGCAGCAAGTTTGTTCGGATCGAGATCGACTTGATATTGCTTCACGAAGCCGCCGACGGGCGCGATTTCCGCCACGCCTTTGACCGATTCGAGCGCGTAGCGCAGCGTCCAATCCTGAAACGAGCGCAGCTCCGCAAGATTGTGTTTGCCGGTCTCATCGACGAGCGCGTATTCGAACACCCAGCCGACGCCCGTGGCATCCGGCCCCATCACCGGGTTCACGCCCTCGGGCAGCGAACCGCGCACGGCGCTCAAGTACTCAATCACCCGCGATCGCGCCCAGTAAATGTCCGTGCCATCTTCAAAAATCACATAGACGAACGATTTGCCGAACATCGATTCGCCACGAACGAACTTCACCTTGGGCGCGGCGATGAAGCGCGTGGAAATTGGGTAGGTGATTTGCGCTTCAACGAGATCAGGCGAACGGCCTTCCCAATCGGTATAAACAATCACCTGCACGTCGCTGAGGTCGGGAATGGCGTCGAGTGGGGTTTGGCGTAGTCCCCAAATGCCGGCGGCGATGGCGAAAATCGCAAGGATGAAGACGAGGAATTTGTTGCGCGCGCTGGCTTCGATGATTTTTTCGATCATCGTCGGAGCGGCCACAGTTGATTGTGAATCCTGATCTACCATGATTTCAGCGCTCCCTGAATTTTAGCTTCGGCGTCGATGAGGAAATTGGCGCTGGCGACAACGCGATCGGTTTCTTTCAAACCAGAGACAACCGCGTAGTCGTCGCCAAATTTGCGGCCCAATTCCACAAATCGCGGCTCCAGTTTTCCCGCGCCCTTGTCAACAAACACGATGTTGTGTTTGCCGGTGGGCATCACGGCGCTGATGGGAACCGCCATTCCCTCGCCCGCGTCCAATCCCAACTCGACGTTCACATACATATCGGGCCGCAATTTAAAATCCGGGTTGTCGATGTCGAACCGCACGCGGCCAGTGCGTGTGGCTTCATTCATGAAGGGATCGACGAGGACAATTTTTCCGGTGAATTTTTCATTCGGGTACGCCGATGTTGTGATCGTGACCGGCAAGTCTTTTTTGATGAGCGCCAGTTCCTCCTGATAAAATTCCGCCCAGACCCAGACGACGGACAAATCAGCAACGTCCACCAGATGATCGCCGACCATCGCCTTGCGGCCCTGGTTGACGATCAAGTCCTGCACCACGCCTTTGAAGGGCGAATAAAGCGTGAGCACTTCCTGCGGCTTGCGGGTCTGTTCGAGTTCGGCAATTTGTTTGTCGGTGAGATTCCATTGGCTCAACCGGAACTTGGCGGACTCAATCAAGCCGTCCATGCTGCTGACAGCGGACTTTGAATCTTTTGCGCGTGCCTCGTCGCGCAACCGCAGCAGATTGACCAATTCGCGTTGCGTGGTCAACAGGTCGGGGCTGTAAATCGTCAAGAGCGGCTGGCCTTTTTCCACCACTTCACCGCGCGAAAAGACAAACAGCTTCTCCACGTAACCTTCAACCCGCGCCACGTAATCCCAATGCTGTTGCAGGTTAAAGCCGACCTTGCCGACGGCGCGGATAGTGGAACGCAACGGCTTCCGTTCGACGGCGGCATAAGTCACACCGATCTGTTGTTGCCGATTGGTCGGAACAAAAAAGTCCGACGTGTGATCTTCGGAAATGCCCTTGCCGGTTGGTTGACCGGCGAGCATCGCGGCGTGATCGTGGCCTTGAGGTTGGGCCGTTGGAGTGTTGGTCGTGCCGGTTTTTTTGTAAACCGGGATTAGCGGCATGTTGCATATCGGACACTTCCCCTTCGGATCGTGCGACTTCACGGTCGGGTGCATCGAGCAGGTGTAGTAGTCAACGTTGGGATCGTGAGTGTGTTCGGTTCCTTGCTTCGAGCAGGAAGCTGTCACCATCAGCACCGCAATGAGTGCGAATGCTGCGAGTATTTGAAATGAGCGGATCATTTTGATTTTCACGGTTTTCCTTTCTTTACGGTTTGTCCGGTTGGGATTTTGCGGGTTCGGTTTGCACGCCGATCATTTGCAGCGCTTCGAAATCGCCCAGGCCACAGCAGAGCACCAACTCCGCCATCGTCTCGTATTGCTCGGCCACGGCGCGGGCATACATCAACTGTCCGTCCAGCAACATCCGGCGTGCGTCGAGGACGTCGGCGAACATGCCTTTGTCGGTTTCCCAGGCGTAACGGGTGCTCTTCAATGCCTGCTCCGCGCGCGGAATAATCTCATCGCGATAGAGCAAGGCTTCGCGCCGTGCGGCGTCGATGGACACGGTCAAATGATGAACTTCCTCCTGCACGGATAATTCATAATCCGTTGCGTCGAGTTCGGCGGCCTTGAGTCTGGCTTCATCGCGTTTGATGTCGCTGCGGTATCTGCTAAAGTTCGCCCAAGGCAGATTAAAACTTAAGGTCACCATGTCCTGGCGAGAACTGCCGTCGCCGGTGTAATTTCGACCCTCAAAACCCAGGCTCACGTTGGGCAGGCGTTGGCGTCGGGTCAACGTCGCAGTCGCTTCGGCTTGTTTGATTTGCTGTTGAAGGACTTTGAGTTTCGGTTCGTACTTGACGGCCAGATTGACGAGTTGCTGGTTGTAAACGAGAGCGGAAGCCACCTCCGGAAGTTGCAACCGCGGCCATGTTTCGTGGAGGTTGCGATTCAACATGCGATTCATCCCAAACTGTTCGTGGCCGAGTCGCAGTTTGTCCGTGCGGAGCTGCTCGGCGCGTTTTGCCTGCTCGCTCTGAACGCGCAGCAACTGAATTTGAGTAGCGGTGCCGGCGCGATAACGCTGCTCCGTCGCCGCCACCAGAGTGTCGAGCCAGACAAGGTCCTGTTCGCCAATTCCCACGAGGCGGTCTGCGAGCGCCGATTTAAAAAGCGCTTTGGCGAGTTCACGCCGTAGAATTTGAAACTGGTAATTGGTGTTGGCCTGTTCGGTGGCGAGTTCGGTTTGGGCGACACCCCGCGCCAACTGGGGTTTGCCGAAGAGCGGCAGCTTTTGTTCGACGCCATAAATCAGGTCGCCATCGCTCGCGCGAAATTCCCGCCTGGCGCCCACGCCGCCCAGCCGAAGCGTTGGGTCTTCCCACGACCGCACGGCCGCGGCGTTCGCTTCGGCGGCTTGCGTACGCGCTCCGGCAGCTTTCAAGGCCGGGTGATTGGTACGCATTTCTTCCGCGAGTTCATTGATGAACGCGGGCGTGATCTGAATCACGCTCGTGGGGGCCGCGTGATGCGGCTCCGGTTCACCCGCCGATGCCAGACCGGCGGCGACAACGGCAAAATAAATTGTAAAAACGATTTTCATACGGAACAGGACAAATGGTTAAACCCGCGCAAAAACGATGGAAAATGTCCGCAATGCGTCTGCGCACGGCACACTACGGGCGGGAAGGAGAAAAACTCAGAGCAGGTAGGCGCAGTTCTGCTGGTAAAGCGGAGCGCTGCCTGCTTTCGGAATGAAAGAATATACGGAGGAAAGTTCTGATGCCGGAGGGGCCGGCAAGGCAAAGGACGTCGCCGCCCAAATCTGGAGCCAAATCGATTGCGACGGATTATTGGAACGAACGGGGGCGAGTGGCAGTGAAGAAGATTCAGGAGCGGATTTGTTTACGCAACACCGCTGAGTATCACATCCGCAGTGACGGCCTTCGGTTGTTGCCAATTGCGCCGCCGCGCCGACGAAAAAAAGACTCTGCGACAGCAACAACACCAGGCTAAACAGAATGGCAACAACCTTTTTCACACTTGCACCCTAGCATCGCCTGGAGTTCGTTCCAAGCTGAAATTTGACATTAACTTAGGATTTCTTGGCTTTCTTTTCCGCTGCGTCGAGCTTTTTGACGAATTTGGCGGTGGCCTTGTTGAAATCCTTCAGACAGGACTTGCAGCAGAGCTTGATTTCGCGGCCTTCGTGGGTGAAGACGTAAGGCTCGCCCATGTCGCCGCCGAGTTTTTCGTCCGAGACAATGCAAGTCTTCAGCAGGTACGGCTTGGGTTTGGCGGTTGTCTTGTCGTCTTTGGTCTCCGCAGTTTGCCCGGTGAAAGGAGAAGCCAGGAAACCGGTAAGGAGAGCCGCCACGGTCAGGGTTTTGATGCTTTTCATAGGTTTTTGTTTAACTGTCACTGAGATTATACGCTTGTCGGATGAAAATCACTCAAATTTTTTCGAGTAAACCCCCGACGCACTCGATGTTTGATTCCATTTGTCGAAGAAACGCAGGTAACCCGCCAAGCCCGTCGCTGATTCTATCGGAAGCCATTTTGGTAAAAATTTGATGCGCGCCATAAAGCACGGCAGCGCCCACCGCATAAAAAACCATGATTGGATAAAAGTCTTTTTGTTATTCATGCACCCGCCAAAAACTGTTCAAGACGCTGTGTCCTCCTACGGTAATCCTTTGCCCGATGGCTTGCGTGATGTATTCCTTTGCCAGCATCGCGGCTTGAGGCAGGGCGTGGCCTAGCGCCAGATATCCGGCAATCGCTGCTGAATAAGTGCAGCCGGTGCCGTGGGTGGAAACGCCTTTGACAAAGGGCGCGGTCAGCAACAGTTCGGTCTGCCCGTCAAAAAAAATATCCACGGCTTCCTTCAGGCCGGTCAGATGCCCACCTTTCACCAGCGCCGCGCAGCCGTAACGTGCGTTCATGTCCTTGGCCGCTGCGCGCAAATCCTCGACCGACCTGACTTTTCGGCCACTCAAGATTTCGGCTTCATCTGCGTTGGGTGTCACCAGAGTGGCAAGGGGCAGCAGTTCCCGTTGCATGATCTTCATGGCAGACGGCTTGAGGAGTCGCCCTCCGCTGGTGGCCAGCATCACCGGATCGACAATCAACGGCGGTCGCCGACCGCGTTTGAATAAAGCGACGACCACACGGATGATTTCGGCTGAAAACAACATGCCGGTCTTGACTGCCGCCGGAGGCAATTCCTCAAACACCGCTTCGATCTGGCTGCGCACTATTTCCGGTTTGCAGGACTGGATCGCCCGGACACCACGGGGGTTTTGCGCGGTGATACAAGTGATGGCGCTGGTGCCGTGAACGCCGAGCGACGCGAATGTTTTCAAATCGGCCTGAATTCCCGCCCCGCCGCCGCTGTCCGAGCCGGCGATGGTCAGGGCGATGGGAATCTTTTGTCGCTGCGACATGTTCGAAACTTACCCGGCGGGCGAGAAAATTGAAGCATGAACTGCATTAACGCAAGTCGTTTCTTCGAGCCACCCGCACGGCCGCACGGCGTGTACATCTGACAAGTACCCCCCGGTTACTGATTCCAGAGA
>PLJQ01000113.1 GCA_003140275.1 Limisphaerales bacterium
GCATCAAATGGATAAGCATATGATTTCATTTCAACTCATGAGCCTATCGCAGAATTGTTGCAGTCAAACGGCAATCACCTGCGGGTTTTCTCCGTCGGCGGGATAAACCAGTTTGAAGGGCGAATTGCAGAGCACGGCGATAGTCTTCGCAAATATCTAAGGAGGACGACGAATCCATGACTGTGCGCCTTTGCGCCTTTGCGTTAAATCCTATGGCAAACCTGCTGACACCCGAACTCCTGCGCCGCCTCGAGCAATTCCAATTGCTCGCCGCACGGCGCGCCAAGAGCAGCGCCAAGGGCGAGCGACGCAGTCGCGCGCGCGGGCAATCCGTCGAGTTCGCCGACCACCGCAGCTACGTCCCCGGCGACGATTTCCGACACCTCGACTGGAATCTCTACGGCCGCCTCGAACGCCTCTTCCTCAAGCTCTACGAGGAGGAGCGCGAACTGCCCGTCCGCATTTTCCTCGACGCCAGCGAGTCCATGACCTTCGGTGAGCCGCGCAAGTTTGATTTCGCCCGACAGGTCGCGGGGGCAGTCGGCTACGTGGCATTGTGCGGATTTGATCGCGTGAGTATCGTACCGTTTCCGGGCGCAGGCATCAGTTTGGAAAAGACTAGCGCCGAGCTAGCGGCGCTCGGTGCTTTGCGCTCGGTGCGCGGGAGAAAATCGTCCATGCAATTCTTCCAAAACATCTCCGCGCTCACCGCCGGCGGTGGCGCGGATTTGAACGAAGCGTTGCGCCGCGGCGCGTTGGAAGCCTGCACCGCCGGCCTCGCCGTCGTCCTAAGCGATTTTCTTGACCCAGCGGGCTACGAAGCCGGCCTCACCGCACTGGTCGGTCGCGGCTTTCAGGTGAACGCCGTCCAAATCCTCGCTCCCGAAGAACTCGCGCCCACCACGTTCGGCGATTTGCGCCTCGTGGATTCCGAGAGCGGCGGCTTGCAGGAGGTCACGTTCGGTCGCTACCGCATGAAGGCTTATCAGCAGACCGTCCAGAATTTCATCCAGCGCCTGCGCGAATTCACAACCAAACGCGGCATCAACTTTTTTATGGCGCCGTCCAACATGGATTTGCAGGACTTGCTATTGAAGCAGTTGAGGAAGTCGGAGGTGTGGGGATGAGCTTTTTGTCGCCCCTTGCTTTTGCGTTCGCAGCGTCCATCCCCGTGGTCATCATCTTCTATCTGCTCAAACGCAAGCGGGTGGCGAAGCTGGTTTCCAGCACACTGCTCTGGCAAAAATTTCTGGCGGAAACCCAGGCCAGCGCGCCGTTCCAAAGACTCCGCCACAACTGGCTGCTGATTTTGCAGATTCTTCTATTGCTGTTGGCGGTTCTCGCATTGTCCCGACCTTACTTTGCCACCAAAGCCAGGAACAGTCAGTTGCGCGTGGTCATCCTTGACGCTTCGGCGTCGATGCAAAGCACCGATGAAACGCCGTCGCGGTTTGAAAAGGCGCGTGCCGAGGCGCTCAAGTGGGTGGACAGTTTGCAGGACAACGACAAGATGGTCGTGCTGCAGGTGGCGGCCAACACGGAGGTCAAACAATCCGAGACCAGTGAAAAATCGGCGTTGCGCCGCGCCCTGCAATCGTGCGCCGCAGTGGACTCGCCGACTCGTCTTGTACCCGCGTTGAAGATGGCCGAGTCGCTCGTGCGCGATCGGGGCAAGGAGAGCAATCCGGAGATTCATCTGTTCAGCGACGGTGCGGTCTCGGACTTGAGTGAGTTTGAAAACAAAGCCCTGCCACTGATTTATCATCGCGTCGGCAAGAGCGCGAATAATCTTGGCATCACGACGCTCGACGTGCGCGCGAATCCCGACGACGCCACGCAGCGCGCCATTTACGCCGGCGTCGTTAACTTTTCGACGAACACAATGCAAACGGAGTTGGAGTTGCGATTTGAAGAACGGTTGCTCGATACACGCCCGCTCTCCATTCCGCCGGGCGAAACGTCGCCGCAGATTTTTCTGGCGGCACAATCGAAGGACGGCGTTTTCACCGTGCGCCTGACGGCCAAGGATGATCTGGCGGTTGATAACCAGGCGTCCATTGTCAGCCTGCTCCCGCAACCGGTGAAGGTGTTGCTGGTCACGCGCGGCAATCGTTTCTTGGAAAAGGCGTTCCGTGCGGCGGCCAATGTGCAACTCACCACGGCGAACGATTTGACTGATGCCGCCGCCGGCTTCGACCTCGTGGCGCTCGATGACGTGATCCCCACCGTCTGGCCAAAAGGCAGCGTGCTGGCGATTCACGTCGCCAACACGAACTGGTTCGACAGTGTGTCGAAAGTGGAAGGGCCGGCGATTGTGGATTGGAAATCCGCGCACCCATTGCTGCGTTACGCCGGGTTCGACAACGTGCAGGTGGCCGAAAGTCTCACCGTCAAGACGCCCTCGTGGGCGGTGTCTCTCGTGGACGCGCCGCAGTCGCCGCTGGTGCTGGCGGTGGCNNCACGGGCGAACTGGGCCGGCAGCGCATTATCTGGATCGGGTTCGATACGTTGCAAAGCACCTGGCCGTTGCGCGTTTCGTTTCCCATCTTCATCGCCAACGCGGTGGAATGGCTGAACCCCGCGAGCACGAAGAGCAGTCAGCTTCTGGTTCACGCGGGGGATCCGTTTCGGCTCGGTCTCTTGCAACCGGAGAGCAGCGCGCAGATCACCTTGCCTGATGGCACAACCAAACCGCTGGAGGTTGACGCCATCACCAAGGAAATTGTTTTTGGCGACACATTCAAACAAGGGACGTATCGGCTGCGCGCCGGCACGAATGAAACGGTCTTTTGCGTGAACCTGCTGGATGCGGCGGAGAGCAATATCAAGCCACGTGACGAATTGCAGATTGGCCAATACGCCAAAGTGAGCGCGACGACGTTGCAGCGCGCGAACATGGAGTTGTGGCGCACGATTGCGGCGCTCGCCCTGCTCGTGCTGCTGTTCGAGTGGTGGTATTACCATCGGAGGACCGTATGAAACGCACAGTGCGGAGTGCGGAGTGCGGAGTGGTGGGCGGGCGGCTCGTCAGCGCAATCGGCGCTGCCCGATTGCATTTCGGTTTTCCTAGGAGGACGGCGAGATGAGCAACCCTCCGGAAGAAAAGGACCATTGGTTTAGGGACATGATGATTTATGGGTCACAGGCCTATCTCTTGGTTGTCATCGCGATAATTGGCATCTTGGCTGGCATACTTCTCCCGGTCTTAGCGCGAATCAAGTCGTGGACGCAATCCGGCCAAGTGGTAATCGTTTACGCCGCGCAAGACCAAGTCTATGCCGAGCCAATCCTAACTGAGTTCGGGAAGGAGACCGGCATCAAGGTCAAAGCCGTTTATGACAACGAGGCGGTGAAAACCGTCGGGCTGGCGAATCGTTTGTTGGCCGAGGGCAGTCATCCTCAATGCGACGTGTTCTGGGGCAACGAAGAAATGCGCACGCGCCAACTCGCCGTGCAGGACGTGTTCCGCAAAACCAACGGCTGGACCGCATTCGGCTACCGCAGCCGCCGCATCGTCATCAACACGAACAAACTTTCGCTGGCAGATGCTCCGAAATCACTGCTCGACCTCACGAACGAAATCTGGCGCGGAAAAGTCGCGCTGGCCTTTCCGCAATTCGGCACGACGGCCACGCACTTTCAGGCCCTGCGACAACATTGGAGCCAGGATCGCTGGCTCGCGTGGTGTCGCGCGCTTGCGGCGAACAAACCGTTCGTCGTGGACGGCAATTCCGTCGTTGTGAAATTCGTCGCCCGTGGCGGGGCATGGATTGGTTTGACGGACTCGGACGACATCGCAGCCGGCCAACGCGAGGGATTGCCCATCGCCGCATTGCCACTCACCGACGAATCGTTGCTCATCCCAAACACCGTTGCCGTGATCCGCAACGCCCCGCATCCAGCCAACGCGCAGAAGCTATTTGATTACCTCCAGCGCCGTGAAGTGGCGGAGAAGTTGGTGCAGGCCGATGCGCTCGAATCATCGGAGGGACGAGTTATACGAGTCCCTAAATCAACGACTGAGACAGAAGTTAGGGACCCGCGTAGCTCGTCCCTCCGAGAGAAAGCGCTAAACCCCGATTGGGATTTGCTCCTGCGAGATTTGGAAGCGACAACCAAACAACTGAACGAAATCTTTCTGAGATGAAAGAATGCTCTGACATCAGCGAACACCGGCGAAGCCTTTGGAGTGCGCCGGCAGAGCGCAGCGGCGACGGCGCTTTTGCTTGGCTGATCAGTTGTGGCTGCGTCGCCAAAGCGGGGTCGCGCTTCGCTTGCCACCGCAGTCCAAAATGAACTGGCCGTTGCTCCAAAACAGTCTGCTGGTCGCCGGAACGACAACGGCGCTGGCAGTAAGTTACGGCCTCGTCGCAGCGTTGTGGCTGACGACGTTGGAAGCGCGATGGCGAAATGTATTTCTTGCGCTGGCAGTTGTAGCGCTGGCGTTGCCACCGTTTCTAGTCACGAATTGCTGGCTGGATTTGCTCGGCGATTACGGAGTGTTGCGGTCGTGGTTGCCGTTCCGGATTTATTCGCTCGGCGGAACGATTTGGATTCTTTCGCTGATGCTCTGGCCAATCGCTTTATTCACCGTGTTGAGTGCCTGGCAACGGCTGGAGGCGGCGCATTTGGAAGCTGATCCCGCGGTCATGGGTTGGGCGTTGCTTCGTGGATTGCTGCTGCCAGTTGCTCGCGGCGAACTGGCACTGGCGGCGGTGCTGACGTTCGTGCTGGCGCTGAACAACTTTGCCGTGCCGGCGATCCTGCAAACCAAAGTGCTGCCGGATGAGATGTGGGTGCGATTCAACACGCAGTTCGATGCAATGGGTGCGCTTACGCTCAGCATCCCGCTGATGATTGCGCCGTTGATTCTGCTGGCTTGGACCTCACGGTGCAATGTCCGGTGGCCACGAATTCAGGGTACTGTGTCCGCGCGAGTTTTCCGCCGACAGCTCGGTTCAAAGTGGCATATCGGCTGTGGAACGGTTGCGCTGATGTTAACCGCGTTGTCCGTCGGTATGCCGCTGACGCAAATCGCAATGACGAACCGGACGTGGTCGGAATTGACCGGCGCCGTGGAGGCGGGAACGGGCGCAATCTGGAATTCATTCTGGTTCGCAGCACTGGCAGCGGCGGCGGCGGTAGCCTTGGCGCTGGTGTTAACGAATCGCGCGCATGTTCAAACGGACGGCGCAGCGCGCCGTCCCTACCTTGGAACTGTCGCATGGTTTCCGTTTTTCATTCCCGGGGTGCTACTCGGCATTGCTTTGATTCACTTGTTTAACAACCGGGTACTGACGGCGTTTTATCAAAGCGCGGGAATTGTGGTGCTGGCGTTTGTGATTCGCTACTTCGGCTTGGGCTGGATGGCGGCACGTCGTGCAGTCGGCAGCGTGGATTCGGATTTGACGGATGCGGCAAAGCTGGAAGGCGCAACGCGATGGCAGATGCTGCGGTTCGTACTGTGGCCGCAGATCGCGCCGCAAGTGTTCGCGGCGTGGTATGTGATTTACCTCCTCTGCCTGTGGGACGTGGAATCGATGGTGCTGGTCGTGCCGCCCGGTGGTGAAACGCTCGCATTGCGAATTTTCAATCTGCTTCATTACGGGCACAATGCGCAGGTGAATGCGTTGTGTTTGATCCTGCTTGCCCTCGCGGTCATGCCACTGGCGGTGTGGGGAACGTGTGGGGCGTTGCGTGTCGCGTGGAGCAAGCGTAACGCCTCGATGACGTTTACCGGCATTTTAGCGATCGGGTTGGCCGGCTGTTCGCCGCAGTCGCCTTCAAATGAAGCGCCGCTGGACAGCCATTTTTTTGAGCGAGTGCAAATCATCGGATCACGCGGAACCGGCGTCGGGCAATTCAACAAGCCGCGTTCCGTGGCGGTGGACAAGCAGGACAACCTGTACGTCGTGGACATGACGGGGCGTGTGCAGAAATTCTCGCCGGACGGAAAATTCATTTTGTCCTGGCAGATGCCGCAGACCGAACTTGGCAAACCAAAAGGAATGTCTTGCGACAAGGACGGCAACATCCTCGTAATCGAGCCGCATTATCAGCGGGTCAATCATTTCTCGCCGGAAGGCAGGTTGTTGGCGCAATGGGGAACTCACGGCACGAACGACGGCCAACTCACTTTGCCGCGCTCAGTTGCTATCAATTCGCGTGGCGACATTTTCATCAGTGAATATACGTTGGTGGATCGGGTACAGAGATTTGCGCTGCGTACCGATAGAAACGATTTAGCTCGTCCTCATTCCGGCCCTCTCCCCCAAAAGAGGGAGAACACTTCACCGACACAAGTGGAATGGCTGGGTAGTTTCGGTCACGCCGGCATCGG
The DNA here is from genome assembly GCA_003140275.1 of Limisphaerales bacterium. Classification (GTDB taxonomy): domain Bacteria; phylum Verrucomicrobiota; class Verrucomicrobiia; order Limisphaerales; family PALSA-1396; genus PALSA-1396. Next base: position 6,341 of record PLJQ01000113.1, read on the forward strand.
CACCGCCGAGTTTAATCGCGCGGAAGGTTTGGGGATTGACGCGGCGGACCGGGTTTATGTGGCGGATTCGTGCAATCATCGCGTCCAAGTATTTTCACCAGACGGAAAATGGTTGCGCAGCTACGGCAAGGCAGGCAGCGGCAAGGGCGAGCTGAGTTATCCTTACGATGTCCGCGTGGACGCGAACGGGACGCAATTTGTGTGTGAGTTCGGAAACAGCCGGGTGCAGATTTTTGATGCGTACAACCAGCCCGTGGAAATTTTGGGCGGCTCAGGCGCCACGCCCGGACGGTTCAGCAACCCGTGGGCAATTGCGCTGGATTCCCACGGAAATCTTTACGTGGCGGACGCCGGGAATCATCGAGTTCAGAAATTTATCCGACGCGGGAATGTGGCCGACGACGTGAGGAGGCGGTTCGGGAATTCGGAACTTGCAAAGGCCCAAGAAAAGTCTGACCGCCTCCTCACGTCGGCGGCTGCGAAATCAAGATGAACTTCCAGTTCACGCATCCCTGGTGGTTGCTCGCGCTGCTGGTCGCGGTGCCGTGGGTGGTCTGGCTGGGTTGGAGATCCGACGCGCAACTCAGCGCGTGGCGACGCTGGACGGTGTTGGGAATGCGGCTGGTGATCGTCCTTGCCGTGGTCTTCGCGCTGGCCGGGCTGCAGTGGCGTCGGCCTTTGGAAGGGATGAACGTCTTTTTCCTGCTCGACCGTTCAGATAGCATTCCTTCGCAGCAACAAGAAGTCGCGGAAGATCTCATCTACAAGATGACACCTCAAAAGAAGCCGGTAGACAAAGTGGGCACGATTGTTTTTGGCACGGACGCAAGCATCGATCGGATACCGAACGAAGCGTTTGCTAAGCAAAAAATCCAAGCGGTAGTCGGCACGGAACGAACGGACCTCGCTGGCGCGCTACGCCTCGGCACAGCAGCATTCCCCGAAACCGGACAAAAGCGTCTGGTGCTCCTGTCGGACGGGAACGAAAACATTGGCGACGCCCTCGTGGCGGTGTTGGCGGCCAAACCCCTGGACGTGACGGTGGATGTCGTGCCGCTGGGAATTGCGCGCAGCAACGACGTGGCCGTGCAAAAACTGAGCGTGCCGCCAAAAATAAAGAAGGGACAGGCATTCGAGGCCAAGATTTTTGTGCAGTCCGACGAGGCCCAGTCGGCCACGGTGCGGCTGTATCGCAACGAACAATATTTGGGCGAACAAAAGGTCGAACTGTCCGCTGGCAAGAATTTGTTTACGTTTCCACAGTCGCTCTCCGAGCCGGGCTTCTACAGTTACGAGGTGCGTGTAGAAGCCGCGGGCGATTCGGTGCCGCAGAATAATCGCGCCAGCGCTTTTACGAGCGTTCGTGGCGAACCGCGCGTGCTGGTGATTTCCGCTGATCCTGAACCGGACAAACCGTTGGTGGCCGCACTGCAATCCTCGCGGTTGGAGGTCATCGTGAAGAGGGTGAATGGTTTTCCCAGCAGCTTGGCCGAGATGCAAAGTTATGACGCGATATTTTTGAGCAACGTGGCTGCCGGCGATCTAGGCACTGATTCACAGAAGTTGCTGGAGAGCGCCGTACGCGATTTCGGCGTGGGTCTGGTTTGTGTGGGCGGTGATCAGACATACGCCGCAGGCGGGTATCGCGGCACGCCGCTGGAAGCGACGCTGCCGGTAAACATGGAACTGGACAGCAAAAAGGTTTTGCCGAAAGGCGCGTTAGCATTGGTGATGCACGGCATGGAATTCAACAACGGCAACCAGGTGGCGCGCGCTACGGCAATCGGTGCGTTGAACGCGCTCGGGCCGCAAGACGAAAAAGGGGTGGTGTTGTGGGACGGCACGGAGCGATGGCTCTTTCCCATGACGACGGTGGGCGACAAAAAGGCGTTGGGACGCCAAATCGACGGGATGAATCAGGGAGACTTGCCGTCGTTCCAAGACGTCATGTCGATGGCGCACGAAGGTTTGAAAAAATCGAGCGCCAATCTCAAGCACATGATCGTCTTCAGCGACGGTGATCCCGGCGCGCCGATGAAGGAGTTGATGCAGGCGATCGTCGGCGACCGAATCACGGTGAGCACGGTGTTGATCGCCGGTCACGCGGGGCCGGATACGATGATCGCCATCGCTGACCAGGGGCGCGGAAGGTTTTACAATGTGACGTCGCCGAACGACCTGCCACAAATCTTCATCAAGGAAGCAGCCGTGATTTTGAAATCAGCGATTTTTGAAGAGCCATTCAATCCGCAATATGCGGCTGCGAGCGAATTGGTGCGGGGCATCGGCGCGAACGAATACCCGCAGTTACTTGGCTACGTGGCGACGACGCCAAAACCGCGTGCCGAGGTGCCGTTGTTGACAGACAAAGGCGATCCGCTTCTGGCGCATTGGCAGTATGGTTTGGGACGCGCGGCGGCGTTCACATCAGACGCGAAAGCGAAGTGGGCGAAGAACTGGCTTGGCTGGGAGAAGTACCGGCAATTCTGGTCGCAGATTGCACAATGGAGTTTGCGGCGTTTGGAAAACGCGGACTTCACAACTGAAGTTTCCGTTGAAAAAGGCGACGGGCACATCAGCGTCGAAGCCGTGGACGAGAAAGGTGGTTACCAGAACTTTTTGAATTTGCAAATGGTGGTGGTTGGTCCGAAGGGCGAACGGCAGACCGTGCGCCTGGAACAGACTGGGCCGGGCCATTACGAGGCGCGTTTTCCAACGCGAGAGGTGGGCGCGTATCTGATGAATTTAATGGACTTGAAGGAGGGACAATTGCGCGGGTCGCAAGTGGTGGGCGCCAGTGTGAATTATTCGCCGGAATTCAACGCCCCGGAGGCAAACTTGAATTTGCTGCGACGACTGGCTGAAAGCGGCGGCGGAAAGATGTTGAATCCCGCCAACCTCGCAGAGAACCCGTTCATGCATGACCGGCAAAAAACTTTTCAGCCACGCGACTTGTGGGAGTGGTTGTTAAAGCTGACCGTGGTATTATTCCTGCTGGATGTGGCGGTGCGGCGGATTCAACTCGACCGCGAGGAGTGGCTGCGCTCCACGCGGAGTTTGCGTCGATGGTTGTTCTTCTGGCGCGGCGTGCCGCGCACACCGGAGGCGGACGAGTCCCTGGCCGCTTTGTTGACTCGACGCGAACAGGTGCGTTCAACCCAGACCGCGCCGGCAATTCATCCGAAAACGGAGTTGTTTCAGCCCGAGAAACCAGTGCTGCTCGCTGCTGCCGAAAATAAGGTCGAACCAAATGGGATGCAGGGCCGACCGGCGAGGGAAAATGTCCCACCCAAGCCGGAAGAGCCGGCAAGCACGACCAGTCGTTTGCTCGAAGCCAAACGGCGCGCGCAGCAAAGGAAGGAATAGAATCGGGGATTTTGCGCCTTCGGTGGGTCGAGTGTCGGTTGAGTCAGAGCCGAGCGAACAAAAATCGTTGCGTGAATCGGCGTGGTTGTGGCTTTATCATGGTCAGTTAAAACAAGCGAAGCTGGTGGTCTTGACCCGGCGAGGCGTGAGTTAAGCGGCGGAGCGCGCTGGTTTTATGTTATGAAACGATGCCGGATGCACATTTTTTATTCGGGCAGGGTGCAAGGCGTCGGTTTTCGATATAGTGTCAAGGCGTTAGTGAGCGGGTTTGAAGTGACCGGAACGGTTCGCAACTTGCCGGATGGACGGGTGGAACTGCTGACGGAAGGTGACAAAAAAGAATTGGAATCGTTCCGCCGGGCGATTCGCGAGTCGGAAGTGGGACACTTCATGCGAGATGAAAAAGTGATTTGGGAAGAAGCGACGAACGAATTTCGCGGGTTCGAAATAGTGAGAGAAAAAGATTGAAATGCGGTACGCAATCATAGCTGACATACACTCCAATCTGGAGGCGTTGCAGGTTGTTCTGGAGGACATCAAGGAACAGAAATGCACTCATTACGCCTGCGTGGGCGATGTGGTGGGTTACAACGCCAATCCCAAGGAGTGTTTGGATATCATCCGCAGCATGGGGATGCCCTGCGTGAAAGGCAATCACGACGAATACTGTTCCTCCGAAGATCCGCTGGAAGGATTCAACCCGCACGCGGCGGAAGCGGTCAACTGGACACGGCGGCAGTTGAACGACGAAGATCGGCAGTGGTTGCGGGATTTCAAGTATCTGCGAATGGTGGCCAGTTTTTCCATGGTGCATGCCACGCTCGATGGCCCGCAACGTTGGGGTTATGTTTTCGACAAACTGGCGGCGGCGGCGAGTTTCACGTACCAGAACACCTCGGTTTGCTTCTTTGGCCATACGCATGTGCCGGTGGCTTTCATTCGCGACAGCATGGTGCGGGGTGGAACGTATTCCAAATTCAAGGTCGAGCCGGGCAAAAAATACTTTGTGAATGTTGGTGCCGTCGGCCAGCCGCGCGACGGAAATCCGAAAGCGGGTTACGTCGTGTATGATATGGACGAAGGCACCATTGAACTGCGCCGGCTGAAATACGACATCGCGGCGGCACAAAAGAAGATTCTCGACGCCGGCCTGCCGGAGCGATTGGCCGAGCGGTTGGCTTACGGAAGATAATCTGGATGATCAAAGATATCATCCTTAGGGTCCTTCGGCGCCGGGCCGATCCGGTGATGCTCCTGAAACGAATTGCTTCTCCCCATCTGGAATTGCGAACCCTGGTGCATGTCGGCGCCCATCTGGCACAGGAACGCGAGAAATACGAGGCCTGCGGCTACCGCGATATTTTGTGGATAGAGGGATCGCCGGACATCCACGACCGGCTGGCAAAGATTATTGCCAAACACACAGAGACGGGAATGGCTGGCGCCACCCAACACCGGACATTTTGTGCTTTGTTGACCGACAGGGACGACGGCCACGCCGAACTCTCCGAATTCAGCAATGACGGCGGGTCGAATTCGATTTTCCGTCCCACGATTGAATCGTTCCGGCGTTGGCGCCACGTTCGTGAAACCGGAAGAAGGCATAGCGTGACAACCCGAACACTTGACGGAGTGATAAGCGAAACCGGGTACATGGGTCGCGTGGATGTATTGGTAGCGGATGTTCAGGGAGCGGAGTTGCTGGTCGTGCGCGGAGCGGAGAAAACGTTGGCTACGGTTAAAGCGGTGATTGTGGAGGTTTCAACAGTGCCTTATTACGATGGCGGCGTGCTCTATCCGGAGTTGAAAGAGTTTCTTTTTCAGCAAGGCTTCGTTCCGATGAGCATCCCCCGGCGTCATGGCGACATGCTTTTCTTAAGACGCCAATGATTCTCATCGCTAGTACGTTGACAATATAGTAACATTACACTATATCCGTTTCCGCATGAGAACTGGATCGTTCGTCCTGAAGGCTCGCGACCGCCGTTTTCTGGAGCTGTTCCGTTCGCAAGGCGAGCATTTGGCCCGGGAAGCGACCCGCAGTCATATCTTGTTGGGCTTGGCGAACTCGGTGCCGGTGGCGCAAATGCAACGAGTTTTGGGCGTCCGCCGCATGGTGATTTGGCGCACGCGTTCCGCCTATCAGGAGAAGGGCTTGGACTACGCCTTGTATGACGTGTCGCGTTCCGGTCAACCGCTCAAGTATGCCACCCACCAAGAGGCGGAGGTGGTCGCCTTGGCGTGCAGCCAACCGCCGGAAGGGGCGGTGCGCTGGACGATTCGGCTCCTGACGGTGGCGGCGCGTCATCGGCCCAAGTTGGGGAGCATCAACCGCGAGAGCGTGCGCCAGATTCTAAAAAAA
>PLJQ01000244.1 GCA_003140275.1 Limisphaerales bacterium
GGGGCAGTGTCAGGATGCGCCCACTTGGGAAACCTCAGTCACTAAGCATTTGTCTTTTCTTGCTCTTCAATGATACAGTCAAGCTATGATCTGGTTAAATGTTTTTGATCTTACCCCGATCAAGTCCGCCGGCTTGATGGCCATGCTGCTTGTCCTCGTTGCCGGATGCGGTCCGGGTCAAGAGCGAACCGGGAACGAACCCCAACCTGCGGTCACCAACCGGCAGGTTCCTGTTCCGCGGGTCAGGCGGATGGCGCGCGATGCCATCCTGCCGCCAGAGAACCCGGTTCAGACCGAAACCAACCCCATCCCAACGGCGACGTCCCAATCGCTTCAACCCATCTCCAGTTACGAACTCGAGACCCTCAAAGCCAACGCCGCCGCTGGAGATGCAAAAGCCCAGGCGGCCTTGGGAAACTACTACGCCACTGGTCAGGGGGGACAGATCGACTTGACCGAAGCGGTCAAGTGGTATCGCGCGGCGGCCGAGCAAGGCCAGCCTCGGGCCCAGTATAATCTGGCAACAATGTATGCCCAGGGGCGCGGAGTGACCCGTGACGATCAGGAAGCGTTGAAATGGTTTTCCCAGTCGGCGCAGCAAGGCGACCAGATGGCGCAATACAACCTGGGGTTGATGTACGCCAACGGCCAGGGTGTTGCCGCCGACAGTGCCGAAGCCAACAAATGGTTTCAGAAGGCCGCCGAACAAGGCGACGCGATGGCGCAACTTAAACTGGCCATGGCGAATGCGAAAGATTCCAACCTGCCATTGACCCCGGAGCAAGTGGCCGCCTTCTATGTCCAAGCCGCCAACCAGGGTTACGCCGAGGCGCAGGCCGCTCTTGGTTCCATGTATGTAAAAGGCCGTGGAGTGGAGCCGAACGCGGCGGAAGCGCTCAAATGGTACTCGCAAGCCGCCGAACAAGGCGACCCCAAGGCGCTCCATTGGATGGCGATCGCCTATAACAATGGCGATGGCGTCTCCAAGGACTTGAACCAGACCGTCCAATTCTACACCAAGGCGGCCGACGCCGGTTTCGCATTGTCTCAATACAATCTCGGCATGATGTATGTTATCGGCCAGGGCGTGGAAAGCAGCGATGCACAGGCCCTGCAATTGTTTCAAAAGGCGGCGGACCAAAATCTTTCCATTGCCGAACGACAGTTGGCCTCGTTTTACGAAGCGGGACGTGGCACCACTCAGGACCTGGTGGAAGCTTATCGGTGGTATTCCCAGGCGGCCGCGAACGGCGATCCCGAGGCAACTCAATCCATGAACGCGCTCGCTCAACGCCTGACTCCCGACCAGATCAAAGAAGCTCAAGCCAGAGCCAAAGGCAGCAACCCTTGAGCCTCGAGCCAATCGACGTCCGAATCAGCAAGCGTTCTGTCTGGTGGACGAATCTCATTTTCGGGATGGAGAGCTTCCCGGCTCGCCACCGGGTGACGGATTGTCCGAAAGACGGTCGAGAATCTGTTTGCGATCGACTTGAAAACGCAATCGCAGATAGATCGGTTTGAGGCGGTCCAACTTCCCGCTTTTCTGAGTCACCGATTTCTCTATATTGTGCATCTGTAATGTTTTCCGAAATCAAATCAGTCCACTTCGTCGGCATCTGCGGTACCGCCATGGCTTCGGTCGCGGCGGCGATACAGGGAGCGAGATTTCGCGCCGCCGAGCCCGGTAAATCCTTCACCACTGCCGGACGCGATAGAACCGCCGTGAACTCGCGGCGGTGGGATCAGTTAGCGTTCGCACGCCGCCGTTGCCGGCAACCAACGGTAAAGCCGTCCAGTTGTTATCAGTCACAGAATTCTTGTATTCCAACGCATAGACTCTCCCGCTTTGCGTCGGCAATTCAACGCTGAAGCCGTCTGCGCTCCAGGTCGGATTTGATAAAGTCGCATGAAGCGCAGGCAGACCATCCCCCACCAGGGCTAAACTGTGGTGCCAACCCGCCCCAATCGCCAACACATGCGCCAGACCGGGCGGCACATTTGTCTGGCCGTAGTTATTATATCCCCAAGCCACCACTGTGCCGCCGGCCTTCAGCGCGAGACTGTAGTATTGAGCCGCAATGGCCACCACGTTACTCAACCCGCCCGGCACGTTTAATTCACTCTCGAAGTTGTCACCCCACGCGACCACGCTGCCATCGGCCTTGGCCACTAAACTGTGTTCCCCTCCACCAGCGACCACGATGATGTTGCTCAAGCCTGTCGTGTTGGTTTGGCCATAATCATTCCAACCCCACGCGACCACGCTGCCGTCGATTCTTAATGCCAGGCTATGGTACCAACCCGCGCCGATGGCAACGATGTTGCTTAATCCGGCAGGAACGTTCGTCTGTCCACTAGCGTTTAGACCCCAAGCGAGCACCTTGCCATCACGCTTCAGCGCCAGACTGTGACTGCGACCCGCAGCGATCGCGACCACATTGGTGCATCCAGGTGGCACAATGGACTGGCCATAATTGGGAGAAATGCCGGTGTTGTTGGTTCCGGCACCCCATGCGACAACCGAACCGTCCGTTTTCAGAGCCACGCTGTGATAGCCACCTGCCGCAATCGCCATGACATTTGTCAGGTTGGCAGGAATAATTGCCTGACCGTAGTTAGGCGGAAAATAGCCATAGTTTGTCTGGCCGCGTTCGATGTTCGTGTGGGTGTTAAAATTACTCCATCCGACAACCGTGCCGTCTGCCTTTAACGCCAGGCTGTGGTAGCCGCCGCCTGCAATGGCTACCACGTTGGTCAGGCACAGTGGCACATTGGTCTGGCCGTAGGTGTTGTCTCCCCACGCAACAACCTGGCCGCCAGCATGGCTCATAGTCGGAAAAAGGATTAGGCTGGGAGCAGCGGCCACCAAGACGCTGGCGAGATTTTTGACAGAAGATTTCATAGTGCCGAAAGTCCAAAGAGATTCTTCATGTTAGATTCCTACCACCTGCCGAGCTTCCTGGGAACTGTGCGTTTGAATGCACACCCTGTGCGTTTGATTGCACAATCAACCCGGTTCGGTGATAATCCAACCATAAATTCCTGCTTTCCTGCTTTCCTGATTCAGACATCATCACGCCATGCTTTCGGACATCAAATCAGTCCACTTCGTCGGCGTCTGCGGCACCGCCATGGCTTCGGTCGCGGCGGCGATGCAGGGAAAAGGGTATCGCGTCACCGGTTCGGATCAAAACATCTACCCGCCGATGTCCACCTTCCTTGCCGGGCGGAAGATCGAAGTAATGTCGGGTTACGCCGAGCGCAATCTGGCCCACAAACCGGAACTCATTGTCATCGGCAATGCCATTTCACGCGGAAATCCGGAAACGGAATTCATGCTGGATCATAAACTGCGCTACTGCTCATTGCCGGAACTGCTCAGGGAGTTTTTCATCCGCGGCAAACGCTCGCTGGTCGTCACCGGCACGCATGGCAAGACGACGACGACTTCGCTGCTCACGTGGGTTTTCGAGCACAACGGATTAAATCCCAGTTTTCTCATCGGCGGCATTCCGCTCAACTTCGGGCAAGGCGCGCGCTTCACCGACAGTGAATGGTTCATCATCGAGGGCGATGAATATGACACCGCGTTTTTCGACAAGCGGAGCAAGTTCGTTCATTACCTGCCGGAANNGAGTTCGATCACGCGGACATTTTCGAAAATCTGGCGATGATCCAAACATCGTTCAAACACTTCATCCGGTTGATCCCGCGCAAGGGTCTGTTGCTGGCCAATGGTGACGATTCGAACCTGGCGCCGCTGCTGGAGGCGACGCCTTGCCCGGTGAAACGTTTTGGCCTGGGGGAACGCAACGCCGTTCAAGCTTTCAACATCCGCTACGGGCCGACGGCGACAGAATTCGAGATTCCCAGCTTCAAGTTCCATACGAATTTTGTGGGGGAATTAAATGTGCGCAATGCATTGGCGGTCGTCGCGTGCGCGAAACACTGCGGGTTGTCGAACAAGCAGATTCAGTCCGCGTTCGACACCTTCAAAGGCATCAAACGCCGGATGGAAGTGCGCGGCATCAGCGGCGGCGTAACGGTGGTGGACGATTTTGGGCATCATCCCACGGCGATCCGCGAGACGTTGCGGGCGTTGCGGATCAAATATAGCCACCAAAAAATCTGGGCCATCTTCGAACCGCGCACGAACACCACGCGACGCAATATTTTTCAAACCGAGCTTGTGGCAGCCTTCGCCGATGCCGACGGGGTGGTGATATCCGAAGTGGCCCGGTTGGAGTTGCTGTCGCCCCGCGAACGGCTTGATCCGGCGCGATTGATGCAGGACTTGAAAGCCGCGGGCAAAGTCGCTGCCTATTTGCCGGATGTGGACGCCATCGTGCAACATGTGGCGCAACATGTTCAAGGCGGCGATGTCGTGTGTGTGTTCACAAACGGCGAATTCGGCGGCATTCACGGGAAATTGTTGGAACGATTGGAGCGGCGATAGTTTGGAACGTTTCCCAATCAGGGTTCCGGCTGCCGCCGGAGGCCGGATCGAATTGTCCGCCCCTGCCTGTGAATAACTTTCCCGAGAAGGGTCTTGCCTTGCTCCCATAACCGCACGCATTCTCAACCCTTACATTCTGCGAATTGTGTTGATACCGGAATGTTGAGCGGCGCGGACTGTGGCGCGGCGACGTTGTTCCGATGTGCAAAGAAAAATACGTATTAGGCATGCGGATGTTAGCTGTGACAGCACGCGTTGGCTTGGTGGTTGGAGCATTGACGTTAGTGTTGACGCCTGACTCCTCGGCTGGCAGCCAGAGCGTGGGCGTGGCTTGGGATCCCAGCCCATCGGCAGACGTGTCGGGCTACTTCCTGTACTATGGCACTGCCAGAGGCGACTACGGAAACGTCGTGGATTGTGGGGGCAGCACTGAGCAAACGGTGGACGGCTTGGAGGATGGCGTCACCTATTTTTTTGCGGTGACCGCCTACGACACCGCCGGGGTGGAGGGTGTTCCTTCGGCCGAGGTTTCCTACACGGTGCCGGGCTTGGGCGATCCTCCGGTGACACCGTTTGTTTCCCTGCAATTTGTCGAGCAAGGGCCGGTGGTTCTGACATGGGGAAGTGTAGCGGGCCAGGAGTATCAGGTACTCTACAAGGATTCTCCGGCGGACGAGGGCTGGATGCTATTGTCCGACACCATCCGGGCGGCGGGCACCACCACGTCGTGGACCGACCCAGAGTCCGCCGGAAGTTCGCGCGTGTATCAGATCGCTGTGGTTCAACCACCGGAATTGCAGATTCTTTTGGTGCAGCCTGATGGGCAAGGACAGACGGTTGTGACTTGGACCAGTGAACCCGGCCAGGACTACCAGTTGCTCTATAAGGATTCTCCGGCGGACGCGAACTGGACGGTATTGCCCGACCAGATCTGGGCTTGGGACACGACCACGTCCTGGACCGACCCCCAGCCTGCCGACAGCTCGCGCCTTTATCAGGTCCGTCTGTATCAACCGCCGGAATTCCAGATTCTCTCGTTGCAGTTTGATGATCAAGGGCAGGCGGTGATGACGTGGGTCAGCGAACCTGGCCAAGACTACCAGGTGCTTTACAAAGATTCTCTAACGGACGCGAACTGGACGGTATTGCCAGATAGAATCTCGGCCTGGGACACAACCACGTCCTGGACCGACCCCCAGCCCGCCGGCAGCTCGCGCTTCTATCAGGTCCGTCTGTTTCAACCGCCGGAGTTGCGGATTCTTTCGTTGCAGTTTGATGATCAAGGGCAGGCGGTGATGACGTGNNCCCAGCCCGCCGGCAGTTCGCGCTTTTATTGGGTCCGTCGGTTTCAGTCGCCGGAGCAGCCGATTCTTGCGTTGCAGTTTGATGAGCAAGGGCAGGCGGTGATGACGTGGGCCAGCGCACCGGGCCAGGGCTACCAGTTGCTCTATAAGAATTCTCTGGCGGATGAGAACTGGAGTGTGCTGTCCGGGACGATCCTGGCGGTGAACACCGCCACCTCGTGGACCGACCCGCAGTCTGCCGGCAGTTCGCGCTCCTATCGGGTCGTTTTGGTCCCGCCGGAATTCCAGATTCTTTCGCTCCAGTTTGATGATCAAGGGGAGGCGGTCATTACGTGGGTTAGCCAACCGGGCCAGAGTTACGAGCTGCAATACACGGATTCTCTGGCGGACGACAACTGGACGGCATTGCCCGACCAGATCTGGGCCTGGGACACCACCACGTCCTGGACCGACACCCAGCCCGCCGGCAGTTCGCGCTTCTATCGGGTCGCCGCACTGCCAGCAGTAACCACCGGCAAGTGACCGTCCAATTCGGCGGCAGGTACGGGAAATTATTGGAGCGGCCAGGGTGAAGGAAGGTATCCGTCTGACGCCGCACATCCGATTTCAAAGTTCAGATGAGGTGCTGCCCGCGTTTCGCGTTTCAAGGATGGGTCAGTCGGAAGAACAGGTTGCCCGTCGGCGGGGAGTTGGTCACGGTGTTGTTGAGGACGGTGCCGGTGTAATTGCCCCACGTGCCCGTGGCCAGATTGAGGTTGGTCTGCAACGTCCAGCCCGTCGAGGGCGACGGCCAGGAGACAATGACGCTGTTGCCCGAGCGTGTGAGGGTCAGCAACGGTGCCCCTGGAGTTTGCACGGCGTAGAGTGACCAGAAGCCGCCGGTGAGGGAAAAATTTCCGCCGGTCATCGGCATCGCACTCGCATCCGGCTGGCCGATAGTGCCGCTGATGGAATAGACGCCGCCGGTGCTCGTGCCGCCGCCGCCGTCTATCGTGAACCAGTCAATGGAGTAAGATTGGGCGAAGCCGCTGCAAATGCCCAACAGCAAAATCACCGCAGAGACACTAAGGCGCAGAGGTAGATGACATGAGTAGTTGG
>PLJQ01000265.1 GCA_003140275.1 Limisphaerales bacterium
AACGCCTACGCGCAGATTGACGTGCAACTCAAGCGCCGCTACGACCTGATTCCCAACCTGGTCGAAACCGCCAGGGGCTACATCAAGCACGAACGCGAGACGCTGGAGGCCGTTACCAAGGCCCGCAACATCGCCTACACCGCTTCGCAGAGTGCCGCCGCCAATCCCGGCGATGCCAGCGCCGTGAAGAGCCTCATCTCCGCCGAAAGCGGCCTCACCGGCGCGCTCAGTCGTTTGATGGTTGTGTCCGAGCAATATCCCGACCTCAAGGCCAACCAGAACATGATGCAACTCACCGAGGAGCTGACCTCGACCGAAAACAAGATTTCCTTTGCGCGCCAGGCCTATAATGACTCGGTGATGATCTACAACACCCAGCGCGAAGTGTTCCCGGCGAGCCTCATCGCGAACACGTTCAACTTCGCCGCCGCCGAGTTGTTCGTCATCGACAAACCGGAGCAGAAGGACGCGCCGAAGGTTTCGTTCTCGTGAATCATCGTGGCCGCCGGCGTCAGAAGGTTCACGCGTTCATTCGCGAGAGACAGGGCCTCCTCACGTCGGCGGCCACGTTTTTTTGAGGCCGGACATGGACTTCTTTGAGCGCCAGGAAAAAGCCCGCCGCAACACGAAATTGCTCGTGTTCTATTTTGCTCTCGCCGTCATCGTGCTCGTCGTGATGAGTTACTTCGCCGGGCTGATGATTTTTGCCGGCGCCCAAGCACGCCACCACGCTTACTCCAATCAGGAAATCGAATTCGCGCTCTGGAATCCCCAGGTCTTTCTGGCCGCACTCGTCGGCACGCTCGGCGTCATCATAGGCGGCAGCGCATTCAAGACCGCGCAACTTGCCGAAGGCGGTTGCGCCGTCGCCACCACCCTCGGCGGACGGCCCGTTGCGTCGAACACCACCGACCCTGACGAACGCAAACTGCTCAACGTCGTCGAGGAAATGGCCATCGCCTCCGGCGTGCCGATGCCGCAGGTTTATGTCCTGGACGAGGAGAAAGGCATCAACGCCTTCGCGGCCGGCCACACGCCCGGCGACGCCGTCATCGGCGTCACGCGCGGTTGCATCACCCAGCTCAAGCGCGACGAATTGCAAGGCGTCCTCGGCCACGAGTTCAGCCACATCCTCAACGGCGATATGCGTCTCAACCTCCGTTTGCTCGGCGTCATCTTCGGGATTCTCTGCATCGCCACCCTCGGGCGCATTCTCCTGAGCACGCGCGGGAGCAGCCGCGACCGGAATGCCCTGCCCCTCCTGGGTCTGGCGCTGCTGCTCCTCGGCTCGGCCGGGGTCTTCTTTGGACGACTCATCCAGGCCGCCGTCAGCCGCCAGCGTGAATTTCTTGCCGACGCTTCCTCCGTGCAATTCACGCGCAATCCCGCCGGCCTCTCCGGCGCGCTCCAAAAAATCGGCCGCTACAGTTTCGGCTCGCGACTCGAATCCGAACACGCCGCCGACGCCTGCCACATGTTTTTCGGCAATGGCCTGAGCGAGCCTTTCTTCGGTCTCATGGCGACTCACCCGCCGATTGACGAACGCATCCACGCCATTGATCCGGGTTGGGACGGGAAATTCCCGCCGATTCCCAAAGAGTTGTTTGAACCGGTTCAACGCGCGGCCCTTTCCGATCTGAAACACTCGCCGCTCCCGTCCATTCTCAACACCGTGCTCGGCGGCGCCATCATCGCCGCCGGCAGTGCGCCGCCGCCCGTCATCAAGCCGGATTCTGTCCTGCCCAATCTCGGCAACCCCACTCCGCTGCACCTGCGCTACGCCGAGGAACTCCGGAACTCATTTCCCGAATCGGTGAAATCCGCCGCGCGCGATCCGCTTTCCGCCGTCGCGCTGGTTTACTCGCTTCTGTTGAGCGGTGACGAAACCACCCGCGCAACTCAACTCCAGGAACTCGCCCAGCGGGCCGGCTCCGCCGTTCACGAAAAAACCGCCGCGTTGTTCCCCGAAGTCGCGCCCGTCGCTTTGCGCGCCCGTCTGCCGCTCGTCAATCTCGCCCTGCCCGCGCTGCGCCAGTTGCGTCCCGCCGAGTTCGAGCAGTTTTCCCAGACGCTGCAATGGTTGATCGAAAGCGACCGGGAGATCGACCTGTTTGAATACGTTCTGCAAAAGATCATCCGCCGTTACCTCGCGCCGCAGTTCGGCAAGGCCCGTCCGCCGGTCATCCAATATTACTCGGTCAAACCGCTGCTGCCGGATGGCAGCGTGGTGCTTTCGGCGCTGGCAAATGCCGGCAGCAGCGACGCCGCTGAAGTTGAAAAGGCCTTTGAAACCGGCGCGCCGTATCTGCGCTCGCCGGACGGCGCATTGCGACTGCTGCCGCAGGCACAGTGCGGCCTTGCGCAAATTGATTCCGCCCTCGATCGGCTCGCCCAGGCCGTGCCGCAGATCAAAAAGAATTTGATCGAGGCCTGCGTCCATACGGTCGGTGCGGACGGCGTAATCCAGGAACGCGAGGCCGAATTGCTGCGCGCCATCGCGGACACATTGGATTGTCCGATCCCGCCGTTTGTGCAGGGAATTTCGCAGGAAGATCAAGGGTAATTGTGGCAACCCCCCGAGGGGTCTCGACATCCACCACCCTTCGCCTGAACTCCTCAAGAACAACCCCTGCTGCGTTATCCGAAGCGCATCTGGAAACAGCATCAATAGAATTCTTGATCCCACCAAAAATTGCTCGACTGATTGCAACCGAACCAAGGGTCGCTGTCCAAGGATTGTCCGAAAATCCAACTGCTCACGATTGAAGCCTTGTTGAACGGCAAAGAACGCGTGGACGCGTCACCGCAGGTGAATCCTTTTGCCAAAGCGCAGCGAAAAGCCAGGCCGGAAAGGCAGGCGGAATTGATTTGAGTGTTGCTCTGACGCGAGAGCGCAACCAAATCAAGATGCCACCGGCCAATATCGCAACTGGACATCGCCCGGTTGATTTCCTACTCTCTTCACGCGCTTTTGATAAACCAATACCACTCCACAACTGAGCTTTATGGAAGCACCAACCCCTCCGAGCGTCGGCGAAGCTTCCCCGCTGCCGACTTCGCTCATCGCGCGGCTGATGAATGTTGTTGTTACACCCGGCGAAGTGTTCGATGAAGTCAAAGCTGGCAAACCATGCTACCAGAACTGGCTTGTTCCGCTGGTGCTGGCAACTCTGATTGGCGCGGTGTATGTCTTTGTGGTTTTCTCCCAGCCGGCCGTGCTGCAAGGCCTTCGTGAAACCCAGCAGAGGCAATTTCAAAAACAGGTCACCGCCGGAAAGATGACTCAGCAACAGGCGGACAAAGCGGCCGAGGTCACTGAAAAGTTTATGACCCCTGCGGTGATGAAACTGTTCGGAATTGTTGGGGCCGTGTTCGGTAATGTCGTTTGGCTCTTTCTGGCGGCGTTGGGATTGTGGCTGCTCGGCAAATTAGTGTTCAAGGGAGGCTTTTCCTACCTGCAGACCGTGGAAGTAAGCGGTCTCGCGATGATGATTGCCATTCTGGGGGCGATTATTTCGATGCTGTTGGTCGTCGTCACTGGGAACATGTATATGACACCCGGCCCCGCCTTGCTGATCCACGACTACGATCCGGCCAACAAAACTCATCTGCTCCTTTCAAGTCTGAACGTAATGACACTTTGGTATGTTGCAGTTCTGGCTGTCGGTCTGGCGCGGTTGAGCGGTGTGTCCTCCGCCCAAGCCGGGAGCTGGTTGTTCGGCATCTGGGTGCTGTTCAAACTTGGCTCGGTTTTTCTTCTGGGCGGAAGGATATGAGCATCACATTGTTGAACGATCCAATCGCAATTCTTCGGCCGGCAAGATGGAAACCCAACGCGCTCAATCCGATTATTATTGAAACAAATCGCCGTGCGGTGTGTCTTTAGAAAGCAAACAAATGGCAAATTCCAAATCGAAAAACCGGAAAAAGATCATCGTCTTCTCCCTGATCTTCGTTGTCGTGGCGGCGTTGGGCGTGGCCGCTCTTCTCAAAAAGAAGCAGGCGGTCATCACGGTGCAGACGGAAAAAGTCGTCCGCCGAAACATCGTGGAATTGGTCGTGGCCAACGGCCGCATCCAACCGGTCTTGCAGGTCAAGATCAGTCCCGAAGTCAGTGGCGAAATCATCGAACTGCCGGTCAAGGAAGGGCAGCAGGTCAGGAAGGGCGACCTGCTGTTGAAGATCAAGCCGGACCTCTACATCGCCAGCCGCAATTCGTCCGAGGCAAGTTACCTCGGCTCGCTGGCCGGCAAAACCACGGAGGAAGCGAATTTGCAGAAGGCTGAGCTGGAATTCAAACGCAACCTGGAACTCTTCGCCAAGAAACTGATTTCGGACTCCGCCTATCTCGAAGTCAAGACCGCCTACGACATCGCCGCAGCGCAACTCGAAAACGCCGTGCATCAGGTCGCAGTCGCCAAGGCCGCCCTGCAACGGTCTGAGGAGGACCTCTCCAAAACCACCATCTACTCCCCGCTCACCGGCACGGTGAGCCGGTTGAACTCGCAGCTCGGCGAACGCGTCGTTGGCACCGCCATGATGGCGGGCACCGAAGTCATGACCGTGGCCGATCTGAACGAGATGGAGGCGCGCGTCGATATTGGCGAAATCGATGTTGTGTTGATTGCCCTCGGACAAAATGCGCGGCTCGAAGTGGATGCCTACCGCGACCGCAAATTCAACGGCATCGTCACCGAGATCGCGAATTCCTCCAAAGACGCGGGCATGCCCGGTGCCAGTGGCGGCAACAGCGGCGGAGGCGCGCAACAGCAGGAAGCAACCAAGTTTGAAGTGAAAATCCGCATCAAGGAAAAAGAAGTCTTCCGGCCAGGAATGTCGGTCGGCGCGGAAATCGAAACGCGCTCACGGACGAATGTTCTCTCCGCCCCCATCGCCAGCGTCACCACGCGACTGCCCAAAACGCCGGCGGCAGATAAAACCTCCGGCGCACAAATCGACGCGAAACGAACGAATAATAAACCCGGCGCCACCAATTCCGTTTCTTCCGCTGCAACCAATACGGCCAAGCCGGACAAAAAACCCGGAGAAGCCCCCAAACCAATTGAAGTCGTGTTCGTGGTGGAAGGCGACCACGTAAAGATGACACCGGTCAAACGCGGCATCAGCGATGATTCCTTCGTTGAGATTGCGGAAGGTTTGAACGAGGGGCAGGCAGTGGTGTCCGGCGGTTACAAAGCCATCAGTCGCGAGTTGGAAGACGATAAGAAAATCAAAATCGGCAAGCCCCCCGCCGAGGTTAAAAAATAGAACAGAATTTTGTGGGACTGATTCGACTGCAAAACATCTCCCGCCGTTACCAGATGGGCACGGAGACCATTCATGCCTTGCGGGATGTCTCCCTGGAAATTGAGCGCGGCGAATACGTCGCGATCATGGGGCCGTCCGGCTCCGGCAAATCGACCTTGATGAATTTGATCGGCTGTCTCGACACGCCCACCGACGGGGCGTTTGAGTTGAACGGCAACAAAGTCAGCGAAATGGACGACAACGAACTGGCGGAAATCCGGAATCGCGAAATCGGTTTCGTCTTTCAGAGTTTCAATTTGTTGCCCCGCTCCAGCGCGCTCCACAACGTCGAGCTGCCGTTGATTTATTCCGGCATGAACGCCGAGGAACGCCGGAAGGTTGCCCTCGACACGCTGGAAAACGTCGGCCTGACGGATCGCATGCACCACAAGCCGAATGAGATGTCCGGCGGACAGCGACAGCGCGTCGCCATTGCGCGCGCGCTGGTGAACAAGCCTTCCATCATTCTAGCCGACGAACCGACCGGCAACCTCGATACCAGGACCGGCGTGGAAATCATGGCGTTGTTCGCGGACCTTTCGCGAAAAGGCAACACCCTCATCGTCGTGACGCACGAAGAGGACGTGGCCAAACACGCCCGGCGCATCCTGCGCATCCGCGACGGCCAGATCGCCAGCGACGAAAAGGTGTGAACCCCAATGAACTTCTTCGTTGAACTCAAGGAAGGTCTGGGCATTTCCTGGGACGCCATTCGCGCCAACAAATTGCGCTCCGGCCTGACGACATTGGGCATCATCATTGGCATCGTCACCGTGACGTTGATGGGCACGGCCATCGACGCCTTTAATCGCGCGTTCCTGCAAAGCGTCTCCGCCATCGGCGCGGATGTGTTGTTCGTTCAGCGGTTCGGTTGGTTCATCGATTCGGACGAGGAATGGGTCAAAGCCGAACGCCGGCCTCAAATCACCCTCGCGCAAGCCAGGGAAGTGGAACGACAAATGACGCTGGCGCAGGCCGTCGCCCCAAAGGCGGAAACGCGCGCGTCGGTGAAATATAAAAACCGCAGTTCGAACATGGTCAATGTCATTGGCACCACGGAACAGTTTTTATTGACGGGCGGAGTGATCGTTGTTGCAGGCCGTTTTTTTACACCCGGCGAAGCGGATGGGGGCCGCCCGCTCTGCGTGTTGGGCGCGAACGTCGCCACCAACCTGTTTCCGGATGAACCGGCGGTGGGCAACAAGATCCGGTTGGGGGGCGCGGCGTTGGAAGTCATCGGCGTGCTGGAGAAGCAGGGAGAATTTATGGGACCATTCAGCGCGGACAACGAGGTGATCATCCCCATGCAACAGTTCATCACCAGTTTTTTTGCGCAGCCGGACGTGCAAATTCAGGTAAAGGTGACGGACCTGCGCCTGCTCGAAGATGCGAAGGAGGAACTGCGCGGGGTCATGCGGAAGATCCGTCACGTGGCGCCGGCGGACGAGGACAACTTCGGCATCGATCAACAGGAAATGTTCATCAAGCTGTTCAATCGCGTGGCCGGGAGGATCGCCGCCGTCGGATTTTTCATCACCGGCCTTTCCCTGTTCGTCGGCGGCATCGGCATCATGAACATCATGTTTGTGTCGGTGGCGGAACGCACGCGCGAGATCGGCATCCGCAAAGCCATCGGCGCGAAACGGCGCACGATCCTGCTGCAATTCCTGATTGAAGCGGCGAGCATCTGTTTGCTGGGCGGGCTATTGGGGCTGGCCATCGCCTGGCCATTGACGCTGGTGATGGGCAGATTTATGCCCGCCCGAATGTCACCCTTCGTCGTCGCCATTGCCTTGCTGGTTTCATTGTTGACGGGGGTTGTTTCCGGGTTTTTTCCCGCCTGGCGCGCGGCCCGGATGAATCCAGTCGATGCCTTGCGGAATGAATAGAATGATCAGCGAAATAAATGTCCCGTGCTTGTCAAATCAGCATGTTGATTCCCCTCACCCCGGCCCTCTCCCGTGGGGAGAGGGAGAAAGTTATCCTGTCTTGCGAGTAATCGGAGCCCGCTCATTAGCGGAGAGGCTGACGTCGATTCACCCTCTCCTGTGCCGTAACGATGCAGTTCATTTTTTCGCTAAACTTCGCTTTTGCAACTGTTTGCATGAGCAAAAAGCAACTGCAATGCAGTTGGAATTTATCAACAAAAGGTGTCTTCATTCTTCCCGTCAAGAACGTCGTCAATCGCATATTTGGGACGGCTTCCAAGTCTTTTGCGTCAAAACTAACTGCATCGTTACGGTGTGGGAGAGGGCCGCCTGCCCGCCAATTGGCAGGCGGGGGGTAAGGGCGAGTCATCCACTTTATGTCTTGGAATGTGTACGAAATAGCGTGACGGTTGTAGCTGCCGACGTGAGGAGGCGGACTTTCCCGACAAAAACACGAGACCATTCCGCCACCTCACGTTGGCGGCTGCAATTTCCTTACAGGTTTACATGTTCTTAGGCACGTTAAAGCAGGGGAGGGATCACCCATTGAAATCAAAAAGTTGAAAACCGATTCTCGAAAACCGAAATCTTTCGGTCTGGCTGTCTTTCGCGCCGAATTGAAAGAGAGCTTCCTCATGGCCATGAACGCGCTGGCATCGCACAAGTTGCGCTCCGCGCTCACGTTGCTGGGCGTATTGGTCGGCGTGTTTTCGATCATTGTGGTGATGACGGCGATGCGCGTGATGCAGACCAGCATTGAAGCGGATTTGAGCCAGTTGGGAAGTTACACGTTCGTCGTGCGAAAGTGGCCGGGCATTTATTTCGGCGGGCCGGAGGGCTTTGAAAAATTCTGGCGGCGCAAGAGCATCACGCTTGCGCAATACCTGCAGGTCCAGGAACGGGCCTCGCTCGCGCAAAGCGTGGGACTGGAAACCTCGTTTTGGGGCGGGCAGGCCGTTTCACGTTACGAAAAAACCCCGCCCAACGTCGAATTTTCCGGCGCCACACCGGGAACTTTCCCCGCCAAGAATTGGGTGGTTGCAGAAGGCCGTGCCATTTTGGAATCGGACGTGGACCGCGAACACGATGTTTGCGTGCTCGGCAACAGTCTGTCCAAGATACTCTTTCCGTTCGGCTCAGCCATCGGCGAACAGGTGAAATTCGACGGCATCAATTACACCGTCATCGGCGTGTTGGAATCGCGCGGCTTGACGCTCGGCGGCAATCAGGACAACTTCGCGGTCATTCCCATCACCACCGGTTTGCGGCGCTATGGTCACCAGCCGTGGCGGAGCTTGTCGATTCTCGTTCAGGCGCAAAGTCAGGAACTCTACGATGACACCGTCGAACAGGTGCGCGGAATCCTGCGCGTCATCCGCAAGGTGCCGCCCGGCAAGGAGGATGATTTTGAAATCTTCTCCAACGACTCGATGATCGCTCAATTCAAGTCGTTCACCCTGACTGTGCGCCTGGGCGTGGCGGTGATCAGTTCGATTGCGTTGATCGCCGCCGGCATCGGCATCATGAACATCATGCTCGTTTCGGTGACCGAACGGACGCGCGAAATCGGCATCCGCCGGGCCGTCGGCGCCAAGAAGCGTAACATCATGGTGCAATTCATCATGGAAGCCGTGGTGCTCTGCGAAGTGGGCGGCGCGCTGGGTGTTTTACTCGGCATCCTCGGCGGCAACGCCACCGCATTTTTCTTGAAATTGCCGCCCGTGATTCCCTTCGACTGGGCCGTGATCGGCCTTTTAATTTGTTCATTCGTCGGCATCATCTTCGGCACCTACCCGGCCTACAAAGCGGCGAATCTCGATCCGATTGAATCGTTGCGATACGAGTGAGTTGTGACATGATCGATTGACCAGTCCTTCGGTTAGCCGACGTTTCCTGGATGGCAGTCTGTTCTTGAAAAGGTTTGCATCCTGTCGAGAATCATCGCCAATCGATTCATTTCCGGTGAAATCTGACGACATACTCATTACCCTCCAAGAACTCACCCAGCGTGAGCGCATTGCGTTTCTGCCGCCCGCGCCGGATGCGAGAAAACCTTCGCCTTATGCTCCCATCGAAAAGTATCTGCTTGATCTAAAGAACAACGCAAAGCCGGAATCCGCCGCCGAAGATCTGTTCACTGCGCTTTGCAAAGATCTGCTGGGCTTTCAACCGACGCGTCAGGTCGGCGTGATGGAAGGCTTCGTGGATTTCATGCTGCCTGAACCGATGGGGATGCCGCTGCCCCTCGAACTTAAACCGCTCTTCCAACGCGACGGCCCGGACGCCCTCTGGCGCAGCGACGCCAACCCGAAAAACCATGTCGCTCAAGTCAAAAAATATCTGCGCGACCACGAATACCTTGTGCTCACCGACCTCCGCACGGCGTGGTGCTTCAGCACGCGCGACTTTTTCTTTGAAAGCAAACATTTTGCCGAATTGCCGATCGTGGACTTTCTCAACCGTTGCCGCGAAACCGGCAGCGTGCTTGACGCCGTGCGCCGGTTGGAAGACACGGCGGACAAACCCGAATTGGAACGCCAGTTCTTTGAAGACCTCAAAATCTGGTTTAATGAATTCGACAAGGTCAAATGGACGCCGCCGGACCTCGCCGCTGAATCCATCATTCTCCTCATCAATAAACTCATTTTCGCCCGCACCATTGAAGACTTTGGTCTGGTGCCCTATCGCTACACGCAGGACGCCTACGCGCAACACACGCGCGACTGGCAGGCCAAAGGCCCGCACCGCATCGTTCCCAAGTTTCTCGATCAGTTCGAAGAGTTCTTCGATGAATACTACGACACCGAAATCTTCTCCGCCCGCGTCTGGGAACGGCTCGATAAAGACCCCGCCAATCTCCAGCGGTTTTGTGACAAGCTGAACTTCGTTCTCGGCATCAACTCTTGGGATCAAACTTTCAGCCGGGGCATCGTCCATTACAACTACCGCCGCATCGATGAGGACATCTTTGGCAAGAGCTACGAGATGTTCCTCGCCGCCAACCGCAAGGACGAGGGTATCTACTACACGCCGGCCGGTATCACCGCGCCCATGGCGGATTCGCTCGTGGATTCACTCGCGGGCAAAATCGTGGACGAAATCTGCGCCGCCGTTGCCAGCCAGAAATGTGACTTCGCCCGCGCCGACCAGCTCATGGCGCTGCTGGCCGAACTCCGCGTCGCCGACACGGCCGGCGGTTCGGGCGGATTTCTCATCAAAGTCCTCCGCGCCTTCTGGCGGCAATACCAGCGCATTGATTCGGCCAGCGCCTGGGTCGGCAAAATTCTGAAACCGGACAACGGCGAACTTTATCTCGCCGAACTTCCGCCCAATGTCGAGAACGCGCTCGCCTTCCGCCGCCGCTGGAACTTACAGACCAAAAGAGAACTCATGCTGGTTGTGGCCAGACGTCATATCCGCGCCGAGATTGCCGATCCAATTTCGAGAAGTGTGACGACGTTGATGATTTGCCGAGCAATCATCCCGTTGTGTAGTGAAGAACTTCATTTCCGCAAGCTCACAGGTACAATCAGTGCCTTTCCAGAATTCAGCAGATTGTATGGTGATGGAATTGCCGCCGTCGCGCGTTGTAAAGCACGACACTTTCAAAGCGCACGACGCTTGCTAAAACCCGAGGGCGTACACAATCATTGAAGCGGCTATGCATCTGCAACAAGCAAAAGTGGGAAAGACTGGTGGGCCACAGTATTGGCTGCAAAAAGCTCCAGACCATATTCTCGAGCACATTCAGCGGCATAAGAAGTGTCCGGTGATTCTTCAAACGCCTTACGGTCCAGTCGAAACGTCATTCAATGCTGTCGATCCTGATCACAAGGTAGTCCACGGCAAGATCGTCAAGGCAAATGCGCAACATTACCGCATTCAGAAAGGTGAATCGAAAGAATCTATCGGAGAAGCAATCCGGCACTGGTTTGCCTTGGAGTCAAAGCATGATTTTGAACGCATAGAAATTGAAATTGCCTTCGACAAAAAGAGCCGGTTTATCTTAATCCCCATCGAGGTGAAATGGCGAAACAGACATTCCTCCGAGACTTTGCCGCCAACAAAAGAACCGCTTTCCTTCACTGGAAGATTTCAGAGTGAACTTTGGAAAAGGCAGATTGAACTTGCAAGGAAGTCAAACCCCAACGCATTGGCGTGGACAGCAGCCCAATTCAAACGATTCACCCAGCAATACAGCCAACCCAGATCAAAACTGGTAAGCGAGGCCGATCTGTTGCGCTTGGCTGGTGCGTTTGATCATATCGGCGTGGGGGTTGGACCGTATCTTCTGCGCGGCTATGACTGTCCAGACAGCTCCTTTCAATTCTTGAGTTTTCCTGAGTATAGGTGTCCGATTGAGATCAAGAAGAGTTCGCGCGGATTTGGTTATCAGATTGAAAACTATGCTCACCTTCCTCGGGTTGTTGTTCTTTGCCTGGAGCATAACATGCAACATCAACACGAATACGTTGATGTGCTTGAGGTGAACGCCTTCGCAAGGCACTTTTCGATATGACGGAGCGTGCCCACATCAAACCAATTCTCGAAGCCATTCCAGCCGCGCGGCAGGAGGAAGCCCGCCACTATGGCGTTCATCCATATTTCACGCGTCGTCCGGCAAATGTTGTCCGTGCCTACATCGAACGATATTCGCAAACGGGCGACCTGATTCTCGACCCGTTCGGTGGAACAGGAGTTACCGCCATTGAAGCTTTTTTGCTGGGGCGTTACGCCATCCAAAACGACTTGAATCCGTTCGCAAACTTCATTGCTCAAAATATCGCGGACACGTCACTGTCAACCACCGTGCCGTTGCAAACCGCGTTTGCTCGTGTCGAAAAAGAGTGCGAGCAAGAAGTTGCCAGGATCGAAAGAGCGTCTGCGGACGAACTTGCCCAATGGCGCAAACGCTTGCCGCTGCCTGAAAACATTCGCCTGCCGAAGAATTCCGATGCGGAGTTTTTCTTTGACCTTTTTACACCACGCCAACTCGTTGGATTGGCCCGTATCCGTCTAGCCATTGATTCGGAGGAACAGCCGGCCGTTCGCAATCTTCTCCTGCTCGCGTGGTCGGCGTCAGTTGCAAAACTCAACAAAACATTTCTATCAGCAAAAGGCCGCGCCGAAAGTCGAGGCGGTTCAAGCATTTTCAGCATTTACCGTTACAAGCTGGCTGGGCAGGAGGTGGAACTTCCAATTTGGAAAACCTTTCGTGGCCGGTTTCTGAATGTTTTGCACGCCAAGCAGGAAGTGTTGCAGACAGCTTATCTGGGGCGCAAACGAGTCGGTGATGCAGATGCGTTTAACAGCCAACGCGATTTTGAAGTGCTGGCGATGGACGCCGCCAAGCTCGAGCAAAAAATTAAACCAGAGAGCGTGGACTTTATCTTCACCGACCCGCCGTATGGAGGCTTCATTGCCTATCTCGACCTTTCAATCCTGTGGAATCACTGGCTGGGTTTTCCCGTTACGGATGAAGCGCGTGAACAAGAAACCATTGTTGGAGGCGAGCGCGGCCACACCGAAGAACACTACAAACAAGGTTTAGCGCGCAGCATCGAAACTTGCTTCCACCTTCTGAAACCTGACCGATGGCTTTCAATAGTTTTTCAACATTGGGACACGAGTTACTTCGCCGCGATTCTTGAAACTGCCAGCGAATGTGGCGGCGAGTTGAAATCCGCCATCACACAAACTGGTGATGTGATTTGGTCAATGCACAAAAAGAAAAACTCCGCGAACGTGCTCGCAGGTGAAATGATTCTGACGTTTTACAAGCCAGCCAAAATTCCAAAAACCAGGAAGCCTTCAAAAGCCGCCGCACCCGAAGACGCTGCGGCGATTCTATCGGAAGTTTTTGACGCCTGCCTCAACCACGGCACAAGCAGCTTCACGAGTGAGGCATTATTTAACCGGTTGGTGATCGAGTTATGGCGTCGCCGCGCGCTGGGTTGCCTGAATCTGAATCGTGAGGAATTTGCAAAGCAACTGGAGCAACGTGGCTGGAGTTACAACACACGAAACCATTCTTGGTCAAAAGCGGGTTATCCTAAAAAAGTGTTTGCGGAAATGATGCTATTTGACCGGGAGCGCGATTGAAAAAGCAACTCTCTGAAAAGAAGCTCGCCGCNNCGATTCCGCCGCCAAGCTTTTTAAAAACCCGCGCGACGTGAAGGAACGCGCCGCGCTGGAAGTCTTCATCGCCCGCGAACTTTACGGCCTGTCGCCGGACGATTGGAAACATCTCACCAGCACATTCACCTTCGGCGGCGGCGACTCCAAAGCCGAGTTGGACGAGATTATTCGCCTTTCTCTCACTTTTTGGTAATCGTGTCAGGCATTATGTCGGCGAACAACAACATCGTCACCATCCGCAACCTGTCCAAGATTTATCAGCAGGGCGACATCAACGTCACCGCGCTCAACAACATTTCGATGGATATTCAGGCGGGTGAATTTCTGGCCTTGATGGGGCCGTCGGGTTCGGGC
>PLJQ01000407.1 GCA_003140275.1 Limisphaerales bacterium
AGGGCTGTGGTTTGCCAGTGAAGAATTATGATAGCGATCAAAAACACCGCCAGGTTGGCGATGCTGTTTCTAAACAACTGGTTCCCGCCCGCCATTACCGTGGTTGTCTTGGTATGCTTGCTGGCCCCAGCCAGAAGCCATGCGGCCGCGACCAACCAAATAACTCCCGAGTTCATTCAGCAGGTGCTTGAACGCCTGGAGAAGGACGAGGCGGAGATCAAAAGCCTCAAGACCGAGCTGGGCAATCGCCCTCCTGCCCCCACAGTGAACACTAATTCCATCAACGCCGTGCCCGACCCCGTGTTGCGACAACGTTTCGAAAAGGACGAAGCCGAACTCAAGAACCTCAAAGCGGAACTCGACGAAAAAGACACCGCCGAACAAAAGCCCAAATACCCGAACATCCAATTCCACGGATTCGGCGACATAGATTATGCCGCCGACACCCGCAAACGGGGGCTTATCCCCTACGGTGTCAACAACTACGGGGATCGAAACTCTTTCTTCCTGGGCGAACTGGACATCTTCCTGACCTCACAACTCGCCGACAATATTTCCATACTTACTGAAACCGCCCTTAGCGCTGGTCTCGACAACCACATGGGCCTCGACATCGAACGCCTCTACTTGGAATACCGCGCCAACAATTACTTCAACATTGATGTTGGCCGCTTTCACACCGCCCTCGGTTATTACAGCACGACCTATCACCACGGCACCTGGTTGCAAACCGCCGTTGGACGACCGACGTTTTTGCAGTTCGAGGATTCGGGCGGCATCCTGCCCATCCACATGGTCGGTGTTTCTGTCCATGGCGCCATTCCCTCCGGCCCGCTCAACCTGAATTATTTCATCGAAGTCGGCAACGGGCATGATTACTCGTCCAACCCGGATGTGAACGCCGTGCAGCAGGTGGTGTCCTTCAGCGACTCCAAGGCCGTTAATGTCGCGATCACCTCCCGTCCCGAAGGCCTGCCCGGATGGCAATTCGGCGGCGGCGTTTATTACGACCGGATCAAACCTGATTTGGCGAGTGCGCCGATTCCCGGCGGTCCGACCTCCCTGCCATCTAACAATCAGTTCATCTTCAATGGCCACATCGTTTATCACAATTCTCTCTGGGAATTCCTGACCGAGGGCTACTTGATCCGCGATCAACCGGTCAATGGCAGCGCCCATTACAGTCCGGCTTTTTACGCGCAAATCTCTCGAAAATTCGGCCTCTTAACTCCCTACGCCCGGTTTACTTACTACAACGTTTCGCGCAACGACTTGCTCTACACTCTCGCCTGGGCTGGCGGTGTCAACGCGGGCGTCCACTATGGTCCGAGCTTGGGACTCCGTTATGATTTTGCCGATTACGCGGCTCTCAAATTGCAATACGACCACCTGCATGATTCTGGCCTGAATGACGCCAGCCGCATCACCCTGCAGGCCTGTTTCACCTTTTAAGTGCGTCATGAGACCCAATCACAATTCACTTTTTTGTCTCCTTTGTGCCGCCCTGGCGATGCTGACTGGTTGCGTCGCACCGCGATCAGCCGTATCCACGCCAGCCGCCGGTTGTCAAAGCCGCACCGCCGGGCTTGCCACCGCTGGCTTCGGCGGCTCCGTCAGCGAAGACGATGCGTTTTGGGAAACCGATTCCGGCAAACAAATTAAACTCGGCGATCTCAACGGACGCGTGCGCGTCATCTCCATGTTTTACGCCACCTGTCAGGGCGTCTGCGTCATCACCAGGCAAGACATGCAGGAAATCGAAGCCTCGCTTTCCCCGGCGGCACGCGAACGGGTCGGGTTTGTTTTGGTAACGCTCGATCCGACACGCGACACCGCCCAGGCCCTGCGCGCTTATCGCAGTGCTGAAGGCCTTTCACCCGCGCGTTGGACCCTGCTGCGCGGGGATAATGCCGCCACCGGCAAGCTGGCCGCGCTGCTCGGCATCGTTTCCGGACGGGACGATTCCGGGCGCTTCGTTCATTCGAGCGAACTTGTTGTGGTTGATGAATCCGGCCGGATCATTTATCGCCACAGCGGCCTGCGCGCCGACCTGCACGACATTGCCAGTGAGGTTGGATCCGCCACGCTCCTCAAGCCCAACTTCTGAACATGAAACCGCAGAACAACTGGCGTCGCGGCAAATGGTTGATTTGCATCCGAACCGCCGCGTCGTTTTTGGCGTGCTTGTTGGCGGGCCTGGCGTTCGGCGAGCCGGCCAAAGCGGCCCCGGCCACACCCACCGAGGCGTTGGTCATCATCGTCAACAAGGCCAACCCGCTGGACAACCTCACCACCGAGGAGTTGCGGAAATACTTCCGCCTGGAGCGGGAGCAGTGGCCTAACGGTCGCAAGAACACCGTCCTGATGTTGCCGCCCGGCACGCCGGAACGCGAAGCCGTGCTGCGGCAAATCTATCAGTTCGACGAAAGCGAATTCAGCCGGCACTTCCTTCAAGCCACCTTCACCGGCCAGATCCACTCGGCACCCAAAGAACTGGCCAGCGCGGTCAACATGCGGAAGTTCGTCTTCAACGTCCCCGGCGCCATCGGCTACGTGCGCGCCAGTGAGGTGGACGACACCGTCAAAGTCATCCGTGTAGATGGCCTTGCGCTCACCGACAAGAACTATCCCTTCAAAATCGCCACCCCGGGAATTAAATGAGCACGTTCCTTCAACGGGTGAATCATTTTGTCCGGCGCCGCCGCTTTGAATCTGTCGGCGGCCTGCTCGGACTAGTCATCGTCGCCGCCGGGGTCGTCGTCGTGGCGGACTTGGGGCGCACCAAACGGGAAGTGGAAAAGCTTTACAATGAGTCCGTGGCCGGGTTGAACCAGGTCAGTGACCTGCAATACCGGGTTCAGGAAACGCGCCGGCTGGCTCTCTACAGCCTGATGTCAACCGACGGCAATGTGCAATTGCAATCGGTGGATGCCACCCGGGCCATGGAAAAACAAGCCACCGATCGCATCACCGCGCACCGGCAAGTGTTGGCAGACATGGGCCGACTGGAGAATTGGAACCGGCTGCAAACCGACTGGATGGCCTATCTCAAAGTCCGGGATGAAGTCCTCGCTGCGGCGCTCGAAGACAGCCGTCAGGTAGCCAGTGCCCTGGATCTCAAGGAAGGCACACACTTATTTGTACAAGTGCTCGACGATCTGAACGTCATCAAACAATTTCATCTCGACCGGGCCAACGACCGGTTGGGCGAAGTGCGGAGTCTCTCCCGCCGTTCGATTTTCAAGGTCGTTACCATCCTCGTGCTTTGCCTGATCGGCGCGGCCGTGGCGGTGTATGTCCTCCGCCGCAGCACACTCGCCGTGCGGGAATCCGAAGCCCGGTTTCGCGGCGTGATCGAGAGCCTGGGGGAAGGCATTTTGATTACGGGCGTTGATGACACGATCCTGTTCCTTAACCCACGAACCAGCGAAATGCTGGGCTGGAGCGGCAAGGAAATTCTGGGCCGCAAAGCGGGTGAAGTGCTCATGTCTCCCGAAACCGCGGCCTTGGTTTCAATGCGCAATGCCCGCTGCTTCCAAGGCATTTCGGAAGAATACGAAACGGTGCTGCGGCACAAGGTCGGCCGGCAGATTTGCGTGGCGGTTCACGGCACGCCATTTCGGGATGCGGAGGGAGGAATTACCGGCGCACTCGCCGCGCTCACCGACCTCACGGAAAAGAAGCTCGCCGAGCAACAATTGGAACAGCAGAAAAAATTAGTCGAGACCTCGCGCCTGGTCGGCATGGCCGAGGTGGCCACCGGCGTGTTGCACAACGTCGGCAACGTTCTCAACAGCGTAAGCGTGTCCGCCACGCTGGTGGGCGACCGGTTGCGGCAATCCAAGGTCACCAACCTGTGCCGCGCCACGGCCATGTTACGCGGGCAAAACGGCCACCTCGCCGAATTCCTGACGAGCGACCCGAAAGGCAAACTCCTGCCTGAATATCTCGGCACGATGGCCGACCAGTTGGCGCTCGAGCAGACCGAATTGATCGCGGAAATGGCCTCCGTTGCCAAGTACATCGAGCACATCAAGGAAATTGTGGCGATGCAGCAAGACTACGCCAAGGTATCCGGTGCCTATGAAATCGTGTCCGCAGCGGGGTTGGTGGAGGATGCGCTGCGGATGAACACCGCGGCGTTTGAGCATCATCAAATCCAGGTAATACGAGAGTTTGATGAAGCTACGCCCGCAGTGTGCGTGGATCGGCACAAGGTGTTGCAGATTCTGATCAACCTCGTACGCAACGCGAAGCATGCCATGGACGGGCAGAAGGACCACGACAAACGGATGGTCATTCGGGTGGAGTTGGCGTCTCCGGACTGGGTGAGAATTCTCGTCCGCGACAATGGTGCGGGCATTTCCCCGGAAAACGTCCGGCGCGTCTTCCAACACGGTTTTACGACGAAGAAAGACGGGCACGGATTCGGCCTGCACAGCGGCGCGCTGGCGGCAAAGGAAATGGGCGGTTCGTT
>PLJQ01000306.1 GCA_003140275.1 Limisphaerales bacterium
AATCGACCTATGAAATATTCAGGTTAACCCCGTTCTAGTGTTTTCCACCCGCCATCGATTTGTCGGCGCGGGGATTCCAAAACTCCGCGTTCTCTGCAAAGAATTTTGCGCCCATTTCCTTGAGCCTCGAGTCCGGAACCTTCTCCAGTTTCTCGTAGCAGGGATGGTGACTGGCTTTGTATGGATTATTGTGCTTCGTGTTGTAGCAACAGATGAAGGACCAGCGGGGGTGCGGCGATTTGTTCTGGTCGGAAGCATGCAGCGTGTTGCTATGGAAGAACAACACGTCTCCGGGGTCAATTTCCACATGGACCAACTCCATGATTTTCTTCGCCTGTCCAACGCGTTCGGGGTCCGCACCGGTCTGGTCGCCGTACTTGCCGTGCTCGATGCGGCCGAGCTTGTGCGAACCGCGCAATACCTGCATGCAACCGTTCGTACGCGTATTCGGGTCCACCGCGATGAACGCCGACGCCAGGTCGGGGAAGAGACAACCGTTCATGTACCAGTAGCCGTAATCCTGATGCCACGTCCACGCGCCGCCAGTGTACGGCTCCTTGATGCTCATCTTGGAGTGATAATGATAAACCTCATCGCCGAGCAATTCCTCCATCGTGTCAACGATACGAGGACAACGTGCCACCGAGCCATAAATGTCCTCGCCCGCCTTGTTCCAGAGCACGAGTTTGATGGCCGCGCCCTGACCGTCGGCAACTTCATAGGCGTTGCTCTTCATGGCCGCGTCGGCCTTGGCCGCAGAGCGTAGAATGTCCATCTCTTCGGCATCGAAAAGTGAGCGGAGAATGACGTAACCGTCACGATGGAATTGAGCGATTTGCTCGTCGGTAAGAATTTTCTTTGGCATGGCTTTGTTGCCTTCGTTAATGATTATATGGCGATGAAATCTGTGGCTTCAAACTGCCAGCGCCGGTCACAGAAGTCAAAACGCAACTTCGCTACGAACTGGCGCTGGTGTAGTGGCGGACAGAAAATCGCCAACCCACTTCCGAAACCGCCAGGCACGCCAAACTCATCCCCAAGAGCAGGAGGATGTCCGCCGGCGAACTCAGTCGTTGCACCAGCAATTTGACCGGCACATTCGAAACCAGCAGCATCGGAATGGCAAAAGTGAAAACCGCTTTGAACCAGCCGCGAAAGGCCGCGTCCGGCATGCGCGCGATGTTGAACAGGCTGTAGTATCCCCAGACAATGCCCTGCGCCCGCACCGTCCAGAAGCTGACACTCGCCAGCAGGAACATGAGCGAGTAATGAATCAGGATGCCCGCGCCCGTCAGGAAAACAAAGCCGGCAATCTGCCATGCGTCGGGAACCAAATGCAGTTGCTTGCCGGCATAGACCATGACCATCAACGCCGTCCCCGCGTTTACCAGCCCGCCCAGGTCCACCTGTCGCAGCGAGATGATGAACCGCGAGTTGATCGGCAGCAGCAGCATGAAATCGAGTTTGCCGACACGGATCAGTTCGGAAAGCTGGGTGCAGTTGCTCAGAAAAAAGGTCTGAAAGATTTGTTGAATGAACTGGCTCGCGCCGATCAACAGCACCACTTCCCACTGGGTCCAGTCACCAATGTTTTCGGTGTGTTGAAAAATCACCACAATGAACGAAACCTGCAAGGCAAACCAAAGCAGTTCGACCACGATCCACATCAGAAAGTTGCTCTTGAACCCCATCTCCCGCGCCACGGAATTTTTCAGGAGCGCGGCGTAGATGCTCACGTAGCGGCCCAACGCCGAGGATCGCGGATTGAGATCGTCAAGTGGTGCGCTTTGCGTTGGCCCTCGACATTCGACTCTCGGCTCTCGACTCATGACATTATCCTCCCACCGCACCGTATTTGGTGATGCCCTTGTGCCACACGAACCGCGCCAGCAAATACGCCGCCGCGACCCAGAACATTTGAATACACAACCCTTGATAAAGCGCGACGCCGGTCGTTCGACCGAGGTAAATATTTACGGGAAAGAAAAGTTGGTACGGAAACGGCGTGAAATAAAGAAACTTTAACAACGCCGGCGGCAAAATATCCAAGGGAAATAAATGCCCGCCCGCAATGTATTCAAAAGCGAACACAACAAAAATAAAGGTGGAAACTTCCAGCACCCAGAAGGCCAATAACGCCATGGTGTAGGAAAGAAAAAACTGCAGCAGAGCCGTCATGGCCACCGACAGGAGAAACCAGCTCCAGATCGCGCCGGTGGCGGGCAGCACAAAACTGTTCCGTTGAACCACGATAAACAATGCCACCGGCAAAAACGCCACCGCCGTATAAACCAATCGCCCCGCCCCGAACAAACAAAGCCGATAGGTCAGGTAATCAATCGGCTTCAACAGAAACTGACTGATGTTGCCGTCCTTGATATCGGTGGCGATTTGCCAGTCGTCTTCATTCACCGCCGTGAGCGCATCGACGATGGTCACGACCAGGTAGTAGGAGACCATCGACGCCAAGGTATGACCGGCGACCGATGTTTGCCTGCCCTCGAAAATGGCGCGCCACAAGGAGAGGGTCGCAAACAGCGGGATCAGTCCAAACACACTGCGGAACAGAAAATTCACGCGATACGTCAGCGTGTTCTGAATGCCGATGTTAACGACGTGCCAGTATTTGTTGACGGCGATCACTTGATCGGCATCGTAAACTCAAATCCCGCCGGAAATCCAGCCGTGGATTTTATTTCAACCCACGGCAGCGTCCCTGATTGATGATTTTATTTGCGGTGTTCCGGCCGTGTCATTAACGTCTGCCGGCAAAATAAAGATGAAATATTTTTTGAACCGCTGACGCTGAAAACGAACCTGCCATGAACAAGACACCCCGCACC
Source organism: Limisphaerales bacterium (assembly GCA_003140275.1). Taxonomy (GTDB): domain Bacteria; phylum Verrucomicrobiota; class Verrucomicrobiia; order Limisphaerales; family PALSA-1396; genus PALSA-1396. The sequence continues at coordinate 2,844 of PLJQ01000306.1, forward strand.
CCCGCTGAGTTGACCGAATTGACCGTGGGCTTAAACCGCCTGGCCCGCAACCTCTGGTGGACGTGGAACCAGGAGGCGCAGGAAATCTTTCAAGAGCTTTCCCCGCGCGGCTGGCAGAATCTCTATCATAATGGCGTCGCGGTTTTGCACGAGGTGTCCGACTATGAGTTGCGCGTCCGATTCCAGGATGCGGATTTCGCGCATCGCGTTCGCGACGTCCTGAAGACCTTTGACGACTATTTGAAAGACCCGCAAACCTGGGGCGACCAAAACGCCCCGGCGTTAAAGAAGAATCCAGTCGCCTACTTCAGCATGGAGTTTGGCTTCCATGAAACGTTGCCCATCGCCGCCGGCGGTTTGGGCATTCTCGCCGGCGATCATGCCAAATCCGCCAGCGACCTGGGAATCGGTTTCATGGGCATCAGCCTGTTTTACCGCCAGGGCTATTTTCAACAGTCCTTCAACCAGGACAATTGGCAGACGGAATATTACACGCTGCTCAACCCGAAGAATTTACCAATGGAGCCGGTGTTGAATGCCAGGGGCGAACCGGTGGTTTGTTCCATGCGCATCGCGATGAGCGAGGTTTATTTTCAGGCGTGGCGCGTCAACGTGGGGCGAAACACGGTTTATCTGCTGGACACGAACCGCCCGGAAAACGAGCAACATTATCGCGACCTGACGCTGCGGGTTTACGGCGGCGACAGTTCCACGCGGATCATGCAGGAAATGTTGTTGGGCGTCGGCGGGGTTCGCCTCTTGCGCGCACTGGGCGCACAACCTTCCGTGTTTCATATGAACGAGGGCCATGCGGCATTTCTCACGCTGGAGTTGATCCGCGAAAAAATATCGGCGGGCAGGAGTTTCACCGAGGCCCTAACCGCCACCAAGACGGAATGTCTTTTTACGACCCACACGCCGGTGGAGGCGGGCCACGACCGGTTCTCCCTCGATTTGATGGGCTACGTTGCCAACATATTTCAATCGCAACTCAAGCTTACGCTCGACGAGCTTATGGCCTTGGGACGGGTTAATCCGAACGACAAGAACGAATCTTTCTGCATGACCGTGCTGGCGCTGAAAATGTCCCGGTCGGCCAATGGGGTCAGCGAATTGCACGGCCAGGTCAGCCGGCAAATGTGGCACGCGCTTTTTCCCGACAAGCAGGTGGAGGAAGTGCCCATCGGTCACATCACCAATGGCGTTCATTTGCTCTGTTGGATGAAAGGCCCGTTGCGCCGTTACTGGAGGCGGAAACTCAACTTCCATTCGGACTCCGACCCACACCAGCCGTTGAGCGGAGATACCACCACCTTGCTGCGGAAAAAGCCGGCCGTGCCCTGGGATGCCAAGATCAACTCGCCGGAATTCTGGGCCCGGATGGCCGATCCTGACTTTATTTCGGATGAAGAGCTTTGGGCGCTGCGCTATAAATTGCGCCGGGAACTCATCGAATTCACCCGCCGCCGGTTGCTGATCCAAGGCCAACGACTCACTCAAGGGGACTTCATCGCGTTCGACCAATTGCTGAATCCCGACGCCTTGACGATCGGCTTTGCCCGCCGTTTTGCCACCTACAAACGCGCGCCGCTGATTTTCCAGCAGTTTCACAGCATCGTGAAACTCGTTCACGACAAGCAACGACCCGTGCAATTCATTTACGCCGGCAAGGCGCATCCGCGCGATGACGAAGGCAAACGTTTTATTCAACACATCATTCACCTGTCCAAACACAGCGAGTTGGAGGGCAAACTGGTATTCATCGAAAACTACGACGTTCACGTTGCCCGACAAATGGTATCCGGTTGCGATGTCTGGCTGAACAACCCGCGTCGCCCGCTCGAAGCTTCCGGCACGAGCGGGATGAAGGCCGGTTGCCACGGTTGTTTGAACCTGAGCATTCTCGACGGCTGGTGGCGTGAAGGCTACGACGGCACCAACGGCTTCGCCATCGGTGGTGATTCCCATCCTGACTCGGTTGAAGAACAGGACCGTCGCGACAGCGAAAACCTCTACCGCGCGCTGACGGAAGAAGTCATTCCCACTTTTTATAACCGCGATGCCACCGGCATCCCTCGTCAGTGGATTCAAAAAATCCGTCGCGCGATGGTGACCCTGGTGCCGCAGTTCAACACCTGGCGAATGGTGCAGGAGTACGCGCAAAAGTATTACTGTACCAAGTGATGGCAGCTCAGGCGGGACGACGTACCGGTATTACGGCTTTTGGTCTTTGCCACCGGGCTTTCGTGGCTCATCACTGTCGATGATGGCCGGCCAGCATGAATTTTCATTTATCCCGGCCTTGGAGAGACCTTTGGGCACGATCACATCGGGCGGTTCAGGAATGCGTCCTTGGTCGTAAGACTGCTCAATCCATCCTTCCAATACACCGCGTAATCGCTCCAGCAGGGACATGTGTTAATGCTGGATTCAAGACGGCGCGCCGGAGGTCAACTCACTTGGCTTTTCTGCGGCGCTGGTTTAGCGTTCACGAGTGTTGATGGACATCAGATCGCAAACGGCGGAGGAACTGGAAAGGCGGTTCGCAGATTGGGAGCAACCGTCGTATCGCGTCGCCCAGTTGCTCGAATGGCTCTACGTCCACCGGGCAACCCATTGGGACGAGATGACGAATCTGCCGAAATCGTTGCGTGATCGACTTCGCCAACACTATTCGCTGAACACACTCGAACTCGTTCGCAAACAGGGTTCGCGCGATAGCACGCAAAAATTCCTTTGGCGATTAAGCGACCAGGCGCTGATCGAAAGCGTGCTCATCCCAGCCAATCCTGCGCTCTATGGCGAGGACAGCGATCGCCACACGCTCTGCGTCTCCACTCAGGTCGGTTGCGCTTACGGGTGCAAATTCTGCGCCAGCGGACTCGACGGTTGGAAGCGAAACCTTACGCCGGATGAAATCGTCGAACAGGTCCTGGCAATTGAGCGATGGAACACGGCGGAATTACAAATTACAAATTGCAAAACGCATAATGAACAACCCGGCACGCATCACGCATCACCCATCAAACATCAGGTTTCCGGCGCTCGGCCCTCGACCCTCGACTCTCGCTTGATCAACAACCTGGTCATCATGGGCATGGGCGAGCCGCTGGCTAATTACGACAATTTGCTAAAGGCACTGAAAATCCTGAACGCGACTTGGGGCGGCGGCATTGGCGCTCGGAAAATCACCATTTCCACGAGCGGCTTGGGACCGCAGATCCGAAAACTGGCTGAT
>PLJQ01000032.1 GCA_003140275.1 Limisphaerales bacterium
TTCGGAACACCCTCTTTTAGGTTTCATATTTTGGTTGTTGGTTTCTTTGTGAACTGGTTTTCGATTATCGGAGAAACCTTCGCAGCCGCCGTGCCACGGGCTGCCAATGCTGAATCACAGGGGTTTGAGGCCGGGCAGAAGGAGAATTGAGCGGGGTGTGGAAAAACGGCTTACCACATCAGTGATAAGCAACTGACCGATTTTTAAGGGCAACTGAAATTGGCTTCATCAAACCGGCTTGATTTTCAAGGTGCTGCCATCACGCAATCCTGCTATTCCTCCCGGCACCCGAAATGTTCACAATCAAAGAGCCGCTCTCGCAGCACCGGCTTTCCGCCCGTGAAGTGACCTCTTTACCCTGAAAGGAAACCTATGCTGGTCAAATTATCCACGAACAAAACGGTGAGCGAGACTGCGGCTGCCTTGCAGGCTGCCGTCCAAGCCAATCACTTTGACGAAGAAGGGTGTGGGGTTCGCCCGCGAATGCCTGATCTTCGAGGTCTGTCAGCCGCAACAAGCGAAGCCACCATAGATTCATTTGACCAATGGGGCGTCGAGTTGGGCAAGGTGCTCGCCCAGCGAATCGTTCGACGAAGCGCGTCGCAAAGAAACACGGCGTCGCCAATCGCCTCACCACCGCACCCGGGGATTTCTTCGCCTCCCGCTCAGGCCGATGCGGTCAACTTTTCCATGAAGTCCTCGCTTCAGCGGTTCGCCAACGTCATAGAGCGCGAACTTGATGCTCGATGAGCCGCCGTTGATCGTGAGGACGGATTTCATCATTTCAGATTTCCCCGTCAGTGCCAAAATATTGGAAGTCTTCGCGGTAGCCGCCTTGGCCTTCGCCGACGCTCCGATAGTCCTCGATCAATTCGATCGCTTCGAGCCATTTGATCATTTTGAAGCCGAGCTTGGTTTCCACCCGCAGCCGCAACGGGGCTCCATGATTCATTAGAAGTGGGGCTCCATTCATCTCGTAAGCCAGGATGGTTTGGGGATGCCTTGCCTCCTGAATGTCCAAAGAACCATAATACTCGCGACCTTGCTCATCCACCTGATGCGAATGGAAGATAAGATAGCGGGCTTGTGGAAGAACCTTGCATCGTTTCAGGATTTCAGCCAAGGGCACCCCGGTCCATTCGGCAAAAGCGGACCAGCCTTGGATGCAGCAGTGCTGGGTGATCTGCCGAGTCTGCGGCATGGCTCGCAGTTCCGCTAGGGATAGGAGCAGTGGTTGTTGGACGAGGCCGTTTACCGGGAGCTTCCAACTGGCAAATCCGTCCTTCGCCAGTTCACCCCACGCCTCACCGACCGGCGGTTTTCCGTTCACCCAAAAGTAGGATGAAATGTCCGCTGTGTTGTATTCCTGCCTGCTAGTCAGCCGATAGAGCAGGAGCCGGGTCAACCAATCTGTGAGCATTCCTGAGACGTGCTGCACGGTGCGCGGACGCCGCTGCGACCACCAGATCAGAAGCACATGGATGGCAACCACCACCGCAATGGCACCAAGCCCCAAAGAAACCGCCAGGGCCACATGCTGATTTTCCAGACCCAGGACGATTTGATCCATCTTTTGTGGCAAATTCTCGATCATGACCTGAGCGAGGTGAACGGGGATGAAGACCAAGTACGCGACCATCACCAGAAAATGCAGGCTCCGGGCTTTCTGCCGATTGCCGAAAAGCCGCGGATACCAGGGAAAGCGCGCATCCACGGCTGGCGACATAGCCGCGCCGCTGAGTATCGACAAGGGTGCCAAAACAAAAACGACGACGGCGTAAGCCAGTTGTTGCAGCGGATTGTAAGGATGTAGAATGCCGACCGGTGGCAGATGAAACGTCGCATACGACAAAAATGTCTGCCATGCCGCCGGGAAAATGTCCCAGGAAGTGGGGACCAGCCGCCGCCAGCCGCCGGTGCCAAAAAGAAAGGCCACATAAACCAGTCCGTTGAGCACCCAGAACGCCACGGCGAAGAAGTGCCAGTGGCGACCGAGTCCCAAATTGTGGCGTCCACCGGAAAGCGCGATCCAAGGCGAAACATCCACGGCTTCATCCGTTGAGGTCCACATTTTGTTTTTCGGGAAAACTTTCTTGGTGAACTTGAGCCATTCACTGCCCGGCGTGCAGTGCTTGTTCCAATATAGCCGGGGATGATCGGCCAGAATCTGAATGCCGCTGCGGACCAGCAGGGTGAGAAACAGGAAATTGATGTAGTGCGTCAGGCGCAACCACAGCGGGAAACCGAAGATGGCAACGTCGTGACTCATCGGGTGGAAGCCGTGGCTTTGTTTTGCCTGGATTTTCCGGCGGGCTTCTCAAGGGAGCGTTTCGCAGACGGATTCCATGGAGTGCTTTGGGCGATCTCGGCTGGATAAATAATCGTGGTGCCCTGGACTTTAGCAAACGGAGTCAGCGTATGAAGCTCGCAGCGGATTGGACTCATGATGTCCTCGGTGCGGATTCCGCGCACTAGCAGCGCATCGGCGATGAGCGAACGATGGCAGCGCCATGGCACGGCTTCGGCGCACATCAAAACGACTCGCTCATGGTTCGCCAACTGAATCAATTCGTCGAGGCTCCGCGCAAACTCCGGAGTCTGCATGAAATCCGCATAACCTCGAAAGGAGGCATTGCGCCAGCCCGCATTGAGCGAATTGAGCTTCGCATGACGCAGGCCGCCAAGACCCGGCAGGTGAACGTATCCCAAGCCGGCTTTCTTTAATTCTTCGGGTAATGAATCTTTATTGAACTGCGGGTTATGCCGGGAGCGCGGCACCGTCCGAACATCCACGACGCACTTTGCTCCGTGTGCCTGAAGCAGGTGGATAAATTCATCAAGGGTGCGTGTGGAATGGCCAATCGTCAGGACAACCGGCGATAGTTCTTCCTTTGGCGCGCTTGCTTTCACGCGTCCGACCGTCTTCTTTGTTCGCGGCGCTCTCATTGTTTGCTTTTGAGCTTCCTGAGCGCCGATCCCTTGTGCATGGCAAGATGGTCGGTCGTGTCGCTCTTAATCAAGTATTGCGGCTCCTCCTTCGAGGCACGGACGGTGTAGNNGCTTCCGAGTTCCATCCCACATGATCTCCAACTTTGAATTTGTGTTTCATCGGTGAGTCACGAATTCTTCCCTTTCTTCTTACCAGCGGTCACCAATTCAGTCGGCAATGGCCAACGATATCCGGGAGCCAGGAGTCCTTGAGTGTTCTCGGGCCCCCAGGTGCCCGCAGCGTAATTGGGAAAATCGCTCGGCGCCGTCTCCTGCCACACTTCAAGCACCGGCATCAGCAACTGCCAGGCAGCCTCCACTTGATCGGCGCGCATGAAGAGCGTGGCGTCGCTCTTCATCACATCCCACAACAGCGTTTCATACGCATCGGGTGAAGGTGCGTCGAAGCTCTCCCGATAATAGAATCGCATGTCCACGGATCGCAGTTGCATTTTCGGCCCCGGATATTTGGCTTGAAAGCCGAGCACGATGCCTTCTTCGGGCTGAATCGAAAGGATCAGCCGGGATGGCTGCCAGCCGAGGGAGGCTTCGGCCGGGAAGGACTGATGCGGCACCGCGCGAAATTGAATGGAAATTTCCGATGTTTTCTGCGGCAGGCGCTTGCCGGTGCGCAAGTAAAATGGCACGTCCTGCCAGCGCCAGTTGTCAATAAACAGCTTCAATGCCGCAAAAGTCTCCGTCTGGGAATCGCGAGCTACGCCATCTTCCTCACGATAGCCGGGCATTTTTTTGCGGTTGAGATTGCCGGAACCATATTGTCCGCGCACCGCGCTTTGCGGGACGGCGTCGCGGTGAATCGGACGAGCCGCGTGGAGCACGTCCACCTTCTTATTGCGAATTTCGTCGGCATCGAAGGAGACCATCGGCTCCATCGCCACGAGACAGAGCAGTTGCATCAGATGATTCTGCACCATGTCGCGCAGTGCGCCGGCGTGATCGTAATAACCGCCGCGATGCTCGACCCCCACCGTTTCGGCAACGGTGATGGTCACATAATCAATGTAACGACGATTCCAGAGCGGCTCGAAGAGCGGATTGGCAAAGCGGAACGCCAGAATGTTCTGCACCGTCTCTTTGCCGAGATAGTGATCGATGCGGTAAATCTGTGATTCATCAAAACTGGCAGCGAGAACGGCATTCAAGGCGCGGGCGGATTCCAAGTCATAGCCGATCGGTTTCTCGATCACGATCCGCGCCCATTCGCGGTCACGCGCCAGTCCGGCCTTGCCGAGATATTTTGGAATTTCACCGAACATGCTCGGCGGCGTGGCCATGTAAAAGATGCGATGGGCTTTGGTGCCCCATTCCTCTTCCAGCTTCGCGCATTGCGCGCCCAGAGCCTTGTAAGTTTGCAACTTCTTGAAATCGCCCGGCTGGTAATGGATATGTTTCGCGAACTGGTTCCAGGCCGCAGTATTGGCTTTCCCAAAACGAGAAAATTGATTTACCCCATCGTGTAACCGACGGCGCAACGCATTGTCGCTGGACTTGGCGAGATCCACCGCGATGATTGCAAACTGTGCGGGCAGGCTGCGGTCCTGCGAGAGGTCGAACAAGGCTGGCACGAGTTTGCGCCAGGTCAAGTCACCGGCTCCGCCGAAAATGACGAACACCGTCGGTTCAAGTTTATCATTCGTTTTCATGACTATGTTCCGCTCTCCCATTCTGTGTGAAACGTGCCCTTCGCATCGTTCCGCTCATAAGTGTGCGCGCCAAAATAATCGCGCTGGGCCTGAATGAGATTGGCCGGCAACCACGCGCTGCGATAGGCGTCGAGATAACCCAGCGAAACCATCAACGCCGGAGCCGGAACGCCTGACTCGACCGCCTGACCCACAATGTAACGCAAATCTTCCTGATGCTCCGTGAGCTTGCGCGACAAATTGGGATCAAGCAGCAGATTCGGCAGATCGGGCCGTGCGCTAAACGCCGCACAAATATCTTCGAGCAAAGCGGCGCGAATGATGCAGCCGCCCCGCCAGATCCGCGCCACGGCTTCGAGAACAAGGTGATACTTGTATTTTTCCGAAGCCACCGCCAAAAGCGCCATGCCTTGCGCGTAGGTGATAAGCATCCCGGCAAAAAGTGCACGGCCCAGTTGAACGAGGAACGTCTTGCGGTCGCCGGTGAAGCGCCGGATAGGTCGTTGATAGATCGCGCCGGCCTGCTCCCGTTCCTTCTCGAACACGGACAGGTCCCGCATCGCAACCGCAAGGTCAATGGTCGGGATAGGCACTTGCAGTTCCATCGCGCTCTGTGAAGTCCACATGCCCGTGCCTTTCTGTTTGGCCACGTCGAGGATTTCATCAATCAGGCGCTTGCCAGTCTTCTCGTCCTGTTTGGAGAAAATATGGCTCGTGATTTCCAAAAGATAACCATTGAGTTCATCCTTGTTCCATAAGGCATAGACCTCATGCAGTTCATCGTCATTCGATCCGAGGCTGCGTTTCATCAGGTCGTAGGTCTCCGCGAGAAGCTGCATGACACCGTATTCGATGCCGTTGTGAACCATCTTCACGAAATGCCCGGCTGATCCCGGCCCGAGCCAGGTCACGCACGGAGTGCCGTTGACCTGCGCAGCCGCCGCTTCAAAGACCGGACGGACGCGCTCGTAAGCCACTTTCGGTCCGCCGGGCATGATGCTCGGTCCGTGACGCGCGCCTTCTTCGCCACCTGACACGCCCACGCCGAGAAAATGAATACCTTTCGCCGCCAGGTTGCGGACGCGGACATCCGTGTCCTTGAAGTAAGAATTTCCAGCATCAATGATGAGATCGCCTTTGTCTAAATGCGGCGACAAATCTTTGATGACCGAATCCACCGGAGCACCGGCGGGCACCAGCATCATGATGGCGCGCGGTTGACGAAGCAGTGCAATGAAATCAGGAACGTTCGCCGCGCAGCCAATATTGCGCTCGTTTGATTCCTTCCGTAGCGCCTCAACCTTGGTCTCGTCCTGGTCATAACCTGCCATCGAATAGCCGTGGTCGGCCATGTTCAGCACGAGATTG
>PLJQ01000450.1 GCA_003140275.1 Limisphaerales bacterium
GGCGGTGGCGGACGCGGTGGACGTCGCGAGGGCGGCAGCCGCTACTAATCGTCCGAGAGACACTTCAAGGTGTGGAGTTCGCAAGAGCCCCGCACCTTTTTTATTTTCCGGCACCGAATCGATTCCAGTCACAGGCTTTTTCACCTTGCAGATGGCGCCATTTGAGAACTACCCGGCAGCCATCGACAAATTCCACCGTCGCTGTTGCGACATTGCCTTGGCCAGTTAATAAACCTCAGCACGCGGTTACCGCTCGTATTATCGCGCCAAACTTTGCACCATTGCTTTCTGAAAAAGTTGGTACATGGTGGGCAATAGAAGATTAACCAACAAGATTTATCATGGACAAACCGTTCAACACATTTCCACCCTTCAGCCTGACCCGCCTCCTGAATACCGTGTTCGCCCCTAGGATTGGAGAAAGGGTCGCCATCCTGATTGACCTGATCGACCCGCGCGACGTGAGGGATTTCGCCTTTTTGAAGAATGACAAACTGGCCATTCAGCGCCATGCCTACGAGGTGTTTTATCGCGGTTTGAAGAACGGCGGGTTGACGGAGCTCAAATTGCGCGGCGGCGATTTGTTTGCCTATCGGATCACCGGCGGCAGCAATCTCGACTTGCCGCAGTGCGCAGTCGATCCGACCGGGCACGAGCTGGATTTCGAGAAGGATATTTTTCCACACTACGACATCATCCTTTGTATCTCGACCTATTCCGCCACCGCACCGTTGACGGCATTCGCGAAACGATTTGGTTTCCGCGGCGCAACGTTGCACGGCTTGAATGAAATCATTTTACGGACGGGCCTGGCCGTTGATTACCACGAGGTCAGCCGCGATGCGGAGAAACTGCGCCAGGGCATGACGCGGGCGGACAGTTTTGAAATTGATTTTGAAATCGCTGGCCGTAAGGAAACACTCAAACTATTTTGCGCACGTCAGGAGGCGCAAAAAAGCCACGGCCTCTGTCGCGGCGAAAAGCCCGACGTCGCCAATCTGCCGGCCGGGGAGGTTTATTTCGTCCCCACGGGCGCGGAAGGTCGTTTCCCATTGCGCTACGAGGATGGAACGATTGGTTTGATGGAAGTGGGCGACGGACGAATTCAGAAAGCCGCGCTGCTTTCCGGCAGACAAAGTGTCGTTGACGCCCATAGCCAGAAATTGAAGACCGATCCGGTCACCGGCGAGCTGGGCGAACTCGGTTTTGGCACCCAGGAATTACCCCCAGCGGGGCGCGATATTCAGGATGAAAAAATCCTCGGCACGTTGCACGTGGCCACGGGACGCAGTGATCATCTGGGTGGTCACTTGACGCCGGACAAGTTTGCCAGAGCTATAAATGCAACCCACGACGATATTTTATTTTCCTTGACCAAGACTCCCGAAATCAACGTGCCGCAAGTCCGGATGTATCGCGATGGGAAAGTGCAGGTCGTCATCGAGAATTATCAACCCTCCGTCTGGTTGCGCAGTTTACTGGCGACTTGAGATGAACTTTTACGAAACCGAGCGCGCCGTCGCCGAATATCTGCTTTTTCATTACGGCTCTCCGGCGCAACTGTTGCCGTATTGTTTTGGGCCGCAGAACGCGCTCAATTTTCCCGCGCGTTGCGTGACCGAGTGCCTTGAACGGTCGCGATTGCCATCCTCAGCACGAGCGCTGGACCTGGGCTGCGCCGTCGGGCGGGCAACCTTTGAATTGGCGCGATTTGCTTCACAAGTGATCGGCATCGATTACTCGCAGCGGTTCATCGAAGCTGCCGGCCATTTGCAAAAGCATGGTTCGATTGATTTTGAATACGTCGAGGAAGGCGAATTAACCCGCCGTGGCCGCGCGTTAGTGTCTGTTGAAATCAACCGCCAGCGGGTTTGCTTTGAAGTGGGCGATGCTTTGAGTCTGCGTGACGAACTCGGAACGTTCGACATTGTCCTGATGGCGAATTTGATCGACCGCTTGAGCCATCCAAGTCGCTGCCTGCAAAGGATTCCGGGGTTGGTCAAGTCCGGCGGCCAGTTGATCATCACTTCACCCTATACCTGGCTGGAACAATACACGCCGAAGGAAAACTGGCTAGGTGGTTTGGAACGTGACGGACGACAAATCAATACGCTCGAAACCTTGAAACTGATTTTAAGTCCGGCATTCGAGCTTTCGTTCGCCAAAGACCTCCCGTTTTTGATTCGCGAACATGCGCGCAAGTTTCAATGGAGCGTCGCAGAAGCCAGCGTCTGGATCAGGAAGTAGCGCGAGGAGCTAAAGCAGCGCTTCGTCGGCAACTGCGATGACTTCTCATCCCCCCACAGCAAATATTATCGTCGCCGCAACCAGAAACGGCTATCAGGGACTTATGAAATCGGTATTGAAATCAAGCCGGGCTGCGACTTCGGCGAACTGGGTAGTGGGAGGGATAATTTTTTCCGGCCTCGTCCTGTTTGGTCTCCTCTCCGCCTGTTCTCCCAAGACCGACAACAAATTGACTGTGGGGATGGAATTGTCCTATCCCCCGTTTGAAATGACAGACGAACGGGGAAATCCCAGCGGCGTGAGCGTCGATTTGTCAAAGGCTCTCGGAAAACATATCGGCAAGGAGATCGAAATTCAAAACCTGCCATTCGACGGCCTCATCCCGGCGTTGAAGACGGGCAAGATCGATCTCATCATTTCTTCCATGACCGCCACGGCGGAGCGCGCCCGGTCGATTGATTTCTCCGAATCCTACTTGAAAACGGGCCTCTGTCTGTTGGTCGGGAAAGATTCCAACATCCAGTCTATTTTAGACGTGGACCAACCGGGCAAAGTTTTGGCGGTTAAACAGGGCACCACGGGTCACACCTACGCGGCAACCAAGGTGAAAAACGCAAAAGTGTTGGTTTTGGACAAGGAAGACGCGTGTGTGTTGGAAGTGGGGCAACGCAAGGCTGACGCGTTTATCTATGATCAAATGTCCACGTTTAAAAACTGGCAGCGCAACCCGGAAACCACCCGCCCGTTGCTCAAACCGTTTCAGGAGGAATCATGGGCCATCGGCATCCGCAAAGGCAACGTGGAACTGACGCGACTGGTGAACGCGTTCTTGAAAGACTTCAAAACCAGGGGCGGTTTTGATGAACTGGGCGATCGCTATTTGAAGGAGCAAAAAGAAGCTTTCGGAAAAATGGGTTATCCCTTCTACTTTTGAGCGTGAAGAGTTTTTTCTTCGCCCGAAGCTCCACCGCCGAACCGCCGATTTCCCGGCCGGTGCAAACCCTCAACTTCGCCCTCGTCTTTCTTTTCATCACGCTTGTTTTCTACTTCTCGTTCAATCAATTGAACTATCATTGGGACTGGAGTTCGATCTACAAATACCGGCAAAAATTTCTGCAAGGCTGGCTGACGACTGTGCTTATCTCCATCATAGCGCTCGGCCTGAGTGCATTCATCGGTCTCTTCTTTGCGCTGACACGACGAACCCGGTTTCTGCCGCTGCGCTATTTCAGTATGGTCTATGTCGAAGCCGTCCGCGGGACCCCATTGCTGGTCCAGATTTTGATTGTTTTCTACGTGGTCGCACCCGCCTTTCATGTGGGTGACCGCTACCTCGTCGGCGTTCTCATCCTCTCGTTCTTCAGCGGCGCATACATTTCCGAAGTCATCCGCGCCGGCCTCGAAAGCGTGGGCAAATCGCAGATCGAATCGGCCAAGGCTGTCGGACTGACCCGCGCCCAAACGTACCGATACGTCATTTTCCCGCAGGCACTGCGACAAACCCTTCCCCCGCTGGCCGGACAATTCGTTTCGCTGATCAAGGATTCCTCCCTGCTCTCCATTATTGGCCTCAACGAATTCACGCAGAACGCGCGCGAAGTGAACTCCTACACCTTTAGTTCGCTCGAAGGTTACATCCCGTTGGCTGTGGGCTATCTTATTTTGACGCTCCCGATCTCACTTTGGACACGCGACCTTGAACACAGGGTCAAGTTTGAAACGTGATGTTCCTTACACCGGTGCAAAGAGAAAATGCGCTCAAAATGGTTCGAAATTCTAACCAGCAGTGAAACTGAGGCTTGAGGAGATTTCCAAACGCTTCGACGACCACCTCGTGCTCGACGCCGCGACGCTGACGCTGGAGAAAGTGCATACCCTGGCGCTGATTGGTCCCTCGGGCGGCGGTAAATCCACTCTGTTGCGGATTATCGCGGGGTTGGAATATCTGGACACCGGTGCGGTGGAAATCAACGACGAACGTGTCGTGTATGAAGAGAATTATTTGCTCAAGCATCGCCGCACCATCGGAACGGTCTTCCAGGCCTTCAATCTCTTTCCGCACTTGACCGCCCTGCAAAACATCACCCTGCCGTTGGAAAAAGTCCACGGCTGTTCGCCGGCGGAGGCCCGGGAAACTGCGCGGCAATTGCTGGAAAGATTTCGTCTTGCAAGCCACGCGCATAAGCGACCCGCCGAATTATCCGGCGGCCAACGTCAGCGGGTGGCCATCGCCCGTGCCATTTCCATCAAGCCGCGCTTGCTGCTTTTTGACGAGCCGACTTCGGCGCTGGATCCGGAGATGACCGCCGAAGTGCTGGACATGATCAAGGAACTGCGCGAGGAAGGGCGCGATTTCATTTTGGTGACACACGAAATGGGCTTCGCGCGCCAGATTGCCGACCAGGTTGCCTTGCTGGCGGAGGGACGAATTGTGGAAGCAGGCCCGGTGGCACAAGTATTCGACCATCCGAACTTTCCGCAAAGCCGCGATTTCCTGGCCAAGGTGCTGAAGTACTAACGACGTATAAGGCTGCTGAGGTATCCCCACGCCATGCCCATTCCCAGCCCGACAGCGTGCGCGGTGTTGGCTATGTGTCCCAGCAGCGGGGTGAAACAAAGGAAAAACCAGACGATCATCATCGTCACCGTGGATTTGTGCATAAAGAGACCGGAGGCGGGATCAAATTTCCCTCTCATCCAGATATAACCGAGCAAACCATAAACCACCCCGGACATTCCGCCAAAATCAGGTCCACTGACAAAGAACTGGGCCACATCGGAACATGTGCCGATGGCCAATGCCAAAATGGCCAGATGCCAGGTGCTTTGCCGCGCCTCGATCATGCTGCCGAGATCGCGCAGCCAAAGCATATTGAACAGGATGTGAATGGGGCCGAAATGAATGAACATTGGTGTAAACAAGCGCCAGATTTCACCCCGACGGATTTCCTGCAAACCAGGTTCCCAGCGAATGTAATCACCTGTGATGTCAAAGGATGTGATAAACAAACTCATGATGGATCCCTTATCCTCTCCCATTTTTGAAAGAATAAAAACCACGACACTGATGAAGATCAGCGCAAAGGTTAGCGGCCCGAATCCGTAACTGGTCAGCGGGCGGAAAAGATGTCGGCGGGTTTGAATTTTTTTCTGGCACGCAGCCAGAGCCTTTTCCTCCTGCTCTTTCAATTTGGTCGCCACCTTTTTCGCATGTTGGAACTTCGGATCAATCGGTTTGGCGCGATAGTCCGCCAGCAGTTGCCTGGCCCGCTCCATTTCTTCCTCGGCATGAACCCAGACCGCCCAACCGTGCTCCTTCTCGACCTCAATCTGATTCTTGATTCCCTGCACAAAAAGATAGTCGCTAAATGTGCGGGCGGCGGATTCCGTTTCGAGATGGCCGATCTGTCTCATGACGGGTTGAGCCTACCGGCAAAATCCGCTCCGTAAATAGCAAACCGCCGGATTGCATTTGTGAAAGCGCTGGCGAAAATGAAGTTATGGCCAACGCCGCCGCCGAAATCGACCGATTGATCCAACTGCTTCACGAGTCGCAGAAAATCCTGGTCTTCACCGGCGCAGGCATCTCCACCGCCAGCGGCATCCCGGACTTTCGCGGCCCGAACGGCATCTGGAAAAAGCGGCAGCCGGTTTATTACCAGGATTTCATGACCTCAGAGACAGCCCGCATCGAACACTGGGATTACAAACTCGAAGCTTGGAACGCCTTTCGCGACGCCCGACCGAACGCCACCCACGAAGCCGTTGCGCAACTCGAACGCGCCGGCAAATTGCTCATGGTCGTCACGCAAAATATCGACGGCCTGCATTCGCGCGCCTGAACATCAGCGGAACGTTTGGTGGAGCTGCACGGCACGAACAGTCAGGTTGAATGTCAGACCTGCCATCAGCGCAGTGACCCCGAACCGCACTTCAGTTATTTCCGGGAAACGCGCCGATCGCCGATATGCGGGTGCGGTGGTTTTCTCAAACCCGCCACCATCAGCTTCGGCCAAAACCTGCGCCCGGAAGATTTATCCCGCTCCGAGGACGCGGCGAGCCATGCCGACTTCGTCATCGCGCTTGGTTCGACACTATCCGTTTATCCGGCAGCGGAAATCCCGCTGCTCGCCGCGCGAAACGGCGTCCCGTATGCCATCATCAATCGAGGAGCGACGGAGCATGACGTACTACCGCAAGTCACGATCCGGATGGAGGACGATGTTGAAAAGGTTTTTCCGCCCGCCGTCGCCGCTGCCCTCAACGAGCGTTGAGGAGTCACTTTGTCAGCCCGTCCGCCATTTCAGGTCGAGAACCTGCCCGTGGTCTTGGTGCGTGCGGTCGAGACAATGCAATTCAAGGCGGAGACTGTCCGGCTGCAAGGTCGCTTGCACCCAACCATTCGGTTTGCCCTTTTCAAAAACGTAAGCGACTGGCGGAAGATTGATGAGATGGATGCCGCTGTCGGTCTTGGTGACGTTCCAATTGTGGGTGTGGCCGAAGATGTAGGCCTTGACCTGCTTGCGCGGCTCGATCACTTCAAAGAAGTGTTGCGTGTCCTTCAGGCCGGCAGGTGCGTTGTCCTTTTGCGGGTTATGGTGGGCGAACACAATGGCGGGCTTGTCGGCATTGGCATCAAGAGTCTTGGCCAACCAATCGCATTGAGCGTCGCCCAACAACCCAGGCCCCACGTTCGTTGTTTCCAATGAATCGAGCAGTAACCAGTTCGCTCGCGAAGTTTGCAGCAAGGCGACGTGCTTGTCGGCGAGCGGACGCTTGGTTGCTTTTGCTTCGGTCAAGGCATTCCAGAAATGAGTGCGTTCGTCGTGATTACCCAAGGTCAGATGAATCGGAATTCCGGCTTGGCGGATCGGTTGCAACTGTTCCGTCAACGTGGCGTAGTCGCCCGGTTCCCCGGTGCCATAGGCGCAATCGCCGTCAATGAGCACACCGGCGGGCCGCTTTGGCAGAGCAATGAACTCCTGGACGACCGTCTTCAAATTGTCTGTCATGTTAACGCCGCGTTCAATCTGATTGCGGTCGTCCGCAATGTGCGGATCGGCCAGCAGCACCCAACTGTGCGGGTCGGTGGGTTGTGCCGCGAACAGTTTGTGGTCGAAAACAAGACTGACTCCGGTGGCCGCCGAGCCGGCCAGAAATCGGCGCCGGGAGATGGGTGGTAGCTGAATTGGCATGGACGATTTTTATCAATTCACTCCGAGTAATTGCAAATAAAATCATCTTCAAGCGAGCAAAATCCGGTTAATATTTGGCAAATTTTGTGGAGTGTAAAAGCGATGCCCATCTTATGGGTTATAGCGTAGTCGGGAATAGTGATGGTCATTATTCCTTAACCGACAGGAGAAAATTATGATTGGGATTGGACCGGTTCTTATAATCATGGGAGTAATTGCCATCATTGGCACTTATCTGGCAATTATTCATTGGGCACTCCAGAGCAGTGAAGTCAACCAGGGCGAAATGAAGCTGACAGCCAACCGCAACTCAGATCGCGCACCCCGCAGCAAGCCAAGTCAGCCGAAACAGAGCGCGGCGTGGGCGCCGATGAAAAGTTGAACAGCACTTGAAACCGCGGAATACGCCGATTGCGCGAACAGAGAGAGTGTTGAGGCGAGCAGTGCGTTCACCCTGCAGGTGAACCGGGTGGATTCCCAACACTATTTCGTTTCCGCGTATTTTGCGCGTTCCGCAGTTTGAATTGTCAGATTTGAGATCAAGTGGGGACGCGAATGCTTTTTCTCTCCGGGGGAGATGATCAAGGTGAGGGCGAGCCAATAACCGACGTTCCCCGTTGTCGATTTACCCGATCTTTGGTTTGAGGAACGTTCGTCCTCCCCCCCGGGAGAAGGAGAATCATCGTCCGTCGCGTGGTAAATTGGACGCGTGGTTGAAACGAAGTCGCTAAATGATGATGGCATGCGAGACGCAAAAATCATCAAGGATTGATTGGACCGGTTTCTCCCCATCCGGAATCAGCGCGACTCGCCACGACAATCGCCATTCTTTGCATTAAAGGAAACCGCCCGGACCAGTGCGCTGCCACCGGTTGTGACAGTTAACCAACGGAAAGGCGCAAACCGGTCATCCTCTTCGATTTACCAGATTGACAAACCGCTGCGCGCGGTCGCTTACAAATCGAGGCAGCCGCTTTGGATCAAAACCTTTGCTGGCATAATAGGCGTAGCGAGTATTCCATAAAACATACATGTCGAAATCGGTCGGCTCACGCGCAGTCTTTTCCTTGAAATAATTACTCAACACCGCCCAATGCTGCCGTGCCACCTCGAGCGAGACTTCCGGGTTCCGATAGTCGCGTGACGTGCAGTAAGCCTTCCAGACGGCGGGGTGAATCTGATACCGGCTGATTTCGCCGGCGCGGCCCACACCGCGATCATCGTTTCCGGTCTCAATCATGCCCAGCGCGAACACACGGCTCGCATCGAGGTTCGATGAACCGGTCGTAGTGCCCGGCTGGAGTTCGTTCGTTTGCGCGTTGCTCGATAAGCAGAGTATCAAAACCGCCAGCGCCCCGATGAAGACAGGATGAGAGAACCTCAACTTTTCCGCACGTCTGGACATAATTTCCACTCTGATATTCTGAACCTACAAACGCCATAAGTATGCGGACTTCGGGAAGAAAATCAATCCACAGGATATGGTGCTTCTTCAATTTGGAATACAACATATGGGGTGAAAGGCTGATGACAGCTCGCCTGGAACCCGAAAAAATGTGGGCGGCTTTTCACGCGAGTGGTTCGAAGGCGAAATCGCAACCCGCGTTTCTCTTTGGAAAAAATTCAAGGCGCTGTTTTGTTCTCCATCACCTTTTCGCGCACATAAGGCTCAATTCTTAAAATGGATTTGATGTTGCTCCTCCAGGCACGAAGCACCAGGCACGCTACCGTCACCAGCCCGGTCGCCAGACCGATCCAAAGACCCACAACGCCCTTGCCCAAACCGTAGCAGAAAAAAAGACCGACCATCAAACCGACCGGGAAGTGGCCGATGAAATTGGCGATCATCGGAGCGCGCGTGTTCCCCAGACCACGGAGCGCGCCCGTGGCGGTCACCTGGATGCCATCACCAATCTGAAACAGCGCAACGATGAAAAGGATTTTTGTTCCCAGTTGAATTACCGCCGGATCATCACTGAACCAACCCATGATCGTTGTCGGAAATGCGAGACAGCCGATCGCAAACAATCCCATGATAAAAATGGAAAGCGCAACGCAAAGCGAGCCCGCCGTTTTGGCCCGTTCCAATTCGCGCGCGCCAACCAAGGTTCCCACCCGGACGGCGGCCGCCGAGGACAGACCGAGTGAGAACATAAACGTGAACGCCGCCACATTGAGGCTGACATGATGCGCGGCCAAGGCACCGCCCCAAGAAATCCCACGATGAATGCGACGAGGGTGAACACGCCCACTTCCAAGGCGGTTTGGCCCCCGGCGGGCAGCCCCAGACGCAGGAACTCCTTTTGCACCTGCCAATCGAGGCGCGGGAATTGCCACGTTCGCACCCCCAGTTTCCATACCGTAAATCCAACCGCCGCGACAACCATCAAACCACGATTGATCACTGTGGCCACTGCAATTCCCTGGCCTTCCAATCGGGGGAAACCCCACCACCCCAGCCCCAGCGCCAGCGCGACCAGCAGATTTCCCACATTGGCCAGGATAATGATAACAGTGAACGGGATGACCACCTTGCGTGCCTGCCAATATCGTTGCAGAACAAAGAATAGAAAAATCGCCGGCAGCGACCAGATGACATTCAGAACATAAACCGAAAATACACCTTTGGTTTCGCTCGCCGGCGCGACGGCCTGATAGATGAATTGTCCGCTGAGAATGACGATGGCGCAAATCACCGTGAGAAAGAGCGCGAGCCAGAGGGCTTGAGCAAAGGATTTTGCCAGGGATTTTTCATCTTTGGCGCCCACCGATTGGGAGAAGAATGTATCCATTGCCAGCAACACACCGATGAAGATCACCGCCAGATTCCAAAACAAAGTCGCGCCCAACCCGACGCCCGCCAAAACCGTGGTGCTGATTTTTCCCGCGATCATCGTATCGACAATCCCCATGAAAATGTGGCCCACCTGACTGAGCACAATCGGAAACGCCAGCGAGAGGGTCTCTTTCAGTTCGGCGCGAATTGACCGGAGCGGGCGGTTCATCGTCAAATAAATTGCCCCGCGGCATGACCGGAAGCCCAGGCCCATTGGAAATTGAAGCCGCCGAGGTGGCCTGTGACATCGACCACTTCGCCGATGAAAAATAANNGCCCATTGGAAATTGTAACCGCCCAGCCAGCCCGTCACATCCACGACTTCACCAATAAAATACAAACCACGAACGTGTCGCGACTCCATCGTTTTCGACGACAATTCCGTCGTGTCCACGCCGCCCAACGTCACCTCCGCCGTGGCATAACCCTCGTTGCCGCCGGGGCGAAATTCCCAATGATGAAGTCGGCGCGCGATTTCCCCCAGTTCAGCCGGCAAAAAACGGTTCATCGGTTTCGACGATGCAAACCGGGCGCACCATTCCTGCGCGAACCGCTGCGGCAGAAACTGGCTTAACACATTCTTCAATTCCTTGGTGGACTGCCGGTGCGCGGCCAAAATTTCCACCGCCGATTGTCCCGGCAACAAATCGATGCTCACCATGTCGCTTTCGCCACAATAGTTTGAGATTTGAAGGATGGCCGGGCCGCTCAAGCCGCGATGAGTGAACAAAATGCTCTCGCGGAAGGTTGTTCCATTGCAGGTGACTGTTGTTTCCAGTGAAACTCCGCTGAGTTCACTGAACGCCAGCTGGTCCCCCGGATTGAAGCGGAACG
Source organism: Limisphaerales bacterium (assembly GCA_003140275.1). Classification (GTDB taxonomy): domain Bacteria; phylum Verrucomicrobiota; class Verrucomicrobiia; order Limisphaerales; family PALSA-1396; genus PALSA-1396. The sequence continues at coordinate 11,113 of PLJQ01000450.1, forward strand.
GCACCAGGCCGGCGCGTGTGGGCGTCACCCGCGCCCCGAACTGTCGCGCGACCCGGTAACCAAAATCAGTGGCCCCGAGTTTCGGCAGGGAAAGTCCGCCGGTGGCAATGACGATCGGCCGCTCATTCGGAAATGCCGCCATGCGGAGGCGCTCGATCATGCCTTCGATCGCCGCGATGCCGCCATACAAAATGCCGGAC
>PLJQ01000403.1 GCA_003140275.1 Limisphaerales bacterium
CATTAAGATAATCAAACGGGTTGATCCCATGCCGTCGGCAAGGTGGACAGCCCGAGGCCGCGGCGGGCGGCAAAGGACCATTGGGTCATTTGACTTTGGTGGAAACGCGCGAGTAATCGGTGCCGCTGTTTAGAAGTCCAACGCCGCCGCCCCGGTCCAGTTTTTAATGAATCCATGCCGCCGTGATTTCATAACCCAGTGGCGGAAACCAGGCGCAGCCGCCCAGGCGGATACGAAGGAAGGGCGCTTGCTCCGAGAGTGCCATGAGCAACTCAGCATTGCGGACCCCGCGATCTTCGTGTAGAAACGTCCCATGCCGAGCGTGACCCTAAGGCCAACCCACAAGGCCGTTAGCGTCTATTACGATTCGACCGCCAGTCCGGTTGGAGGCTCATTTCCGAATGCGCCATCAAACGCAAGGCCAGGCGGGCGCAAATGCCAACGTTCCCGTCGGTGGAAAAACCGCANNTGAAATTCACGGTTGAAAGAAAAGTTCTCATCAAAATGCTCAAGCTGCTTTCCGTGGGCGGCGTGGCGCGCAATGATCAACTGCGAATTGCCGCGCAAGATGGGCGGCTCACCCTGACGGTCGAAGATAAGGCCGGGACTTCCTTTGAAGCGGTCATTGAGGAAAAAGGTGTTTGTTTCTTTCGTTACAAACAATTTTTGCCCCTGTTGCGGGCTTACAAGACCGCCAAGAGCCTGACCATGGAAGTTAATTCGCAGGGGATAAAATTCGGCAGCACAACGATTGGCCGTGGACTTTGGGAAATCTCCTTGTTTGAAAATCCTGCGATTGCGCCCCAGCGTTTGCTCATGAAACCCCCGGAGACCGCGCGGGGGGGGGAATCGGGACAGCAGCCGGATTTTGGTTTCTAATCCGCGACCAGCGCCTTCGAAGTTGAATTCCTGCCATGCCAAAACCTCCAAGCCCAAAAGCGGCACTCCATCTTAACTTGCAGCGCGAGTTCTTCGCTCAACTTGCCGCTGGAACGAAGCGGCCGAAATTCCTCTGCCAGCCAAGCCGCGTGCGCGTGCGCGTGCGCGCCGGATTAGGCCTTTGCCGCCGCGCACTTCCGTTTTCCGTGAACCAAATCGCCGCCACCGACACGCAAACTGACCGCCTCGTTTATGACGACTACGGCCTGACCGAAGAGGAAATCAAAATCGTGAAAGGAGCCACTTGATTTTACCGGAACGCACTGGTAATCGAAGCTGCGAAGCAAAAAATGTCAAAACCTGACTTACTCTCATGCCTCGTCCTTCCTGAAGCAGCCTGAAGCCGGCCTGGGCTGCCAGGTCGTCGAGGTTACATATCGCGAATGGGTCGTTCTTCAGGACACGCTGGCGCGAGCGTGTGAACTGTCTGACTGCGCCTGCGAGATACAGGACACCGTGGGCGATTCACTGGCCGACAAACTGACCACCGTGCTCGTTGCGCGGTATGCCGCCCTGCTGGCCGGGTGGGAGGGCGAGCCCAGTGAGGAATTTCACCGCAACCTTCGAGCGTTGAGCGCGCTCACCGGAGACGTGGTCAGATTGCGCCGGGGCGCTCACAACGCGGCACGCCTGCGCGTCGATCGGGAGCGTTGGGAAACGGAGCAGGCAAAGGCAGCTAGCATGAGTCTGGTGGCGACGCAAATGTGGCCTATGACAAGGATGTTGCTTCTCAACGCGTTCGGCGGCATATACAAGCAACAAATAAATGAGGCCGGGCGGATTCCTTCAGAATTGCTCGAGTTCCTGTCCACGGTCACGCCGGAGCAAGCCAAGGCCGCCGGGGTGTCGGCGGAGGAGCTTCAGGATGTTCTTCAGTTCGGGATCGAGGTCAATCAAGGTCTAATCAAACTGAATCAAGGTGGATCAAGGTGAATCAAGCCGAATCAAACCGGATAAGAAAACCACCAACAGAATGGGTCGCAAAAAAACCCGAAACTTTTCATGGCGCATAGTGTTCCTTACGATAAGGAGGTGAGTTGTGACCGTCCCTCGGCGGCGCGGTGTTTTCACCGCGCCCCACCTTTTTTACCTCTTTCCCACCACTCTTGACCACGCTATGATGTCTGGTGAACGAACTTACGCTTGATTACTGTCTGAATAAACCTTCACTGGCCCGGTCTAAAAGGTTGAATGTGAATCCTGTTAGTTGCATATTTATGTATATGAAAAACACGAGATGGTTGGGGCTGGTTGCGGCAGCGGCTTTTCCCCTGCTCTCCAGTTACGGTCAAGCGCCGGTGGCGCAGGTTCCAAATGGCCCGGAACAAACCCAAACCGGTGGATCGGTCCCAACCGATATTTCTCCAGGCGTTGCTGAAGTGGTCAAGCTGGCTGAATCGGGTGTCGCTGAGGACGTCGTCCTGGCCTTTATCCAGAGTTCAAAATCGACCTACAATCTCTCGGCGAACCACATCCTTTATCTCAAGGATCTCGGGCTGTCCGCTCCGGTTATGACGGCGATGTTGAGTCACGACACCGCCCTGGGGGGTCAACCCCAGCCATTCGCGCCGGTCCCTCAATTTCCAGTCGCACCGGCGGCGCCTGAACCGGCGGCACTGCCACCGACTTATGTGAGCAACCCGCCCGACGAGGTGAATTACTTTTACAACGATCTTTCACCCTATGGCTCCTGGGTGGTTTTGGATGGAATCGGCTGGTGCTGGCAACCACGCGCGGTGGTGATCAATCGTGGCTGGCAGCCATACTGCGACGGTGGCCACTGGCTTAACTCGGATGCGGGATGGTATTGGGCGTCCGACTATTCGTGGGGTTGGGCGCCGTTTCATTATGGCCGGTGGCAATTGCATGAACGCTCCGGCTGGGTTTGGACGCCGGACCGGGTCTGGGCGCCAGCGTGGGTTACCTGGCGGGTGGCGGGAGACAATTGCGGCTGGGCACCCCTGCCCCCTCACGCGACCTTCGATGCGAGGCTGGGCTGGCGCTTCAACGGAGTCAGCGTAGGCGCGGGCTTCGACTTTGGTCTGCGCTCTGACCACTTTACTTTCGTTGCTTTGAACAACTTTAGCGACCGCGACCTGGGTCGTCGCCGTTTGCCGGCAACCGAGGTCAGGAATATTTACAAGCAAACCACCATCATCAACAACTACACGGTGAACAACACCACCATTGTCAACCACGGCATTCCCGTCGAGCGTGTGGCCGCCGCCACCCATACCGAAATCCGAAAGGCAACCATCCGCGATTTGCCCGCCGGGTCGGATAAGGCGCTCCGGACACAAGGCGCCGCCAAGAGTGGTTTGGTCGTTTATCGACCACAGCTGGCCGCTCCGTCAAGGTTGGCAAATGTTGTGGCACAGAAAGTGGATGAACAGCATCCAGTCGTTCGGCATGCCCCAATCGCGCCGATGCAAGTGCAACGGAAATCCCCGCCCTCCGGCAATGGGCCGGCACCAGTAACGGCTCCGCGGAGAACTCAACCGGACAATTCCAACGCTCCGCAACGGTCCAAGGGCGACAAATCTTCGTCCTCATTTCAACAAGACCCACCCGCGCCGCGAATTTCCCAGCCGGCGCCGACAGCTCCTTCTTCGCCGACGCCAACCCGGCCCACCGAAGATCAGACGCAAGCGACGCGCGCGATTTCTGCCGACAGATCAGATGCAGTAGCGCCTCTTGAGGCCTCGCGTACCCCCGTTCAAGGATCGCGCAATACAGGGCAAAAAGATTATCAGGGACAGAGTCCCCACCTGTATTATCCAAAAGGGTATTATCAGAGTTCCGAAATTCGTTCAAGGTCGCAGTCCAACCCGCGCCAGGATACTCCGTCTTCGCGAGCAGAAAAAGATAAGGGTCGATCGAATTGAGTTCCGGACAACGGGCGAAGGCCAGCGCAGTTGAATCCTCAACTTCGCGCAGGACCCATTTCATGCTGAGAAGGAAAACTCCCAGGATTTAATGTTCGATATGCTTATCCACTTGATGCA
>PLJQ01000361.1 GCA_003140275.1 Limisphaerales bacterium
GCTCACCACGTTGGAAAGCACCATCAACACCAGCGACGCCATGCTCTACAACGCTGGCGGCCTGTTCGCGAGCGTCGGCACGACGTTCACCACGCCGGACGGCCAGACCATCACACGGCAGGCCACGCCGTTCAAACCCATCGCTGCCGTCCAGAAAACCACGGACAATTATCTGTCCGTCTCGACTGATGCCGCTGCGCGTCGCGTCGCGTTGAAAAATGAAATTGCCGCGACCACCGAGCAACTCAAGGCGGCGACCACCGACGCCGAGGTGCAAAAACTGCAAGGTGTTCTCATCGGTTTGTCCGCCGCCCTCAACAACACCGACTACGAAATCAACCAGGCCACCACGGCCGCGCTGGTGCAGGACATCGCCAATCGCAACGACGCGCAACGCCAGGTTGACGCNNAAGGAACAGCAGCACGCCGAGTTCACCGAGGCAATCCAGAAATACGGGCAGACATTCAAGCTGCTGAACGCGCCCACGGCGTTCCCGACTCCATAGCAACACTTGGCGAAAACTCAAATCGTCCCGACGTATGGCCTCATTTGAAAGTCTCTTTCCGACGTTCCTGCAAAAGTGCGCGGAGCTGCACGAGTTGCTGCGCATCGTGGCTTTCATGCTGTTCATCGTCGGGACGATCATGTTCGTCGTCCACGGATTCACCGGCAAGACACTCATGCTCCACATGCTCCGATTGTTTATTCTCACTGCGTTGTTGGTGATGCTGCCGCAGTGGGGCAATCAGGTTCAGCAGCTTGTGCAAACCTCGATTCTCAACGGGCTGGGGGTTGACCCATCCAATGTGCAGGATCAATACAACCAACTCCTCGTCATCAAGCGTGACACGGGCAGTGACCATTCCTGGTGGGACATTCTCGGCGACTTGAGCGGCTTCACCGTCGAAATCATCATCTCCGGTGTTCTCTGGCTGGTCGGAGAGTTCGCATCGCTGCTCATCTTCTGGGCCTACATCATTCAGAAATTTATTCTGTTTTCAAGCTACGCACTGTCGCCGTTGCTCATCGGTTTCATGGCGATTCGTCCTTTGCGTTCTGTTGGCAGTCGCTACCTGATGAACATCGTCGGTGTCCTGCTTTGGCCGCTCGGCTGGGCCGTCGCCGCGCTCATCACCCAGGGGATTCTCGATTTCATGACCGACCCTTCGTTCAAGTTCATTGACCCAACTTCGACTCTGTACTCGCTGCAAGCCACCGTCGGTGTCGTCGTGGTCGCCTTCTGGATTGTGTTCAGCACCATCGCCGCACCGGTCGTCATCCAAAAAGTCCTGGCCGCTGGCGAACTTGCGGGCGGCCAGCTTTTAGGCGGGGCAGTCAGCAGCTTTTTCCAAACCGCTGCCACGACAGCGGGCGCAGCCGCAATTGCCGCACCCATCGGCATACCCGCCGTGACCGCGGGCGCGGCGGGCATTGCGGCGTTGTTAAGCACCATGTCGTCTGCCGCCAACATGGGCAGCGCGGGCGCAATCATCATCGCCGGTTCCGGTCTGCCGCCGCGCTCCGCGCGCGGTCGGCCAGGTGACGACATCACCGGCGATAAAGCTGTCCGCGACCTCATCGCCAAATCCAAACCCAATTACTACTGACCTATGGAAACCTCTGATTTGAAAACCACGCCAACCCAATCATCGGGAAAAATGGCCGTGCGCAAGCACTTTGATCTCACGCGGCTGCTCGTGCAACGCGACCGCCTGCCGTGGTTCTGGTTTTTCTTCACCGTCACCGTGCTGCTGCTTTCGGCCATTGACCGTTATCACCTGGTTTCGCAGTTCAAGCAGCGCGAGCGCGTCGTCATCATTGATCCGGCGGGCACCTATTATTTAAGTCCGTTGCTCCAGTTTTCGGAAGCCAAAGAGTTGCACGTCCAGCAGGCGGAACTGGCGACCCTGGCTTTTCTCGAACGCAATCCGAAGGAATTTGATAATCCCGACCTGCTCAAATTGTTGTTCCTCAAATCCGCGTTTGCCAAAGCGCAGGACGAGCGCATCAGTGAGTCGGTGGAATTTCGCGCCAAGCAGTTGCATCAGAAAGTTGAGATTGGCCGCATTGACATTCTAGCAACGCGCGACAATGAAGTGCTGGCCGCTGTCACCGGCCAACTTATCCGCAGCGGCATCTTTCAGGACAAGGCGTTCACCGAGGCGTTTCCGTTCACGCTNNCCCAACATGGCCTTGAACGGACGCTTCCCCACCGCCGTGGGCGACTTCAAATATGAAATCAATCGTTAGCCTCTTATCATTCATCGCCACGGTTGCGCTGGCCGATTCACCGGCCATCCAGCGTGTCCTGCTCGACGACCACACGGTTGTGTCCGTGCCGGTTGCGACCAACCGCGTCACCACCATCAGTTTTCCCGGCCCGATTGAAGCCATTGACGGCGCGGGGTTCACGGTGGACGGCAAAACACCAGGACAATTCCAACTTGCCCATGTCAAAGGCTCGACCTTTCTTTCCGTGCGCGCCATCACCAGCAAGGCAGCCGGCAACCTGAATGTCCGTTGGAACAACCGCACTTACGTTTTCGAGTTGTCCGCCGGCGACGTGCCTGTGCTGTCGCTCAACATGGAATTACCGCCCACGCCGGAGGAGTCGGGCGCTGGCCGGGCGTCCGAAGTCAGCCCGCTAAAACTTCTGGCGTTGCTCGACAAGGCCAAGGCGTTTCCGCTGTTGAAATCACAACAGCCGGAAAGTGTGGCCAACGTGGGTTTCACTACGTACGACGGCAAGCCGCTGGTGAGCAATTTCAACGACTACGAAATTCAGATTGAACAGGCGTTCCGTTTCAATGCCGAGGACACCCTGGTCTTTCGTGTCGGCATCACCAACAAGGCCGAAACGCCTCTGATTTATCAGCCGGACAGTTTTGCTCTGCGCGCGGGCAACCGGCTTTATCCCCAATCCATCAGTGACAGCGACGGCCAGGTCGCACCCAAAAGCCGGAGCATTGTCCATTTCGCCGTCACCGGCACGCCGGACGGCGGGCGCAATGAACTGTCTTTGAAAAATAATTTCACCGTGCTGGTGAACCGGCTTTCGCCACCACCCCCGACCATCACCGTCACCAATATTCCGACCGTGCCTCCAATTCCTCACGGAAAGGGACAGCCATGAAACCGCGCGATTTTCTCAATTTTTTCAAGACCCGGAGCGGCAAGATCATTACGTTCGGCGCGCTGTTTGCCGGAGGGTTGGTTGTCTTTGGCGTCATCCGCAAACATCACACGCCTGCCGGGGATGCCGTCTCCCCGCCCGCCACCAACAACGTCTCTGGCAAACCCCAGGTGGTGCAGTCCGTCGTGCGACCGATGCAGCCATTTCATCCGCCACCGGCCAAACCGGAAGCCGCCACATCACCCGCGCCGTCGCCAGCAGTTCCATCCGCCTTCACCAACGCATCGCCACAACCGTTGCCGGTTGTTCCCGCGAACCAATTGCCAATGCTCTCGCCAATCAGTTTGGTTGCCGACAGCACGGCAGGAGTTGCCAAACCCAAAACATTGAGCGCGGTGTATGCGCCGTTCGGACGGTTGATTCCGTGTGAGACCGTCATCACGGTGGACTCGTCTTCCATCCAAACACCCATCATCGGCCTTATCACCGAGGACATTTATCACGCGGGCAAACTTGTCATCCCCGCCGGCACGGAAGTTCATGGCTCGGCAAAAACCGACCATCAGCGTGAACGGATCGCCAGCGGCAGCAGTTGGACATTGGTTTGGCAACACGGTGAAGAAATGCAAATCAAGGCCATCGCGCTGGACCGTGAATTTGCAAACTCCACCAATCAAACCGGCTGGAGCATCACCGACGGCAGCGCGGGTCTGCGCGGTGAACTCATCAAGTCCGACAGTCTGGCGGAGATAAAACTTTTCGCCGCCACGTTTCTCTCCGGCGCGGCGGGTGCGTTGACCGAAAAAAAGGAGACGCTCTTTGGCCCGATCAACAGCCCGTCGCTCAACAATGCGCCGCTGGCGGGCGCGCAGGATATTCTGAAAATCTATGCGCAGCAAATTTCCGATTCGATTCAGAAGGACGGGTTTTATGTCCGCGTGCCGAGCGGAAAGCAGTTTTATCTCTACGTCCTGCAAACTCTCGACCGCGCCGAAGCCTCGCTCGGCGGCACGGCCTTGTCCGTCACCGAAGGAAAAAACGAACCAACCGCAATCACACCAAGACCATGAAAACTTTTTATCTCATTCCACTATTGTTCCTCTCCGCGTGTTCGACCACGCCCCAACTCATACTGCGACCGCCACCGCCACCGGCGGCTGTGGATAATTCTGCTGTACGTTACCCAGAAATTGTCCGTGCCTACCACTTCGGACGCTATGCCGATCCGAATGATGATCTGGTGATGCACGGGCAGCACACCGTTTTTCGCGTCGAGGAAAACACCCGCTGGGATTTGCATCCAGCCACCATTGGGAACAACGACTTTTTCTCCACAGTCCCGGGGTCACGCGATGCGGCGTTCAGTCCCGCACCCGTCAACGAGGCCATCCTGGCTGAAGTTAATTCGCAGCGGCTCGCCACCGCTCAGATCATGGTGCAAACCCGAACCTTGTCCTCGGCGCTGATGCAGTTTCAAACCGCATTGCAGCAGACCGGAACCAATTTGCAGCAGACGGCGGCATTGCGCGCGACCGTGAGCGAGATGAAACGACGGCTTGATGCGCTCGAAGCCGCACAGAGACGACTGCCATCCATTTCCACGACCAATGAAGCACCTGGTTCGTTGAGTCCGTGAATCACTTTGTCGGCAATCACGCTGACAATAAAAACAACAAAAACAAACTCATTATGAGCAATAAAAAGACACCGCCAAATGGCGCCGCCAGTGCAAATGCGTCTCCCGACCAGGCCGCTTACCGGATCAATCCCGAAGTGGAAACCAAGATTGACGCCCACATCAAAGAGAATCCCAAACACTGGGCTTACCTTCAAAGTATGCCCCGGGACCGGCTGGAGCGCACCGTGGTCCTGAATGAAGTGCGCCAGCTCGAACGTCAGCAACGGATGCGCGAAGGCTTGATGAAGAAAATCAACGCCAGTCCCGAACTGAAACAGGCTTACGAGACGTTGGTGAAAAACGTCCCGGATGACCAGCGCGAAGAAGTCATGAGCCAGATCGCCCGTCAAACACAGCGCGTGGTCTCCCGTTCCCAAGCCCAACAACAAACGAAAGGGGAAGGCGTGGGTGTTTGAAGGCCGCCAATGCCGGTCTGACTCTGGCAACAGAGTCAGACCGCGCCCCGGCTGGGTGGGCAAGTTTGGTCGCCGAATCGAAGCGGTTGATTTGTGGCAATGAATTTGCTTTCAAAAATCAATCCCGGGGTTGGCATTTCTATGCTATGCTCCTGTGCATCCCAATCGTGTGCATAATGCCAATTTTATAGACGCTTCACTTTGGCGGCAACGCAGCTTTGAATTGCTCTTTTTGCCTGCTCCAATCCCATAAACCAATCTCAACAATCAGAAAGGAAACCAATGAAGCCAATTTTTCGTTTTTATTTTTTGTGAAACCATGACCGCGAGGTTGTCGAATGTCGGAGTGCATCATGCGCCGCCTGAATATCATCGGTCCAGCGGTGACCAAACTGCGCTTTGAGCGGGAGTGGACACAAGAGATTCTAGCGGCGCGTCTGCAATGCCAGGGGGTGAACGTCTCGCGTGATATGCTGGCCAACATCGAGTCTGGTCGCACCCAAATTACGGACGAACACATCATGGCGTTTCAACAAGTATTCGGAGTGCGAATCATCCTGTTTTTCCCCAAATCGGTTCAAGAGCTGGATGAAAAGTACGCGACCCACGAGCATAACAAACCTCTGAAAACGCCACCCCAACACAGGCGGTAAAACCAGACATCAAACCAGCCCGGCTTGCTCATCCGGGCAGACGATGGCAAAATTCCAATGGCGGTCAAACGAACAGCGGTGAATCCTGACGACCAGCTTGACCTTTTTTCAAATCAAAGGCCGACTTATGAAAGCATTGACGCAATACGGCCGACAGGCCGAGAAACACTGGCGCGAACATTGCCCGAACCTGGTGCGCGAACTGGAGGCGAAGGGGCAGTTGCACGCGATGTTGCTGGAGGCCGAGGAGAAGACGAAGGACGAAATGATCGACCTGACGCAACAGTTCAGAAAGCAGGGGCTGACCGCGCAACAGGCGCACGACCGGGCGTGGGAAATGGTGAGGGAGAGTTACATCCTGCTGCCAGCCGAGGAATCCTGACGGCGGGCGTGCCCGGGAATCTTAACGGCTATCGCATCACCGATGCCGACCGGCTTGGCGAAGGCGGCCTCAAGCAAAAGTTCCAGCAAAATCTCAAGGCCATCGACATCCTGCGGGCGCTCGCTGCCGGGGATCGTCCGGCTTCGCCGGACGAAAAAGCTTTGCTGGTCAAATATGTCGGCTGGGGCGGGATGCCCCAGGTGTTTGACGTGGACAGCACCCACTGGCACAAGGAACAAATCCTGCTTTCTGAAATCCTATCCGACGAAGAACATCGTTCCGCCCGCGCCACCACCCTCAACGCCCATTACACCGCCCCGGTGGTTGTTCGGGCCATGTATCAGGCCGCCCAGCGGTTTGGTTTTCAGGGCGGACGAATTCTTGAACCGGCCTTCGGCATCGGCCACTTCATCGGCCTTATGCCGGAGGAGACGCTTCGGCGCTCGACCATCACTGGCATTGAAATTGATCCGCTGACGGCGCGCATTGCCAAAGCCCTTTACCCAGATGCCGACATCCGCGAACAACCGTTTGAAAAATCAAAACTAACGGACGGCACTTATGACCTCGCCATTTCCAATGTGCCGTTTGGCGATTACACCGTCCATGACCCGCGTTGGAATAATTTCAAGTTTCCCATTCACGATTATTTTTTCGCCGCTGCGCTGGACAAGGTTCGTCCGGGTGGTCTGCTGCTGTTTGTCACTTCCCGGCACACGCTCGATAAACTGGATTCGACCTTGCGTGAAACACTCTCCAGCAAAGTTGAATTGCTGGGCGCAATCCGTCTGCCCAACACGGCCTTCAAGAAAAACGCCGGCACGGAAGTGACCACCGACATCGTGATGCTCCGCAAGCTGCACGTTGGCGAATCCCCGCGCGGCCCGGCATGGAAAACGTCAGTGAATTTTACCAACGACCGGCAGGAGGAATTCTCCATCAACGAATACTTTGCCACCCATCCCGAAATGATGCTGGGCAAAATGCGGCTCGCCAGGGGAATGTATCGGGACGGTGAGCCGGTGCTGACGCCGGACGACCATGACTTGGGCGAAGCACTGGCACAGGCGGTTGCGCGGTTGCCCCAAAACATTTACGAAGTCCAAACCGAATCCGCCGCTGAAAAAACTTTCGACCCGGCGATTCCCGCGCCGGATTACATCAAACCCAATGCCTATTGCATCCACGATGATGGCCGGTTGTGCCTCCATGAAAACGGTGCGTTGCATCCGCTGGATGATCTGCCGATTGACACAAGATCACGGATTCGGCGGCTGATTGAAGTGCGGGACGCGGTGCGGGACTGCCTGCGCTCGCAGCTTGACGGCAGTGGTGAGGAGCGGGTGATTGAAACCCGCGAACAACTTAACTTTGCCTACGACCGTTTAATTGCCCGTTTTGGCCCGATCAATGCCACGGTCAATCAACGGGCTTTTCACGGCGACCCGGATTTGCCTTTGCTGCTCTCGCTGGAACAATACGACGAGGAAACCAAGAAGGCGGTCAAAGCCTCCATTTTCCGGGAACGCACCATCCATCACAAGCAGCCGGTTGAATCGGTTGCTTCGCCAAAAGAAGCCTTGCTCGTTTCGTTGAATGAAAAAGGCTGTGTGGACCTCGACCACATGGCCGCGCTGCTGGCTCGTCCAACCGGGGACTTTTTACCCGAATTGAAAGGAATGGTTTTTCTCCATCCGCAGACCAGGCAGTGGGAAACCGAAGATCAATACCTTTCCGGCAATGTCCGAGAGAAGCTCGTCGCCGCCGACTCCGCCAGTGTTGCTGATGTTCGTTTTCGTGAAAATGTCGAGGCGTTGAAATCGGTGCAGCCGCCGGATTTGCCCGCCACCGAGATTGACGTGCGGCTTGGCGCGTCCTGGTTGCCGCCGCAGGATGTCCAACAG
>PLJQ01000177.1 GCA_003140275.1 Limisphaerales bacterium
AACCTATGAGACGCCAGTGAAATTTTCTCATGATCTTAATTACACTTAAATCCGGTTTTGTTTGATATTTCATAGGTTTTTATTTTTGAATTATTTTATAGTAGGGTTGCGTAACGTACATACGTCCGACCGATAAGACCAGCCGGCCGGAAACTCGACTTTGCGTCCGGGCCGTTTTTGTTTATCAATCAAGCGTGCAAACGCAGTTTCTCCTCGGCCCGGCCGGCAGTGGCAAAACTTACCGTTGCCTTGCCGAAATGCGCGCGGCTTTGCGGGCGTCGCCGGAAGGATTACCGCTGATTTTGCTCGCGCCCAAACAAGCCACGTTTCAATTGGAACGCCAGTTGTTGGCCGATCCTTCGCTGCCGGGTTACACACGTTTACAGATTCTATCGTTCGAGCGGCTGGCGGATTTTGTCCTCGAGCAACTGCACCGACCGCCGCCCGGATTGTTGACCGATGAAGGGCGCGTGATGGTGTTGCGCGCGTTGCTCTCGCGCAAAAGGAATGCTTTAAAATTATTCCGCGCTTCGGCGCGGCTGCCGGGCTTCGCGCAACAACTCAACCGGCTGCTGCGCGAGCTGCAACGGTATCATCTAACGCCGGACCGACTGGAAGGGTTGATCGGGAAAGTCAGCGGCAGCCGTCACCTTGAAGATAAACTGCATGACCTTGCGCTGTTGCTGCGCGCATATCTCGATTGGCTGAAGGAACACGGCTTGCAGGATACCGATTGTCTCCTGGACCTGGCGACTGCGGCGCTGGCTGACCGACAAGCTCCAATCAAATCCACATTCTGCTTCGAGCACTTGTGGCTGGACGGGTTTGCCGAGATGACACCCCAGGAACTTGATCTGCTCGCCGCTGTGGTGTCGCGTTGTGAGCGGGCGACGCTGGCGTTTTGTCTCGAAGACAAATCGGCTGCCAACGTCTCGTGGCTTTCGCCCTGGTCGGTGATGAGCCAGACATTTCAAAATTGCTGCCAACGGTTGGGAGCCTTGCCCGGCGACGAAATTGCCGTCGGCGTTTTGGAGCGCCGTCCGGACCGAACTCGATTTGCGGGCAATCCGATGTTGCAACATCTGGAAAAGTTTTGGGCGCGACCGGAACCGTTTCCGAGAGGGACGCCTTTCACGCCGTCCCTGATTGATTCCGCGGACGAAACAGAAAACCAGGACGCGGCGGAACACGTCACCCCCGACTTAAGTGGAGCGTTGCGGATCATTGCCTGCGCCAATCCCGAAGCCGAAGCAACGCTGGCCGCGCGCGAAATCCTGCAACAGGTTCGAGACCGCGGCGGACGTTTTCGCGATTGTGCCGTGCTGTTGCGCACGATGTCGGGTTACGACAATTTGTTGCGACGCGTGTTCACCCGTTACGAGATTCCCTTTTTCCTCGACCGTCGTGAACCGGTGGCGCATCACCCGCTAGCCGAATTGACGCGCTTCGCCTTGCGCACGGTCGCGTTTGATTGGAAATCGGACGACTGGTTCGGCGCGTTGAAATCCGGTTTGGTGGACGAAGACGCCGAGGCGATCGACCGTTTGGAAAACGAGGCGTTGGAGTACGGTTGGAAGGGCGCGGTCTGGTTGCAGCCGTTAATCGTCCCCAAAGAAAGAACGCCGGCTGAGGACCGGGAACGCTTGCGCCGAAGAATTGTCCCGCCGTTCAAAGTGTTGCATGACAAAACGAAGTCGCCGCTCTCCGGCGCGCAACTTGCCGCCGCGTTGCGCGAACTCTGGCAAACGCTGGAGGTGGAGCGGCAATTGGAAGCGTGGGACGTTCCGGAAACTGCCCGGCAGAAATTCCGCGTGTCGAATTCGGTCCACGCCACCGTCTGGGAGCAAATGCGAAGCTGGCTGGAGAATCTGGAACGGGCTTTTCCAACCGAAGCGCTCCCGTTGCGCGAGTGGCTGCCGATTCTTGAGGCCGGCCTCGCCAATCTCACGGTCGGCGTCATTCCGCCTTCGCTGGACCAGGTGTTGATCGGCACGGTTGACCGTTCGCGCAACCCGGATTTGCAATTCGTGTTGCTGCTCGGCGTGAACGAGTCGGTTTTTCCGGCCACTCCGGCACCCGACAATCTGCTCACGGAGGCTGACCGCGAAGTGCTGGCGGGGCACCGGGCAGCGCTTGGACTGAACCAACGACAACAAATCGGCCGCGAACGTTATTACGGTTACATCGCCTGCACTCGCGCGCGGCAACGTTTGATGCTCACTTTTTCCGGGCGCGACACGAATGACAAAAAGCTCAACCCATCGGCATTTATTGGCCATCTGCAACGGCTTTTTCCCGAACTGGAGATTGAGACGGTCTCCGCTGATCGAAACTGGACGGACAGCGAGCACGCCAGTGAATTGATCGCGCCACTGCTGCAATTGCAAATTTCAAATACCGGATTTCAAATTGAAGAAACAGTTCCGGCATTGGCTTCCATCGCGGAGCAGTTGCGCCATTTGCGCAATGTTCAGAAGACCGAAGCACTGTCGCCTGAACTCGCGGAAAAACTTTACGGACCGGTGTTACGCACCTCGGTGAGCCGGCTCGAACAGTTTGCCGCCTGCCCATTCAAGTTTTTTGTAAATTCGGGGTTGCGCGCGGAGGAACGGAAGTTGTTCGAGGTGGATGCCCGCGAACGCGGGAGTTTCCAGCATGAAGTCCTTGCCCGCTTTCACGAAACAGTACGCGCTCAAAACAAAGAATGGCGCGATCTGGCGCCGACGGAAGCAAGCGATCTCATCGGACGAATTGCCGAAGAACTTGCCGCCAATTTTCGCGGCGGATTGTTTCAAGACAGTGATCAGAGTCTGTTTACTGCCCGCACGCTCACCGTTGCGTTGCAGAAATTCATCCGAACCATCGTCGCCTGGATGGAGCATTACGAATTAAATCCGCGCGCGGTGGAACTCGCCTTCGGTGAGAAAGGCGCGCTGTTGCCCGCCTGGGAAATTGATCTGGGCGGTGGCCACCGCATGGCGTTTCGCGGCAAAATTGACCGGGTGGATGTGGCCGTGAATCGCGAACGCGACGAGGCGGTTTGCGTCGTGATTGATTACAAATCCGGCGCGAAAAAAATCGATCCGTTGCTGTTGGCCAACGGCATTCAAATCCAGTTGCCGGCTTACCTGGCCGCGTTGCGGCAAATCGCTGATCCGCGACCGGCCTTTGGCGCCGCGCGCCTGATCCCGGCGGGAGTTTTTTACGTGAACCTGCGCGGGAGTTTTGCGCGTGGCCAGTCGCGGCGCGAAGTGTTGGCCGGCGCGGACGTGGCGCGACAGCAGGCTTACCGTCACGCCGGCCGGTTCAGTCTTGCAGCCCTCCCGCAACTTGACCGCCGATACCAGGATGCACCCAGCGCGCAGTTCAACTTCAAACTGAAGAAGGACGGCCAACCGAGCAAACAGGTCAAGGATTTGCTCGAAGCTGTGGAATTCAATGCCCTGTTGGATGGAGTGGAAGAACAGTTGCACGCGATGGGCCGGAGGATTTTTGAAGGTGTTGCCGGGGTAAAACCGTACCGCAAAGGCGGCGAAACGGCGTGTGACCAATGCGACTATCACTCCGTCTGCCGCATCGATCCGTGGTCGGACGAATATCACGTTTTGAAGCAGCCAGAAACAAAGGCATAGCTGCGAGATCGTGGCTCAAAGGTGTCACATCAGGTGAAACTTCATCGCAGTTTTTACGTTCACCTGACAAATTCTCCGGTCAAAATGGTGAACTCGTTGGTGGCGTTGCCAACATGGATGGAATTGAGAAGCGGCTCTATCCGTCTCCGCCACCGTCCCCACCAAGGAGCAGGCAAAACGCGATAACGAAGGGCTGCCCGCCAACGATAGTGGCCTATCGGAAGCGCAGCCGAAACTGTTTTGTCCCTACAACCGGGTAGAGGGTTACTATAATCCATGACCTGGGCGTCGGAGTAATTCGTCCACCCGCCCGTTGTCTGATACTGAATCTGCGGAAGCGAATGGATAACGTAACGACTATATGTTGTCAGATGATTGGTGAGAACAAACAGAGCCGTGCATTCTTCATCGGAATAACCTCTGAACGTGAACGAGACTTGTGGCGGCGATGTCGCAGAACGAAACAATAACGCCAAAAGAGCGATCAGAAGCAGACCGAATGCGATGGTAATCTTCGAACGCATAGTGACCTGGAAGAATTCATTCCAGAAAGTTTGTTTGTCGGCGCTCTCGCTGGTCGTGCCTTTCCATTCGCGGGAGAACTTGATGGCGTTGTGGCGGATTTCGTTCCAGGAGATAGGCACGGCGGGTTATTTACACGGAAAATCGCCGCGGGGCAATGCTGAGTTCTTGGGTGGTCGTCGTCGTTCGAGGAAGTCCGTGTCGCATTAGTTCACGAATGAGGCCTCGTTACTGAGCAGGAGCGCGTGGGCATATTCCTGCCAGCGATTCAGCGTCTTGGGAGTTTGACGCGCGGGCGAAGGATTGGCTTGATTGAGCGGCCGCCGCCGTTTATTTGCCGGCCCAACCACATCGGCGACCATTTGAATCTCCGGAGATCGCAGTTCCGACTTTTCTTCCGGCCGGGGCGCCGAAACAAATTCCACGCCTAAACGGATTTCCTCCGGCGTGGACGGGCGTTGGAAGAAAAGCTCGTAGAGAAAACGGACGCGATCCTCGGCGTTCCTCTGCTTTTGAAACTCGTCCCGGTTAACGACGCGCCGGACCTGTTCGATTACCAGCGGGCTGTTCATGAGGAAGAGCGCCTGTTGCGGCACGGTCGTCTCATAACGCTTGCCCATCGGCGCGAGGGGATTCGCAAAGTCGAAGGTGTTCAGCTCCTCGAACAGGTCGGCGCGGTCGATGTAGCCATAGACGCTGCGGCGTGGTGACGTGGGCAACCGGAACTCGCCGGACCGATTGAGCATGGCCGCACCGCGCCTCTGGGATTTGTGCGTGCCTTCCGAGAGGTCCACCGGGTGCCCGCCCACGGTCAGGTCGAGATCGCCACCGAGATAAAGAATCGAATCGCGCAACGGTTCGAACTCCAACCGCCGCACGTTCGCCCGCCACAGCAGGCGATTGAACGGATCTTTCTCCGCGTAGGCCGGGTTGTTCCTGGTGCTCTGCTGGTAGGTTGCGGACAACAGAATCGACTTGTGCAGTTTTTTGAGCGACCAGCCGTCGGCCATGAAGCGGCTGGCGAGATAATCCACCAACTCCGGATGGCTGGGCGGCACGGATTGATTGCCAAAATCGTCGGGCGTCGTGACAAAGCCTTCACCAAAGTGATGCTGCCAGACGCGGTTGACCATCACTCGCGCCGTGAGCGGATTGTTCTTGTTCGCGATGGATTGCGCAAGTTCGAGCCGTCCACTGCCGTTCTTGAACGTCGGTCGGCTCGGCCCGGACAACACTTCGAGAAACCGGCGCGGGACGATGTCGCCGGGATTTTCCGATTCGCCGCGGATAAAGATCGGCGAATCCTTCGGTGCCGGACCGTCCACCAACGCGGGGGCGCGCGCCGGGGTGCCGGGGTGGACCATTTCCAACATGTCGCTTTGCTCGCGCAGCGCGAAAAACTGGGCGCGCTGCTTATTGGGGAGGAAGCGCAGCACGGCATCGCTCATGAGAGCCGAGAGGGTGTATTGCCAGGCGGGATCATTTCGAGCGAACAGGTTGCCGTACACTGCTGCCGCCTCAGCGAGGGTATGCGGTGGCCTGGCCTTGAAGGCTTGAACGACATAGGGGTTCCATTCGCGTACGCGTTCGTTACGGTCGAGGCCGGTAACGAAGCGTTGGGCTTGCGCCGCGAATTTGGCCTCGGGAATTCTCGCCAGCGCATTCCAGAGTCCGAAAATCGAAGCTGCCTGGCGGCCTCCGCCGCGCGTGATCTGCTGCCAGTTTTTAAGCACGTCCGCATCCGCGCCCGTCTTCGCCAGATAAGCGGCTCGTTCTTTGGCGGGCATTTGCGTTGCAAAAAGATAAACACCGCCCAGCCGTTGATAGTCGCCGAACACCGTGGCCATGCCTTGCGTGCGTGCGTTCAGAATGCGCGTGTCCACTTCGCGGCGCTTGGTGAGGTAGTCCTCGTAGTTGGGGTTTGCTTTCGCATCGCTGATTTCAGGCCTCATGGGCGGTTCTTGTGAACTCGCGAAAATGCCGTGCAGCGAGTAATAGTCGGCCTGCGGGATGGGATCGAATTTGTGATCGTGGCAACGCGCGCAGGAAACGGTGAGGCCGAGAAACGCTTTCGACGTGACATCAATCCGGTCATTGATGATGTCGCTCAGGTTGCCGTTGAAGTGGTCGCCAAGGGTGAGAAAGCCGAGCGCAGCCAGTGCGCTTTTGTCGGTGGCCGCATTAAGTTTGTCCGCCGCGAGTTGTTCGATGATGAACCGGTCATAAGGCTTGTCGTCGTTGAACGCCTTGATGACGTAATCGCGATACGTCCACGCGTACGGGTAAATTGAGCTTTCGCGCCGCCGATCAAACTGGCCCTTGGCATCGGAGTAGCGGGCGACATCGAGCCAGTGGCGGCCCCAACGTTCGCCGTAGCGGGGTGAGGCCAGCAGCTGGTCCACAAC
Source organism: Limisphaerales bacterium (assembly GCA_003140275.1). Classification (GTDB taxonomy): domain Bacteria; phylum Verrucomicrobiota; class Verrucomicrobiia; order Limisphaerales; family PALSA-1396; genus PALSA-1396. The sequence continues at coordinate 6,560 of PLJQ01000177.1, forward strand.
CTTTTCGTACGCGTCGGATGAATTGTCGTTCACGAATGCGTTCACTTCCCCGGGCGTCGGCGGCAAGCCAACCATATCGTAATACACGCGACGGATCAGCGTTTGTTTGTCCGTTGGCTCGTTTGGCGCCATGCCTTTTTCTTCGAGCTTGGCGAGAATGAACCGGTCGATGTCGTTTTTGACCCACGCTTCGTTCTTCACGGATGGCGAGGCTGGTTTCTTCACCGGCTTGAAAGCCCAATGATCTTTCGCGTCGCTGCCATATTCAACTTTCTCGACGGCCGGTCGGGTTGCTCGCGGATCGGGCGCGCCCATCTTCACCCAGGCGACGAGATCGTTGACTTGCGCGGCGGAAAGCTTGTCGCCCTTCGGCGGCATCTGCAAATCGGGATCGGTGTAACGAATCGCCTTGATGAGCAGACTTTTCTCCGGATCACCTGCGACAATCGCTGGACCGGCATCACCACCCTTTTGCCAGCCCCCTTTCCAATCGAGTTCCAGCCCGGCCTTGACCTTGCCTTTGCCGGGGCTGTGACATTTGTAACAATTCTCGGCAAAGATCGGGCGAACCTTGCTTTCAAAGAAATCGAGTTGCGCCTTGGTTGGTTCGACGGCAAAGGCGGTTGAGACGGTTGAAACCACGAGCCATGCAAGTATGGGAGATTCTGCTTTCATGCCTCCAAGTCCGAATTCACGCAATGATCCCGTTAACGATTTTCCCATAATTGTCGGTCAGCCGGAAATCGCGGCCGTTGTAACGGTACGTCAGCTTCTCGTGATCGAAACCGAGCATGCGGAGAATCGTCGCGTGCAAATCATGAATATGCACTTTGTTATCGACCGCGCGCGCGCCGAATTCGTCCGTCGCGCCGTAAATAGTGCCGCCTTTGACGCCGCCCCCGGCGAGCCAGATACTGAAGGCGCGGTTGTTGTGGTCGCGGCCCGGATTGTCGTTTCCATTTCGGTCGCGCGTGACGGTGCGCCCGAATTCGCCACCCCAGATGACCAGCGTGCTGTCGAGCAGCCCGTGTTGTTTGAGGTCGGTGAGCAGGGCCGCCGCCGGTTTGTCGATCTCTGCGGCGCTCGCCGGCAGGCGATCTTCGATATCCTGATGATGATCCCAGCCGCCGGCCCACACTTGCACAAAGCGCACGCCGCGCTCGACCAACCGCCGCGCGATCAGCAACTGCCGGCCCTGCGGCGTGTCACCATAAAGATCGCGGACGCTCTGCGATTCCTTGGTGATGTCGAACGCATCCGTCGCTTCCATCTGCATGCGATACGCCATTTCAAACGCCTGAATGCGGGCTTCGAGTTGCGGGTCTTTCTGCAAGCTGCGGCTGTGAATCGAGTTGAGGTTTTGCACGAGGTCAAGTTGGCGGCGCTGTTCCTTTTGGGTGAAATACTCATTGCGGATATTCTGGAGCATGCCTTCGACGGTCGAGGCCGACGTGTTGATGCTCGTGGCCTGCAAGTCACCCGGCAGAAACGACGAACCCCAGTTGAGCGCGCCGCCTGGCGGCGGGCCGCCTCCCGGCCGCAGCGAAATGTAACCGGGCATGTTTTCGTTCGCACTGCCCAAGCCGTAAAGCACCCACGCGCCCATGCTCGGCTTCGCCATCCGCAACGACCCCGTGTTCATGAAGACCGTGGCGATGTCGTGCGCCGGAATGTCGGTGTACATGGAACGGATCACCGCCATGTCATCCACGTGTTCGCCCAACGCCGAGAAAACTTCGCTGACTTCGATGCCGGACTGGCCGTGCTTGGTGAACTTGAATGGCGAAGGCATCGCCACACCGTTGAGATCGGGCAAGGATTTGTCTGCGTATTGGGCGAGCGCAGGTTTCGGGTCCCACGTGTCCACGTGCGACGGCGCGCCTTGGGCAAAGATGTGGATGACGTGCTTCGCCTTGGCCGGGAATTGGGTTGGCTTCGCAATTGACGCAGGTGAAGCCGCAGCCAGCACCTCATTGGAAAGCAAACTGGCCAGACCCAGCGCGCCCAGGCCCATCCCGCAACGGGCCAGGAATTCACGGCGGGAACATGACACCTCCGTGGGTCGCATCCGGTTGTTACAAAGGCAATCGTTCATGGTATTCGCAGTTTAGTCGCACCGACAATGACGATATAGACGAAATCGACAGGTAAAAGGTAACAGAAGTTGTGCCATTGACAAGGAGGTTACTGCCTAAACCAACAATGCGGTCCGAAATGAATCACCCGCGGATGGACACAGATGAAAAATAGGCTTCGGATCAAGCATCGCGTCACTGGAAGGTGGGTCGGGCATCGTCCGCCAACCGTTGGTTTTTTCCGGGAGAAATCCGCGTTCATCCGTGCTTTCAACTGAATCGTTCCAGTCGAAGAGATCCATTGGCACTAAAGCGGCCTGATCAGGATTTCTTCCACGACCGCGCGCGGTGGAAGATTGATCGCCAACAAAGCGCACGCCGCCACATCTTCGGGCCGAAGCATTTTTTGACGGGCTTCCGGTGTCGGCGGAACAGGCCGTCGATTCAGGAGCGGCGTGTCGATGTCGCCGGGGAATATTGCGCAGGCGCGGATGCCGTTGACGCGCTCCTCGGCATTGACGGCTTGCGTCAGGCCAGCCAGTCCGAACTTGGAAGCGACGTAAGCGGCGCCGGCTTTCACATTCGCCACCTTCGCCGAATCGGAAACGATGTTGATGACGGTGCCTGATTTTTGGCGGCGCATCGCCGGAAGGAAAGCCTGGATACAGTAATAAGCCCCATCCAGGTTCGTGGCCAGCATCGCGCGATAATCTTCCAGCGACAAAACTTCCAACGCCCGACGAGGCACGTTTATGCCGGCGGCATTGACGAGCACTTCAACGTCACCGAATTTCTTCATCACTCTTTTGGCCATTTTTCCCACGGCAAGCGCGTCGCCAATATCACAGCGGCAAACGAGCAGGTTGGCGGATTTTGTGCCAGCCAGCTTGACGGTCTCCAGGAGCAAGTCTTTCCGTCGGCCAAGCAGCGCCACGCGCCAGCCTTCTCTGGCCAATGCCAATGCAACGGCTTGCCCCACGCCGCTTCCGGCGCCGGTGACTACGGATGTTTTGTTCATGGAAGCATTTTGATTCGCGCGGATTATTTCCTTCAAACGAACCTCTTGGCAAGCCCGGCGAAGTCAGGGCGGGTGTGATCGGGCGTATTTGCGCGCACTGTCCCCGGCGCGCGGCCTTCAGGCCGCTTCGACATCCGCACTAACTGAACACTCGAATTATGGTTGAATCTCCCTACAATTGATCATTGAAGCGGCATAAATGCCGCGCTCCTGACCGGCATTTCCAATCGCACCAACATTCCGTTTTGTCTTGAAATGATTCGTGAAACAAGGGGATGGTTCAGCCGAACAGATTGAATTTGTTGAGACCGGGAAATTTCTTATGAACCGATTTGCTTTGATCGCCATGCTGCCATCATTACTTATCACTCAAGCCGCCCAGGCGGAGAAAACTTTTGCCGAACGTTTGGGCTGGGGCGAGAAAGACGTGGTCCTCATCCTGCACGTGGATGACGTGGGGATGTCTCATTCGTCCAATCTCGGCGCCATCGAGACGCTGGAAAAGGGGTTGGCAACTTCCTGGAGCGTCATGATGCCCTGCCCCTGGGTGCCGGAGATCGTAAAATATTTGAAACAACATCCCGACGTGGACAGCGGTCTGCATCTCACGTTGACATCGGAGTGGAGTCTCTATCGCTGGCCGCCGCTGGCCGGCAAACCCAAGGTTCCAGGCCTGGTGGACGCGGAGGGTTGCCTATGGCAAAGCGTGGAGCAGGTGGCCACCCATGCGACGCCGGACGAAATCGAAACTGAAATCCGGGCCCAGCTTGATCGTGCCGAGCAACTCGGCATACCGATTACCCATCTGGATTCGCACATGGGCACGCTCTTTGCGCGCCCGGATTATTTTGAGCGGTTCGCCAAAGTCGGCATCGAAAAAGGGATCCCCGTTCTCGCCATCGGCGGTGCTGCCACTTACGCCTTGAAGGAAAACCCCGAAGCGGCCGGCAAACTTCGCCCCTGGATTCCGAAAATCTGGAACGCCGGTCTGCCGATAATTGATGATCTCCACACGGCTTCCTACGAATGGAAGCCGGAAGACAAAAAGGAAAAATTCATCGCCTTGCTCAAGGAATTAAAACCCGGGGTGACGGAAATACTGTTTCACGCTTCCATTCCGACGGAGGATTTTCCGTTGATTACCTCCTCCAGCCAGGCCCGACTGGCGGATGTCCGGGTGTTGACGGATCCAGAAGTCAAGAAGCTCATCCGGGAACGCGGAATCATTTTGACCACCTGGAAAGAGTTGAAAGAACGCCGCAAAAAAGCCGCGCCGCTGGATTGATTGACTTGGTCATAGTTTTCAAACCGGCTTTAAGGTGTAATACAGTGCCCGTTCCAAATCGCACGGGCTCAATTCAGCCAGAATGATCAGCATCATCGAATCGCAACCCGCCGGCGACGGCCCCGACCTTATAGCCCAGGTCGAGGAGGTTTTTTCGCCCACGGGTCTGCTTTCCAAAGCGAGCAACTTCGAGTATCGCCCGCAACAGCAACAAATGGCGGTGGCCGTCGCGAAGGCGCTCGAAAACAAGGAACACCTGGCGGTTGAAGCCGGCACGGGTGTCGGCAAAAGCCTCGCTTATCTGGTGCCGGCGATTTTGTATGCGGTCGCCCACAACAAAAAGGCGGTGGTTTCGACGCATACGATCAATCTTCAGGAGCAATTGACTGAAAAAGACCTGCCGATGCTGGCACAAATCCTGCCAGTCAAATTTAATTTCACGATGCTGAAAGGGCGCGCCAATTATCTTTGTTCGCGGCGGCTGCACAAAGCGATGCAACAGGCCGACCACCTGTTTACTTCGCCCGAAGCGCAGGAACTCCAGCGCATTTACGAGTGGTCCAAAACCACCTCCGACGGAAGCCTCTCCGATTTCGAGATCGAGCCGGACGCGAAAGTTTGGACGCACGTCTGTTCCGAGCGCGGGCTTTGTTCACCGAAAATCTGCGGTCACCAATCGGATTTCGGCAAACAGAACGGCATCTGTTTTTTTCAGCGCGCGCGCAGCCGGATTCTCGCTGCCGACATCGTGGTCCTCAACCACACGCTTTTTTTCACGCTGCTGGGCGGGATCGGCGAGGAAGTGGACGGCGGCATCTTGTTCAAAAACGATTTCGTCATTTTCGACGAGGCGCACACGGTGGAAAGCGTTGCCTCGCGCCACATCGGCTTGAGTGTTTCCAACGGGCAACTGCGCTACACGCTGCAGCGCCTCTGGAATCCGCGCACGGAAAAGGGCCTGCTCTCGCTGCTGCGCAAAGGCGTAGCCGTAAATCTCGTCGCCGACCTGTTGCGCGAAGCTGAGAATTTTTTTACCGAAGTGGAGGGCGCTTGCGAGGATTTAATCAAAAACCGCAAAGAGAATAGCAACGAGCCGGAAACAAAGTATGCCGCTTCAAAAAGGAACCGTGACTGGAGCGAACTCCGCATTCGCCGACCGGAGCTGGTCAAGGACAACGTCACGCTGCCGATTCAGCGGTTGCGCGAAGCCGTGAGCCAGTTGATCAAGGTCAGCGAGGACAAGGACACCGGCCAGGAATTGATGGAATGCAATCGCCGGCTGGCCGACTTGCGTGAAGAAGTCGCGCTGTTTCTCAGTCAGAGCGCGGAGGAATATGTTTACTGGGTCGAGCGCGGCGGCAAAGCGCAAAAAAATCTCACCCTCAACGCAGCACCGATTGACGTCGCCGATTTTTTACGCCAACGACTTTTTGGCGCAGATACGTCGATCGTCATGACCAGCGCAACACTCGCGACTTCAGCTAATCTCAAATCGGCTTCGGCGAAGGCACCAGGAGGCTTGAACTACTTCGCCCATCGCGTTGGCGCGGAGCAGGCCACGCTCCTGCAAGTCGGATCACCGTTCGATTACAAGCGGCAGATGAAAATTTTCGTGGCCAACAAGATGCCCGACCCGCGTGACGCCGGTTACCGTGACGCGCTCATCCACTGGATCGAACACTTCGTTAAGATGACCCGAGGCAAGGCGTTTGTGCTGTTTACCAACTTCAAGCTAATGCAGGAAGTGGGTGAACGTATGCAGGCGTTTTTCGATGAAATGGGACTGAAAATCTTTGTGCAAGGCACCGGCACGCCGCGTTCGCTGATGCTGGAAAAATTCAAGGACGACGTGGATTCGGTTCTCTTTGGCACTGCGAGCTTCTGGCAGGGCGTCGATGTGCCCGGTGAAGCATTGAGCAACGTCATCATCACGCGGCTGCCGTTTGCGGTGCCCGATCACCCCTTGATTGAAGCGCGTATCGAAAGCATCGAAGCGCACGGCGGCAACTCGTTCGGCGACTTTTCATTACCGGAAGCGATTCTAAAATTTCGCCAGGGCGTCGGACGACTCATCCGCACCAAGACCGACACTGGCATCGTGGTGGTGCTGGACAACCGAGTCCTCACCAAAAAATACGGGCAAGCGTTCCTCGACGCGCTGCCGAAGTGTCCGCTGGAAGTGGTTTGAAGTATTCAAAAGGACAAGGTTGCTTGCTGGCGGGTCATTTGTGCCGTACTTTCAATCAATCACATTTCCTTGAACAAAGTCTGCCAATTCAGGTGGGTTAACAACCCGTTCAAAAACGTCGAACCACGACGTAGCCGCCGACGTGAGGAGGCGGGTTTCTTTAAAAATCGCAACCTTCTGTCCGCCACGTTATCTCGGCGGTGGCTTCTTGAACGGACTGTTAAAGCCATCAACTATTTGGGTGCTTTGCTAGTGGAGGCACAACCCTGCCAAACTACATCAACATGAACCAAATCAATCCAGAGCATCAGCGGACGCTCTCCATTCAGGCGCTCACGGAGGAACCTTTGGACGTGTTGATCATCGGCGGCGGCATCGTCGGTTCAGGCGTCGCGCGCGACGCCGCGATGCGCGGATTGGGCGTCGGGCTGGTGGAGCAACACGACTTTGCGTTCGGTACCAGTGGCCGCTCCAGCCGCCTGCTCCACGGCGGAATGCGTTATCTGGCACAGGGACGGCTTGGTCTCGTTCGACAAGCCAGCATGGAGAAAAGGATTCTGCACCGCATCGCGCCGCATTTGGCCGAACCGCTGGCGTTTCTTTTTCCGACGTACCGCAGCACGGACTGGCCGTTGTGGCAGCTGCGCATTGGCGTCAAGATTTACGATTTGCTCTGCGGCGGAAAGAATTTCGGCAAATCCGTGTCGTTGAGTCGCGATGAAACCCTGCGGCGGACGCCAACGCTCAATGCGGAGCAACTTACCGGGGCCGTGCAATACTTCGACGCGTTGACCAATGACGCGCGCCTGGTGTTGGACACGATACGTTCGGCTGCCAATGCCGGCGCGATCGTCTTGAACTATTTCAAATTCACAGACGCACACCGCGAATCCGGCTTGTGGCGCTGCGAAGTAGAAGACCGTTTGACCGGGCAAAATCACTCATTGCGTACGCGCGCCGTCGTCAATGCGACCGGGCCTTGGGCGGACGGTTTGCCGCACAGCCACGTGAAGCTGCGGCTCACCAAAGGGATTCACCTGGTGATCGACCACAGCCGGTTGCCCGTACCCAGTGCCGTGGTCATGACCACTGGGAAACGCATCTTATTCGTCATTCCATGGGGCGAGCGGGTGATTCTCGGGACAACGGACACTGACTACGGTGGCTCGCTTGAATCCGTCGGGGCGGATCGTAACGACATTGATTATGTCTTGCGGGTGGTGAACGAATTCTTCCCGACTGCGAGGATCAGCATGGAAGACGTCATCAGCACCTGGGCAGGGTTACGTCCGTTGCTCGCAAACCCAAACGGCACGCCGTCAGACATCTCACGTTCGCACGAAATCCACAATCCTGAACCCGGCTGGTGGGATGTGGCGGGCGGCAAACTCACGACTTACCGGCTCATGGCCGAGCAGACGGTCGATCAAATTGTGAAATCGTTAAAAAAGTTAAATGGGTTACAGCGGAAGATTGTGCCTTGTCGCACTGCGGACGAGCCGCTGCTTTTGCCGGCGGACATCGCGGGCTTAAGCGGCATTCTGCCGGCGGAATTCGGACGTCGAGCCGTCGAGCATTTTTGCGTCAACGAATGGGCCGTCCATCTGGACGACGTGATGATTCGGCGCACCGGCTGGCACTACTACCACACCGACGCTGATCGCAAGGCCGGGCAAGTCGCGCAATGGATGGGTGAGATGTTGAACTGGTCCCCAGCGCAACGCGCAGAAGAATTGAAGCACTACGAGCGGGCTAACAAGTGATGTGTACATAAACGTGCATAAATAACACTCCATACGAGACCTAAAAAAACGACATGAGGAGTCCTTGGATTTTGT
>PLJQ01000448.1 GCA_003140275.1 Limisphaerales bacterium
CGGTTCGTGGTGTCCGCTGACAGTCCGCGAGTGGTGCTTGTTGTTTCTGGAGTGTTTGAACTTGGCTTCGCAATGTCGAAGCCTAGGTGCGCTTCGTAGATTCCTGTTCCCACGGCGGCAAGTAGCGTGGCGGCCAAACCGGCCGGTCCCACGGAAACCGCATTGGCGGAAACCACAGTCGCAAGCGCGACGGCGGTGGTGGTCACACCCCGCCGGTTGAACTCGGCACGCAGCCGTCCCAACGCGCGGCTGACCCGTTTCTGCGCCGCATCATCACTCACGCCGAGCGCCACGCCAATGGCGCGGAAATCATGATTCTTGAAGAAGCGCAGCAGCAGCGCCTCGCGGTCTTCGTCGCTCAAATCAGCCATCGCCTCGTCGAGCACGGGGCCGATTCGTTCCCATTCGGTTGCGGTTTCGGAAGTGAGGTTTTCCATAGGCTGCCTTTCACGCGCCTGACGCCGCCGGTTGTCCCGCAACTGCGTGTGCGCCGCGAAGCGCGTGCTGCGGTACAGCCAGCCTACGAGCGAGGTATTTTCCGCCAGAGTTTGCCCCAGCGACGGAGCTTTGCGCACGAGGTCGGCGAAAACGGTTTGGGCGATGTCACGCGCCAGTTCAGGTGACCTTACCTGCCGCAACGCTGAAGCATAGACCAGGTCCGCGTGCCGGGTGACAATCTCGAGGAACGCCGCTTCGTTGGCCTGGTCGGCGTATTCCCGCAGCAGTTCGGCATCTGATTTCGCCTGCATCTCATCTATTAAACAGCCGCGGACGACAAAATCCGACAAAGTTTTTCTGAATTCAACCGGCGTGATGAGCCAAGCGCAATTACCGAAGTTAGCGCCGGGCATCTCGCTTGACGCCTGCACCAGCGCCGTCTGGAAATACAAGGCCATCTACCGTCTCAACAACGAACAAGTCGGCCAATGGAGTGAAATCGCCAGCATCAGCGTGATGAGCTAGACCCGCGAATACCTAATGCATTTTTGGGTGACCGCAAGATGGCACCCGCTCATTTCGGCGGCGTGCAGTTCAGTCGCGACATCGCCGCGGCGACGATGCGTTGAGTCATTATTTAGAGGACACAGGGAGAACCATGTGCAGCCGCTCCCATGCGTCAAAATTGTCATCATTAGATTGTATCCTCTCCACGCTGCCAACCGACGAAGCATAGAATCGTTCCCATCTTCCGTCAGGATTTCTGTGGGAAGTACTTTCGCGAACAAGAAATGTCTTGGACAACGCATCCTTCACAGCTCCACCATTTACGACTTCAAAACTATCCAAACCGATGTCTCCACCAGGAGCGTTCAAGCTGATCCAACCTAATCGCCCCGGCTCGAGCTGGTTCAAGTTGGTTGGATACTGGCCATTATTTTCCCTCGCAAACCTATTCATTGCGTTTACGAGCATCTTCATTGCCGCACTCATCACTGGCATACGCTCGTTGTATCCATCTTGCGTTGGCAGTTTATTCCGTTCCTGCATCTGATTAAATTGGGCTACCTCGCCGCGTAATCTACCTACTTCTCCACGTAGTTTTGCCAGTTCAGCAGTGTTGCGGTTCAGATGTTCGTTCTCGTCGCGCAGCGCAGCGAGTTGGCGCAAGGCGTCGTCTCGGTCCTTGGTCAGTTGCTGATTTTGCTCGGTGGCTGGGGGTTGCTGTTGCTGGAGCATTTCAAGTTGTGTTCGCAACCTTGAAGCCTGCCTCGCTTCGTAGATTCCCACGCCGACGGCGGCGGTGAGAGCGACAGCGATAATAGTTTTTTGCAGTGTGGTCATGGCGATGGCCTTGGTTGCGGTTGCGGTTGCGGCGGTGGTGAGAGTTGTTCCGGTCAGGGCGGCGGTCGAAAGCGTGGCAGCCAGACCAACAGGTCCCACGGAAACCGCATTGGTGGAAACCGCAGCCGCCAGCGCGACGGCGGTGGTGGTCACGCCCCGGCGGTTGAACTCGGCGCGCAGCCGTTCCAACGCGCGGCTGACCCGCTTCTGCGCGGTATCATCACTCACTCCGAGCGCCACGCCAATGGCGCGAAAATCATGGTTTTTGAAGAAGCGCAGCAGCAGCGCCTCGCGGTCTTCGTCGCTTAAATCGGCCATCGCCTCGTCGAGTACGGGGCCGATCCGTTCCCATTCGGTTGCGGTTTCGGAAGTGAGGTTTTCCATAGCTTGCCTTTCGCGCGCCTGACGCCGCCGGTTGTCCCGCAACTGCGTGTGCGCCGCAAAGCGCGTGCCGCGGTAAAGCCAACCGACCAGCGAGGCGCTTTCTGCCAGTGTTGACCCCAGCGACGGAGCTTTGCGCACGAGGTCGGCAAAAACGGTTTGGGCGATGTCGCGCGCCAGTTCAGGTGACCTTACCTGCCGCAACGCGGAAGCATAGACCATGTCCGCGTGCCGGGTGACAATCTCGCGGAACGCCGCTTCGTTGGCCTCGTCAGCATATTTACGCAGCAGTTCGCCATCTGATTTCTCCTGCATCTCACCTATTAAACAGCCGCGGACGACAAAATCCGACAAAGTTTTTTCTGAATTCTATCAGTGTCAACGCTCGCCCTCATCCCAGCCTTCAATTGATACCCTCACCTGGTCTTCGACCACCCTCTCCCATCCGATGGGCGAGGGACAGAGAAGGAGAATCATTCGCCGCCTGCCCGAAGAACCTGCGACTGGGTTGGTCGAGCGGCCATCGTGCAATCAGCCGACGGACGATTGCTGTTCCCTCTCCGTGAGGAGAGGGCCAGGGTGAGGGAGAGCGTTCCAACTATTCGCGCGCTAATTCGGGCAACCATGTCAGATTGAAACCATCGAGTCGTCTTCCTGCACGTGGAGAAATTCCAGAATTTTGGCGACGGATTCGGGCACCGTTAGTTTGTCGGTATGTAATTCGATTTCCGGGTTCGACGGCGCTTCATACGGAGCGGAAACCCCGGTGAAATTCTTGATCTCGTTGGCGCGCGCCTTCGCATAAAGACCCTTGGGATCGCGCTGTTCGCAGACTTCGATGGGAGCGTTGACGTAAACCTCGATGAACCGCCCGCCTTTCATGATCGTTCGAACCAGATCGCGGTCGGAGCGATACGGCGAAATGAATGCAGTGATGCAAATGATCCCCGCGTCGGCAAACAGCTTGGCCACTTCTCCGACGCGCCGGATGTTTTCCTTGCGGTCGGCCGGCGAAAAGCCGATGTCGGAGCAGAGACCATGGCGGATGTTGTCGCCGTCCAGCACATAAGCGTGCTGGCCCAGATTGAACAACTCGCGCTCCAACTCGGTGGCGATGCTCGATTTGCCGGAGCCCGACAAGCCGGTGAGCCAGAGGACGCAGCCGGAATGTTGGTTGCGCATCGCGCGCTGTTGCGCAGTTACTTTGCCGTGACTCCAGTAAATGTTGTGGCTCTTGTGCAGCGAGTCGGCGGTGCGCCGGGGATAATTACCGTCGGCGATGATGCCGCCGCCGCAAACTTCAAACCCATCGACGATCACGAAACGGCCGGTCGGCACGATTTCCGAATGCGCGTCAAACGCGACGGGGCGTTTGGTGCGCAGTGTCAACTCCGCTACTTCGTGGCGCCCGACGAAGATTTCGTGATTGGCGCGAGTGACAGTTTCGAGGGTTGAGGCATCGATTACTTTTTCAATCGACTCAATTTCGCAATCCATTTCCTGCGTGGCGAGTTTGAGTTTGTAAGTTTTGCCTTTGGTGAACGGGGCGCGGCCGAGCCAGAAAAGACGGGCCTCAAACCGCGTCAATTCATAGGGGGGCGCAGTTTCCAAGGCGGCGACTGCGCCGCGCTCCACAAAGATTTGTTCGGTAAGCGTGATGCCGATGGATTCACCGACGCTGGCTGAATTGCTCGTTGGCGCGTTCCATCGCTCAATGGTTTTGACCGTGCTGACCTTGTTGCCCGGCGCGAACAGCAGACGGTCGCCGACTTTGATGGCGCCGGCTTCGACGCGGCCGGCGAGGATACGACGGTCATCGAAGCGATAAACATCCTGAATCGGAAAACGGGGAGGCTGGTTGTCGGGCCGGTCGGTGACGATGAATTCATCCAACGCCTGCAACACGCTCAGACCTTTCCACCACGGCATGTTTTTGCTCAACGACGCGATGTTATCACCATGCTTTGCGGCGATAGGGATGAAAATCTTTGGCTCGACGCCAATGGATTTAAGCCAGGAACGATACTCGGCTTCGATCTGGTTGAATCTGGTCTCGCTGTAATTCTCCAAATCCATTTTGTTCACGAGCACGGCGATCTGGCGGATGCCGAGCAGGTTCAGCAGGTAGCCGTGTCGGCGCGAATTTTCCTGGACGCCCTCGTGAGCGTCGATGAGCAGCAGCGCGGCTTCGGCGTTGGCGGCGCCGGTGATCATGTTTTNNTCGATGGTGATGTTCTGGTCGCGTTCGGATTGAAGCGCGTCCATGAGATTCGCCCATTCGAAGGGCACGCCGCGCCGTTCGGCGACTTTTTGGAGTTGTTCGAGTTTGCCTTCCGGCAGCGAGCCGGTGTCGTGGAAGAGCCGGCCAACGAATGTGGACTTGCCGTGATCGACGTG
>PLJQ01000280.1 GCA_003140275.1 Limisphaerales bacterium
TGGACGTAATCTTCGGGATGCTCCGGCACGTCGTAATTAATCACGTGGCTGACCCCCGCGATGTCGATCCCGCGCGCCGCGATATCGGTCGCGACCATGACTTCGTATTTGCCCGACTTGAAGCCTTCGAGCGCTTCGACGCGTTCCCGCTGGGTGCGATTCGAGTGCAAGACGGCGACCGAATGCCGCGCCTGTTTCAGTTGCGACGCGATGCAGTCCGCACCGTGTTTCGTCCGCGAAAAAATCAACGCGCTGTCGTAATTGGTGCGCTCGAGCAGCGCGATGAGCAGATCGAACTTCTGCTCCGCCGCGACCGGGTAGACCGCGTGGGTGACGCTCTCGGCCGGCGCACGCCGCACGCCGATCTCCACCACTTCCGGTTCTCTTAGAACCCAGGCGGCGAGCCGCTCGATTTCCGGCGGCAGCGTCGCGGAAAAAAGCAAAGTCTGCCGATCGGTGGAAATCTGTTCGACGATCCGCCGCACATCGGGGAGGAAACCCATGTCGAGCATGCGATCGACCTCGTCGAGGACGAGGATGCTGACGTTGCGGAAATGCATCGCGCGTTGTTCGAGCAGATCGAGCAAGCGGCCGGGCGTCGCGCAGACGACATCAGCGCCAGCTGCAGCCTCCTCTTTTTGTTTGCCGTAGCCGACGCCGCCATGCACCACCGAGACGCGCAGATCAGTGAAGCGCCCGTAATCACGAAAGGCCGTCTCAACCTGCGCCGCGAGCTCGCGTGTCGGCTCGAGGACGAGACAACGGAAATTCCCATGCTTGGCGAGAAGTGTCAGGATGGGTAGTGCGAAGGCGGCCGTCTTGCCCGTGCCGGTTTGCGCGATGCCAATAAGGTCGTGTCCCGCGAGGATCGGCGGGATGGCGGCGGTTTGAATCGGCGTCGGCTCGGTGTAACCGGCATCCTGCACCGCGTGTAAAATTTTGGCATCAAGGCCAAGTGCGTGAAATGACATGGTGGCAATTATCAGGCACGCGGGCGTAATAGCACGCAATTAACTTGGGGAAAACCCGCCCCACCGAAAACGCTCTGCTACCGCGCGTCCTCGATCACGCCCAATAAATTTGCGTCCGTCATTTACATCGACCTCCACGGCTGGCAGGCTGGCTTTCCCTTCGGAGAAACTAATATGTCGAAGGTGAATCAACCCGCGGAAGAAAATTAAAATCATGGGCGATAAATCCCCGAAGTCTAACCAGAAGAAGTCGAGCCAGAAACAGTCCAGGGCGAACAGCGCCGACCAAAAGAAGAAGGAGGCCGTGGCCGCCAAGTCCGCCGCTGCCAAGAAAAGGTAACCACCCGCTAGTGGCTGTCTCTCCCGAAGCAAGATCAGGAGAGACAGACTTTCCTCCCCAAAATCGCATGGCCTTGCCCGCGCCCGTTCGTATAGTGACGCCCATGAAACTGTGCCAAGGACAGGTCTGGAAACAGGGCGGGGAATATATCCGCATCGTGCGGCTCGAACGGCTCGAAGTGGAATACAAATCCTCCACCAGCCTCGCCAGCAAAGAAGGCACGAAGCACGTCACCGGCAAAAAAGATTTCTGCCGCCTGCTCAAACAAGCCCACCTGCTCCAGCTTGACAAAACTCCGAACCCGCTCATTGTCGCGCCATGAAAATCGTTACGATCATTGCCCACGTTCTCCTTGGACTCATGTTCGTCGTTTTCGGCTCGAACATTTTTTTGCACTTCATCCCGATGCCGGAACAAAAGCCATCGCTCGCGACAGACTTCGCTAAAGCACTCATGGAAAGCCATTACATGTACGTCGTCGGTTTCCTGCAAGTTGCGGGCGGCTTGCTGCTCTTGATCGGACGCTACGTGCCGCTGGGTCTTACGCTGCTCGGCCCGGTCATCATGAACATCCTGCTCTTCCACATTTTCCTCGAACCCTCCGGCCTGCCGATGGCCGTCGTCGTCTCGGTCCTTGCACTGTTCCTGCTCTGGCGTTACCGGACAAATTTTGCCGGCCTCGTGGAGCCCTGATGCACCGTCCTGATGTGGCTCGTTCTCGACGGCTGCATCGAGCGCGTCCTAGTGACGCGGGAACAGGGATGACCCGTTTCGGAGGATCGTTCAAGAATATGGCATTTCCATCGTAAAGATCTTCTGTTTTCATCGCACGCATGATTGCGACTCCGCGTTTCATCCGCATCTGCAAAGGCGACCTCGACGGTTTTTTCGGCCTGTTTGTGGACAATCTGCTCCAGCTTCTCCTCATCTTCACGCTCTGTCCCTTGCTGTGCGGCATCGGCGCGGATGTGGTGATGGCAAAGATTCTTCCCGGCGCGGCACTCTCCATTCTGGCGGGGAATTTGTTCTTTGCATGGCAGGCGTGGCAGGTGGCGCGGCGCGAGGGGCGTGATGATGTGACGGCGATGCCCTACGGCATCAATACGGTGAGCCTTTTTGCTTTCATCGTCTTCATCATGGCTCCGATCTACCGGCAGACGCAGGACGCTGTGTTGGCCTGGAAGGCCGGCCTCTTCGCCTGTTTCATCAGCGGGGTGATGGAGCTTGCCGGCGCGTTCATCGGTGATGCGTTGCGCCGCCATGCGCCGCGCGCGGCGATGCTTTCCTCGCTCGCGGGCATTGCCATCACGTTTATTGCGATGGGATTTGTGTTTCAGATTTTTGCGACGCCAGCGCTGGGACTGTTGCCCATGTTGCTCATCCTCGTGTGTTATGCGGCGAGGCTGAAACTCCCACTCGGCCTGCCTGCAGGCTTTGTGGCCGTGGTCGTTGGAACGCTGCTCGCGTGGGCTTTGCGCGCGGCGGGACTCGCGCCGGCCGCGTCGCCTGCGGAGATCGCACCAGCGGCATTTCATCCGCCGCACTGGGCGGGAGGCAGCCTCTTTGGATTTCTTGTTTCAAAGGTCGGCTGGAGTTACATGGCCGTTATCGTGCCGATGGGGCTTTTCAACATCATCGGCTCGCTGCAATGCCTCGAAAGCGCCGAGGCGGCGGGGGACCGGTTTCCCACGCGCCCGTCGCTGCTGGCCAATGGGGTCGGCAGCATCGTGGCGGCGTGCTTGGGCAGCCCCTTTGCCACCACACTATACATCGGACATCCGGGCTGGAAAGCGATGGGGGCGCGCTGGAGCTATTCGTGGCTGAACGGCGCCGCCATCTGCGCCATCGCGCTCTTTGGCATTGTCGGACAGGTGCTCCGCGTGGTGCCGCTGGAGGTCACGCTCGGCATCCTGCTTTGGATCGGATTGGTCATCACCGCGCAGGCTTTTCAGGCAAGCCCGCAGCCGCATGCGCTCGCCGTGGCGGCGGGGCTTATCCCCGCGCTGGCAGCGTGGTTGCTTGTGCAAATCGAGACCGCGCTCCGTGTCGCCGGGACCGATCTGGCCAGCACTGCGGATCGCTTTGCACCCAACCTGCACATCCACGGCGTCATTGCGCTGAGCCAGGGCTTTCTGATCACTTCCATCATTTACGGCGCGGTGATGGTCTTCGTGATTGATCACAAGTTTAAGCACGCCGCCGCATGGTTGCTCGCGGCGGCCGTATTCTCCGCCATCGGCCTCATCCACGCCTACAAACTCACGCCTGGCGGTGTGGAAAACCACTTTGCGTGGTTCACCGCCGCCCCGGACTTCGCCATCGCCTACGCCGCCGGAGCCATCATGCTCTGGGCGCTTGGTGTGTCCCAGACGAAATCTTGAACGCAACTTTCCGTAGTCGAAATAATCTCAAGCCCCGTCACCATCACCCCATGAAAGTCGCCACCATTGTCGCCCGTGTTCTTCTGGGACTCATGTTCGTCGTCTTCGGATCGAACATCTTTTTTCACTTCATCCCAATGCCGGAACAAAAGCCATCGCTCATGACCGACTTCGCCAACGCGCTCATGAAAAGTGGTTACATGTACGTCGTTGGCTTTTTACAAGTTGCGGGTGGATTGCTGCTTTTGATTGGACGCTACGTTCCGCTGGGTCTTATGCTGCTCGGCCCGGTCATCGTGAACATCCTGCTGACTCACATTTTTCTCGAACCCAACGGCCTGCCGATGGCCATCGTCGTTTCGGTCCTTGCGCTGTTCCTGCTCTGGCGTTACCGCGCGAATTTCGCGGGGCTTGTGAAGCCTTGATGTGAAGTCACTCGAACCAATTATTGCGCCTTGCTCAACGCGTTGTCATGGGATTGAGCGCACTACTTCATCGAGAAGGTTCGCCTCCATTTCCACGAGATGACATCGCTCGGGGAATCGCCCTTCTTTCACGTCGGCGATGTATTCGTTAAAGGCGGCAATGCGTTCCTCCTGCAGGCGACGGTTCTCGGCGAGGAAATTGCGGTAGGCCTTCGCATGACGGGGCGGACGCTCTGAGTAGTCGCCGAGAATATCGTCGGAGAAAAGAAATTGTGTGTCGCAACCATTTCCCGAACCGAGCGACATGAGGATCATCTTCGTTTGCGAGGACAGCCAGCGCGCAAGGTTGTGCGGGACGACTTCCAGTTCCGCTGCGTAGGCGCCCGCATTTTCCAATTCCTTCATACGGCGGTAGAGATCACGGGCTTCCTCGACCGTCCTGCCGATGGCCCGATAGCCGGTCCATGTGACGTGACGCGGCACCATGCCAAGATGTCCAACGACGGGAATCCTCTCGCGTGCCATCGCCTCGACGATGAACGGGCTGGCGGAGCAATAGACCGAACTGGCACCGAGCTCCAACGCGCGAAAGGCGATCCGGATGGCCTCCTCGGGGGACGCCAACCCGTGCGGCGTGGCTCCTGAGAGGAAGCTGTTCGGCGCCGCCGCTACGAGCAGCGGCAGGCGAGCCTGCGCCTCGGGCGAGTCGAAGCTGCAACTCATGAGATCAACTCCTGCCTGTTCCGCCGCCGCCGCTTCCTCGGGGGACTTTACGTGAATGTGGGTCAAGCAGCGTTTGCCCTTGAGCTGCTGGAGATCGTAAACGGTGTATTTCTTTCGCGGTCGTAGCATCGAAACCGAGGACTACCAGAATGTCGCCGCAAACTCAACCGCCATCAGCAGTGTTTGCCGGAAAAAAAGTCGTAATAAACCTGCGCGCGGGCTCCATCGCGCTGGATGAAGTCGAGATACTTCTGACCGTTCCGCTCCACTCAGTCACCACCCGCCTACTTTAAAACAGGCTCTCAAGCAATTCCCCACCGTCGCGATTTTGTCCAGCATGCGACCGAAATAAACGAGGCTCTTGACGTGATCGAATGAGCTGGCAAAAGTACTTAGCCGCGCAAATTTTTTGCGATTAATGTCCTGAAGCGTCCACTCCGTTCGTCGTAATAATGAAAAACCAAAACACAAAACGAATATGACAACAAACAACACAAACACCATTCGACTTCACCGAGTGCTCCGCGCGATACCGGAGCGGGTTTATCGGGCGTTCCTGGATGCAGACGCGATGGCCAAGTGGCTTCCACCGAACGGATTCACGGGCAAGGTCCATCAGATGGACGCGAAAGTTGGGGGGACGTACAAAATGTCGTTCACCAACTTCACCAGCGGCAAGAGCCACTCCTTCGGTGGAAAGTATCTCGAACTGAAGCCCCACGAACGCATCCGCTACACGGACAAGTTCGACGATCCGAACCTCCCGGGAGAAATGCAAACAACGATTGCTCTGAAGCAGGTATTCTACGGAACTGAGTTGAATGTCACGCAGGAAGGAATCCCCGCAGCCATTCCCGCCGAGGCGTGCTACCTCGGTTGGCAGGAATCGCTGACGCTGTTGGCAAAACTGGTCGAGGCTGAAATTCCCGATCAGCAGTGAAAACACTTGAAGTTGAGCGAGCGACGCTCTCTTGCACGGTCAACTCTTGGGCGGCCACTCCACGCCACCCAGTTCCTTCGGCAGTTGCGTCGGGTCTCTCATGCCGGTTTCTCCACCACTTTGCCGTCCTGCCAGACAATCACAGGCAGCTTGAGGGCGCGGTTCTGGGTTTTGACATTGTGCGCGGCACGGCGCAGGGCGCGTTCGGCGCGCAGCACAAAGGCCGGGGCTTTGGTGGATTTGCGGGCGTGCCCGTTGGTTTTCATAGGCCAGTCAATGTTCGCACAGATTCAATAGCATTTACACCGGAAATGCCCAGCCGTTTTGCGGGCAGGTTGCGGCTGTCCCAGACCGCCCAGCGTGTCGCCAGCGGCAGATAGTCGGCGAGCAGATGAACGAGACTGCGCGTGAAGCGACGGCGGATGTCGGCGGCGGGAACGTGGTGTCCACCCTGTTGCACACGTTGCCGCACGCGGGCAATCGCCTGCGCCGGACTGGAGAGCCAGAGGTAATGCAGTTCGATTTCGTAGCCAAGTTTTCGCGCCCGCTGGAAAAGACGGATGTAGGTCTTTCCGCTCAATGTGGTTTCCAAGGCAAACGTTTCACGACGGCGAAGGCACTCGTCCACTTGCGTGAGCAGCAGCCGCGCCGCCCGAACCGCGCCTGCGCTGGGTTTCAGCGGGGAAAGTCCGCGCGCGATTTCGTCCGCATTCAGGAAGCGCAGGCATTTCACTTCGGTCGGCAGAAATTCTTTGGCAAAGGTGGTTTTGCCCGCGCCGTTGCAACCGGCGATCAGGTAAATCGTTGGCGGCTGTGCGGGCATGGATTACGCCTTCGCGTAAAGCTCGTTTCCCTTTTCAGCAAACTCCTTGGACTTTTCTTCCATACCCTTTTTCAACGCTTCTTCCTCGGCGATGCCTTGTTCGGCGGCGTATTTGCGAACATCTTCGGTGATTTTCATCGAACAGAAGTGTGGACCGCACATGGAGCAGAAGTGGGCGGTCTTTGCGCCTTCTTGCGGCAACGTCTCATCGTGGAACTCGCGCGCGGTCACGGGGTCGAGACTGAGGTTGAATTGATCTTCCCAGCGAAATTCGAAGCGTGCCTTGCTCAACGCGTTGTCGCGGTATTGTGCGCCGGGATGGCCTTTGGCGAGGTCGGCGGCGTGGGCGGCAATTTTGTAGGCAATCACGCCGTCTTTCACGTCTTTCTTGTCCGGCAGGCCGAGGTGTTCCTTGGGCGTGACGTAGCANNATGTCGGTGGTGAGCGGCCCGAGGGTGTAGAACGGCGCTTCGTGACACCACTCGAGTTGCTTCGCCATGTTTTCCTCGATCATGTGCAACGGCACGTGCCCCGGGCCTTCGTTCATCACTTGCACGCCTTTGGCCCACGCGCGCGTGGTGAGGTCACCCTGCACTTTGAGTTCGCCAAATTGCGCCTCGTCATTGGCGTCGGCAATCGAGCCGGGGCGCAGGCCGTCGCCGATGCTGAAGCTCACATCGTAGGCGGCCATGATGTCGCAGATGTCGTCCCAGTGGGTGTAGAGGAAACTTTCCTGGTGATGCGCGAGACACCACTTGGCCATGATGCTGCCGCCGCGGCTGACGATGCCGGTGGCACGGTGTGCCGTCAATGGAATGAAGCGCAGCAACACGCCGGCATGGACGGTGAAATAATCCACGCC
>PLJQ01000352.1:0-414 GCA_003140275.1 Limisphaerales bacterium
CCGTGGTAAATGATCAGCCAGCCATGCCGGGTCAGGATGGGCGGAATGCCGCCACCAATTTTGAGTCGCTCCCAAGGCGCAACCGGGGTGGCCAGTCGGTGATGAGAGGTAAAGTGACACAGGTGACATGGATCACGTCCTTCGATGGCCATGGAACGGTAGGAAATCCAAATGCTCTCCCGATCGGGATTTGTTGCGCCCGCTGCCAGGCGCCCGCCTTTTCCTCCGGACGAGTTCCNNCCTTGTTGTCCACGCCTTCGAACTGAATGCCCTCATATGGCAGGAAGGTAGCCAGACCCAAACGTTGCCAGCGGAACAGATCCTCCGATCTGGCCAAAGCGATTCGTGGGCCATTGGGCGAAAGGGCCGTGTATGTCATCACGTAGTGCCCAAGCGGCTCGACAAACGTGATTC
>PLJQ01000352.1:429-12011 GCA_003140275.1 Limisphaerales bacterium
ATGCCGATGCGCGAATAATTGCCGCGCGCGACGAGCCGTGGAAACAGATAAAGCCCGCCATCAGGACCACGAACGGCAGCTGGATTCAGCACACCTTCGGCCTCCAACGCATTGCCCGGTTCCGGTTCCATCATCAGCCCCAGGCGCTGCAACCGAAAGCCACTCATCGACTCTCCTCCTGAGGCAGTTTTGTGCATTGTAAAGAGGTACCTAAGATTCGCATATTTTCACAACCCGTTAAGTTTTGCGCAGACAGTGTGCCGTGTCGCCTGCGGGGACCAACCCAGGCGACGGCCAGCCACAAGCCCAAGTCATCGTGGTCGCCGCGCGCAGTCGCCGCGCGAGGCGAACTTTGCTCTACGGGATTCAGCGGCATGTAATCGCAGACTGTCCGCAGGTATTCGAAGCGCAACGCGCGAGGCAGGACAAGGTGCTTCAGGCCCGGCTAACGCCGGCCTCCCGACCGTTCACTGGAACGGCTTAAACCCCGCGAACCATTTGAATGCGCGGCCACTGTGCCCGTGTGTCCGCTGCTGGTGGCGAAAACCGAAGGCGCTGCGTGCCAAGGGGGCGGAGCCGCACTGGCCCAACTCCGGCGGTCGGCGTCGTCCGCGTGATTACCCTCGCGGTGTAAGGCGGAAAAACGCCCATGCGGAAACCACGGATAACGGTAAGGCCGGCATCTGCTGATGCCGACGAACGACCCGTAAGCCAATGGCCAGCCGTAGGCGTAACTGTAATAAGTGGCGGGATACGGCGCGTAGGAGGAATCAGGATAACCGTACGGATACGCCGGGTAGGCCATCTCCGGGGCATAATCGTAGGCCGCGGCGGCGGTCGGGGGATTGACCGCGCTTTGAGCCTGGGCCAGTTGCAGTCTCAACTCGTCCCCGTGATGCAGCAGCGCCATCAGCAGCTCGGTGGAACCGCCGTGTTCCTTCAGGGCGATAAGCTCCGTGGCCTCGGGATCAAAAGGGATGGGCGAGTTCTGGATGTAAGCAAGGATAACCTGCGCCTCAACCTGCGCATCCAACATCCTGATTACGTCTGCGATGCCGGCGGAATACGTTCCGGCCGGCCGGACGCTTTGTCGGCCGGAAATTATCAGGGGCGCGACGGTCGTCGTGGTGGTGGCGGCCGGTGCTTCCTGCGCGAAAGCAAAAACCGCCGCGGCGAAAAGCATTCCGTGCTTGAGGCCGGTTCGCGATATTTTGCAGCGGTACAACATACACGAGCGAGTAATCCGCGATTTAAGTTCCAATAATATGAGCAGAAATCGCCGCCATTGTCAAGCAAAACCCGGCGGTAAGATTGGCCTGAATAAAGGTCATTCCCAGCATGAGTCGTCGTGGCAACGGTTACGACAACGCCGTGAAGGAAAGCCTCTGGAGCAGCTTGAAACGCGAATTGATTCATCGCACACTATTTACCACACGCGCCCAGGCGCGCGCAGCCATCTTTGAATGGATCGACGTTTTTTATCATCGGGAGCGGTTCCACGCGCCCTCGATTTCAAGAGCGGATTTATCCCCTTCGCATACGTAATAATAAGCTTTACGCCATGACTGAGTTTCTTCACATTCTGATTAAATGGTGTCAAAAAATCCAAATCCTGGGTGGGACATGCTTGGCAAATTGGCCAATATCGCGCAACTCTTATCAACTCCTCCGGCCACGATTGGCATTGCTTGGATAATCAGTATGTTTTCGCAAAACGTGCCATTTATTTCTGCATTTGGTTGGTTTGGAATCTTGTGTTCTTGGCTCACAGCACTTTTGATTTTGTCACTTATTGTAGGCACGCTCCGCTTGAATGCGATGCCACTTGGAAGCGCGGTTGCAACTTGGACAAACATAGCCCTGCCCGAAGCGGCTGTTAAAAACGTGGTTCAGGCACGTTTCATCATCGGGATATTGTTTAAGAAACTCCCGCAATGTCAGCCCGGTATCGACTTTGTTACTTTTCATATCCCTAACTTATGCTAAATCAATACGTATGTCAAGGGGATAATTCCGTTCAAGAGTCCTGTGGATTTTGAAACTCAACTCAACTAAACCATGCCTCACGCCTCACCCACCCCCAACGCTGTCCACCAAATCGAGGCAATGCCGGTTGAGCATTGCCATTGATATTTGGATTGCCTTACGTTTCATAGGTTGTTTTCAACCTGTAATTCTTTACCCCGCTTCCTTTGTGCGGTGGCTGAAAACTGACGAAACTTCACGCGGTGTTCACGCCTTAGTACTCAAGTCCAGCCGGTTTTTCCCAGTTTATCAGGCTGGCGGGTTCTCCGTTGTTATCGCGTTGCATAGCAACGGGCTTTCCCGGCGCCTCGTTCCCGTTGACTCCGCCGTTAAGGCATATTTGGAGCGCCGCGTCATTTCTTCAACACCGCCCGGTAATTGAACCGGTCGTTCGGAGCGGCATCGCCGTTGAGCGTGAAGTCGCTCGCGTCGCCNNGTCGCCGGTCTGCTGAATGTTGTCCGCCCATTTGAAATCGATCGTGGCGGGTAAACTTGAAATGCCCAGCGCTGAACGGGGGATCGCCAACTCCAACTCGTTACCGGCGGCGCGATACCCGATCTCCAATGGCGCGCCCCACTGGTAGCCATTTCCCTGATGCCGCTCGACCATCGTGCGTTGTGATTTCACGCCGGTGCGGTTCACCACGAAATCGTAGCCGAGCCAGCCGTTGGTCGCGTTGCGGTCGCTGTCAATGAACAGCAACATCCAGTTCGCATCTGTGCAGGGAGTCAGCGGTTCGCGAGTGCGCACGTAAAAATAGACGTTCGACGCATCGCAGCTCACTTTGGCCGCGATGAGGTCATTGCGACCGGTCTGGTTGACGTAGTGCGAGCCTTTGCCCCAGCCGGGATGATCGCGTTGCGCCGGGTCGCCGATGTCATCGCGGAACTCCGGCTCGACCTTCGTCCAGTCATCAAAACGTCCGTCAATCTGAATCGGCTGACTGCGGACGGGCGGCAGCGACCGCGCACCTTTGAAGCGGCGAATGTTGGCGACCATCTGATAATAATAATTGTCGCCGTGATCGCCTTTCATTGGCTCGATGTCACGGCCGTATTCCCGGCTGAACGTATCCACGAACGTCACGGGGCCGGTTCCGTAGAGCGGCATGGTGTTGGTGCCGTAGCGCCCGGCCACCCATTCGTTCCAGCCCGTGATGAAGATGAAGGCCGGGTCGAGTTTGAACGCGCGTTTCCATTGCTCGGCGACGTTGCGACCGGTGAAGTCTTGGCCCTCGGGGCCGGGTTGCCGGCCATCGTGGAAGCTGCGGCCGCGCGAGCGTGGGTTGGTGAACACGCTGAGTTTGTCAGCCTCCGCATTCTGGGCGGCGCCCACCGTGACTTCTTCCGGCACGCCGGGCGTCCGGTAGAATGCGTGTTGCGGATACACCTCGAGCCAGCCCCACTCGCCCGGACCGCGCGGACCCTCGAAGTAATCCGGCTGCGGCTTGCGAAACGTGAAGAATCTGATCAAGTGATCCACTTGATCGTCAACCTTCCTGATTTGAAGCGTTCGATCGCCAGCCACTGGAATCCCGTTGCTGAACGCCTGGCCTCGCGGGTAAACGTCTTCGGTATGGCTCCACCAACCCACGCGCCCCTCCGGTGCCGACAGCTCAAGGTAGTATTCACCGGCGGGGAGCGGGTGGCTGAGTTGCAGTGAGACCCAGGCATTATCCCGGAGGTTCTCGAGTCGCTGGCTGCCCAGGCGCTCGCCCTTGGGTCCGTGGCGGTAGAGCGACACCGTTACCGCTGAATTGGTCGCGGCCCAGGTCGGCAGACTTCCGCCCACGGAACTGAATGGTTCATCGATGGTGAAGGACTGGCCGAGCGTCTGCCCCGGATTCAGCGTC
Source organism: Limisphaerales bacterium (assembly GCA_003140275.1). GTDB lineage: Bacteria > Verrucomicrobiota > Verrucomicrobiia > Limisphaerales > PALSA-1396 > PALSA-1396. Next base: position 4,308 of record PLJQ01000352.1, read on the forward strand.
ACGGGCGTGTTCCGCTTGTCTGTGACCTTCGTTCGCTCGCGGACCAATGCCGGGTCCGCGAGAATCAGCGGCTTGCCTTCCCAGCGGAACCACAGTTCGGGAAATAGGTTCGGTGCGTAGAGAGTGTCATAGAGTTCCTGCACAACCTTCTTCGGATCCCAGAACGGACAGAGAAATGCGATCTGCGGCGTTTTGCCGCCGCGCCGGCGAATCCGCTCCCACACCCGGCCGAGCGCCTGCCAACTGTGCGGGTAGGCCAACTGGTTCGTGACATCGAAGATGACAACGTCCACGCCTGCGTCAGCGAGCATCTGAGCGTGCTTGGCCAGCACGCCTTCATCGTCCGAAACGTAATAGCCAAACCACGACTCGCCCCAATGATGCAACGACCCCAGCGGTCCCCACAGCGGACTGTCCGGGTGGTTCATCGCGGCGGGATCGGTGGCGAGGATCTTGGTGATGTCGAATGGCCCTTCGTTCCCGTGCCGGCCATGCCAGAGGAAGTAGAAAATGCCCGCGAACTTGTTGGCGCGCGGCGGGCCGGCTTGTTCGCTGTTCGGCAGCGAACGGCCCAGCGCGTCGGAGGCCACCCACGTGTCGCTGAAAGTGTCCCAGCGCGGTGCGGATGGAAGGGCTTCAGCACCCGAGGCGCAATTTATCAAGGCAATCAGTGTCGCGACCGCGACCCCGTTCGTGAGTTCGAAGCTTCTCATTGCCGTCAGCTTGTTGAGGTTGGAATTCTACTGTGACATCGAATCCGGTTTTTAGGATGCCGTATTGCCAACACAAATCCAAGTCCGTTTAATTCAAATTAAGTCCAGCCACTCTGTCTGAACATCCCCGCTATCATGCGCCCAATTCTCTAACGAATTAAGCCAAGAGCTTTTCTTGTCCGAGTGTTGTCTTATTAGTTCTCGAACTTGGCCTATCGGTATCCGAGAGGAAACGGGCATTGATTCCAATGGACGACCTTGAGTATCTGAAAACTTGCGGCAGAATTCGTCTGGCTCACGATAGAAAGGCACATAGATTTCCTCAACAACGGCAGACAGGTTTGTCTGCGAACCCCGCTGGTTCCCCAGTTTTGTTTTCGTTCATTGTGGCCTGTTGCGAATTGATCGTGATGCAGCCGGGGAGAATGGAAGGTAGGGTGCGCCACTCCTTGCCCGCTGGGACAGGGATTTATCAGTCCAGCGCATAGAGCCTGACGCCTCCCTACCAAGTTCAGCGATTGTGCCGCGCGATGCCGATCAACTTGGCCATTCCACCTGTTGGAGTGTTGAGCGGTTGCGTTGCCAGAAATGGATGCCGTTGTGATGCGCGCGTGCGACCGTCCCCATCCGTTGCTTTTCGGTTCTGAATCTCGGATGACTTAGGAGGCACCGCACGTAAAGTGCGGCGTCATCAGCGGGAATATTCAACCAAACCAGACAGTAAGCGGCATGACACAATTTCCGGCTGAAGAAATCCTCGTCCTGGGTGAAAAATGTGACGCGACCAATGCGGTGCAACACGGGAATAATGTCCGGGTCTTTGATTCCCCATCGCGCCACCTCGCCAATTCGTCGGAAAGGGATGCGCCAATCTTTCAGAAGCGGCAACTGATCTTCGGGAAAGTTTTCGTCCAGAAGATTCAAGCGGCGGCCAATTTGGAACGTTTCCGCACGGCTTGACGGGCAGGACGCTTAACAAACTGTTGAAACTGTTTTCCTGTGACCATCGCCGTGAATGCCTTTGTAGGCTTGAAGGGGAGTTTGTAACCGCGGGTTTTTGTTACGAGTCTAACAGGCTTGGCCAACCAAGCCTGTGCCGCCAATTCGACGGATTCTGCCACCGCCGCCAGTGGGATGCGTCCGCCCCAACGGACGTTACAGATGAAATCCCAGGAGCGTCCGTCCGCTACGTCGTCCAATACCTGCCAGACCATGATGCGCGTGCCTTTGAAGGTGGGTTTGCCGTGGCAGATTTCCCGGTCGGCCACGATATGACGGCCTAACTCAACTCGGGCTGTCGTTCGATTCTTACCGTTCTTCATGCTGCGAATCTATCGCCAATCATGCGCGGTAGCAAGAAGGCAAAATCACTCTGATTCAGCGAGACGGTTCGCTCGAGTTCAGTCCGGGCAATTCCGCGTCGGCGATCTTTTTGTTCGCGTGCGCGCCGATGGCTTCAAAGACGGAGATTCCGGATTGGTTGATAGTTAATGGTTGAAAGTTGAGAGCGAAGCGGATGCAGCGGGGAGAATCGTGCCGCCATAGAAGAACACGGCGGAGCAGACAAGAAATCGCGCTTGAATTTCATCACAGCCAATCATTACCCTTACCAACATGCGCACTCATTCATTCTTTCGGAAGTCGATTTGCCTCCTTGGCGCTGTTTGCTTCGTCTTCGCCGCCACCGCACGTGAACTGCCTTTCGTTGCGGCACCCGAGGGTGCCGGCATGTCATCCACCAAATTGGGAAAGGTGGACTCTATGGTCGAAGACCTGATCCAGCAAAAAAAGCTGGCGGGCGCGACGGTGATGATCGCCCGGCACGGACAGGTGGTTTACTTCAACATTTTCGGCAAGATGGAGCTGGGCTCGGACAAACCGATGCGCCGAGACACTATTTTCCGCATTTACTCCATGAGCAAAGCCATCACGACGGCCGCCGCCTTGATGCTTTATGATGAAGGCAAAATCGGACTCGACGATCCGGTTTCGAAGTACGTGCCCGATTTCAAAGGGATCAAAGTGTGGAATGCAGCAGGCAACGTCGCGCCCACACGCGAACCCACCGTCCGCGATCTGATGCGCCACACCGCCGGTTTGACCTATGGTATTTTCGGGGACTCGCTTGTGGACAAGCTTTATCGTGAAGCGAATGTCTTGAACCCGAACGAGGACCTCAAGGCCATGTGTGCGAAGCTCGGCAGACTGCCTTTGCAATACGAGCCCGGGACCAAATGGGTGTATAGCGTCGCGGCGGATGTGCTCGGTCGGGTGATCGAGGTCGCCTCCGGCACGACCTTTGACGCTTTCCTGGAAAAACGCCTCTTTGTGCCGTTGGACATGAAGGACACGGGCTTTTATGTGCCGCGTGAAAAGCTGGATCGTTTTGCTGCCATTTACAACTCCGATGGTAACGGCACTCTCAAGCCCGCGGAAACCCAGACCACAAGTTCTTATCTTACCAAGCCCAAGCTCCTGTCCGGCGGCGGTGGTTTGGTGTCCACGACACGCGATTACATGCGGTTTCTGCAAATGATTGCGCAAGGCGGCGAACTTCTGGGCACGCGCATCCTGAAACCCGAAACGGTGGCGTTGATGACCCATAACCAGTTGCCCGCCGAGGTCATGCCCATTTCGATGAGCATTGCGAAGCGTCCGGGCGTTGGCTTTGGACTTGGGTTTTCCGTCCGCGTCGAGTCCGCCGACACGGAGGCGATGGGCCGTGTGGGCGAATACGGCTGGGGCGGCATGGCCAGCACGCATTATTGGGCCTCGCCCAAGGATGACTTGGTGGTGGTGACCATGGAGCAGACGCTTCCTTTTTCCCTGCTGCTCGAAACGGCGGTGAAAGGTCCCATCTATGACGCGATCACCAAGTGACGCCAGTCACCTCGGTTCGGCTAAGAACTACGCTGGCAGAAGAAATAATTTCCGCGGTCCCCAGCCGGACTTCGCGGTGAAGAGCAGATCGCCATCTTTCAGCGCGCACGGGATTTCCTCGGCGAGGGATCCGGCGCGGCCGTGGGCGAAAAACAGGGCCGGGGAGCGGACGGGTTCGGCAAGCGGGACACGCACTTCACTTTCACCCTGAATCCACACTTCCAAAATGGCGCCGCCGGGTACGCGGCGGTTCGGCGGGACGGGTGACCAAGCGATGGTGGCCAGGGGTTGATCGGCGAAGCGATATTCAAGTCCGTCCACGGTGATCACGGCGCAATCATAGCCGCTGAAGGCGACAAGGCGCTGGTTCGCGTCGAGTCGGAACGCGACGATCAACCGGCCCTGGTAGTTGACGCGGCGGCCGTTGACGTTAAGGTCGCGCAAATCGAGGGCGTCAGCGGGCAGCGGGTTTTGCTGGATGATTTCCGCGTCGCGTTTCTCGTCGCGATGGAAACCACCCGGCCAGGACTCGACGTGGCTGCGGTAATGCGCGGCGATGGCTGTGGTGCCGTTGGGGAAGCGCGTTGCCAGCCACGGTGTCGCGCGGGAAATCACGCTCGGGTTGTCGTTCGCCGGCAGGCTCGCGCGCGCGCGCGGGTAGGCGCCGAGGGTGTTGAGGATTTCAAACCAAGTTCGCGCTTCGTAGCCGAGCGAGGCGCTTTGGTCATCGCGCGGGCGGAAGCCGAGATAAGTTACCGAGCCGGTGTCGCCGACTTTGCGATGCAGGCCAACCGTGCGGCCATAGGCGTGCGCGACCACTTCAACGCCGTCGGTGGGGTCCACAGGATAAATCCAATCCACGATGAAGTCGGTGAGGATCGTCTGCGCGGGCACATCCTTGATCTGCCCGGCGAACTCGGCGCGGGCGCCGGCGGCGATGAGACCCTGGTGCGCCACGTCATAGCGCTTGACGCCGCAGAGTGTTTGCCAGCGAGCGCGCGCGTCGGCGCCGGCGAGATCGAAGCGTGGCAGCGGACCGGACCAGATCAGGCGGCCACCGCGCGCGACGAATTGTTCGAGGAACTCGATCAGGCCGGCGGGCGGCAGCGGCTCAAAGAGCGCAGCCAGCGTCGAGAAGGTGCGGCCAGCCATGACGATCGTGCCGTTGTCGTTTACGCGGCCGTACTGGAGCAACTTCTCCGGTGTGACATAGTTGGCATAGCCGTACTGCACCATCCACGAGCCGAAGCGCTCGTCGGCGGCGACGAGCGAAATGGGATAAAGCATGAGCACTTCGATATCGCGATGCACGCCTTCGGTAACGGCCATGAATTGCGGCCGACCCCAGGCGCCGAAGGCATCCTCGAGCGCGTGGTGCCGCGACAACGCGGCGTTCGGCATGCCCCACGCCGCGGCGTAGGAGTTGGGAAACTTGTTCAGAATGCCGGTCGAGCACGCGAGTGCGAGGCCGTAGTAATCGCGATCAGACCAGCCACCCTCGGCGTGATCGTTGCCGCCGCCGGTAAGGAATTCGTTCCAGCGAAAATAATCGCTGCACGCGCAGGCGGCTTGCTGGACGGTGTTCGACCAGACGAAATTGGGGGTGTAGTCGTATTGTCGCGGGGCGTGTGGGCTGCCGCCGGTGCGCCAGTGGTCAATCGTCGGGCTTTGCGCCCACGTTGCGTGCGCGCGGGCTTCGAGTTCGTGGCCATACAGTTTTTCCGCGTGCGCCTTCGCCTGCACGAACAGGTCGGCGACGGTTTTCTCCAACAGATCGTAGTAGCGGCGGCGCAGCAGCCAGGTGCGCTGGACATCGTCGGGCGTGCCGCCGAGAACGTGCTGGGCCGGCGCGCGCGCATCGAGGTTCGGCAGGAAGCCGTGCTGGCCGCGACAGAAATAGACGAGGTATTTCTCGAAGTCGGCAAACTCGTCACCGTAAAGCTCTGCGAACTTCTTCGCAAAGTTCGGCGTGAGGAAACGCAGCGTGAACTCGCCTTCGTCGTGGTGGCCAAAGTAATTCCAGTCGCCCTGGATGTGAATTTCGTCGCTGTAGAGGCCGTTGAGGCAGACGCCCGCGCTGTGATAGTCCTGCACCAACTCCTTGAGATATGGCAGCGCTTTCGGACTGAAGTAATCCATCTCGGGTGTCTGGTAGGAAACGACGACGAGCACGCGGTCGAGATCGGCGACCACCGTTTCACCGATGCTGTGAAGGGTGAGGCGATGGGCCGGGGAACCGCTGGAGGCGGACTCGCTCACGGAGATTTGCGGCGGCGGCCTGAGTTCAACAATGGCCTTCGGGTCCACCGCGTAGAAATCCGTGTCGCCGATGCGGCGCTCCCGATAGGCAAACATCCGCACGCCGGTGCGGGTGAGGTTGATCGTGCCCTTGTTGTTCGTCCACTGGCGTTGTTCCCAAAGCTGGACGGTGAACTCACCGGTCTTGGGATCGCGCCAGCCTTCGCGGTACTGGACCCAACGACCGGACTCCCCGGTCTTTTGCTGGTAGGCGCGGCCCAGTTCGAGCGGACTGAGCAGGCTCAGTTCAAGGCCGATGCCGTATTGGCCGGCGAACTCACTGATCTTCTTGATGCGCGCGAGATAGTCGGTGGTATCGGGTGTCAGCGCGCGCGGCTTGCCGCCCTGACCCGGACGATATGCACTCCAGAACTCATCGAATGCGACGATCAACGTTTTTACGCCACCGGCCTTATGCTGTTCGCAGATTTTTCGCAGCGTCGTCTTGTTCGGTACGCTGCTGAGGCTGAGGTCAATTTCCTTGTCGGGATCGGTGAGTTCGTCGAGTTGCTGGTCGCTGACGAGAATAATGCTGCCCTTGGGCAACATAAAAGACCATTGGGCGGGGAACTGGATTACTGGATCGGGTCGCGCACCGGCGGCCGGTTGCGACAGGGCGTTGCCGGCAAACGACACGGCGATGCTTGCCTGGGCAAGACGGGAGACGAATTCACGACGGGAAAACAACTGAACAGGAAGCGACATGAGTGAAACGATGCCAAAATGCAGGTCAACATTCAACTTCAAGCGCAATCACCTCTGGCCGAAGCAGGGCCGTTGGTTCGCGAGTGCTTGACCCGCGAACTTCAAATCACGAACAAACCTCCTTGAGGTGGGAGGTTGCTTATTTCTTTTCGCCTTCGCGCTTGGCTTCCCAGTCACGCGATTGGGGCTGGCCGTTTCGTTCCGTTTCGACTTTGCCTTTGATCGTATCCCCGCTGAGCTTGCCATGGTATTTGGCGGTGAACTTGTTTCCATTGAAATCACGCGTGACTGTGAATGAGATTTCATCCCCGTTCAGTTTGCAATCCGCAATGTCAGTATCGCTGGTTTGGCCACCGCGTCCGGGTGCGGAAATTGCTCCGGTGAGCTTATCGCCCTCCGGTTTCAACTTCAGGATGCTCTTCCGGTCTGGGCCGCCATTTCGTCCGGGCGTGGTCCAGGTCCAGGTTCCGACGGGATCTGGTTTCTTATCCTCGGCTTGGGTTTGGGCTACGGTGCCGAGCGCAAGGATCGTGCAGGTAACGAGTTTAACGAGCGATGCAATACTGTGTGGTGTACGTTTCATATGCTTTTTGGTTTTGGATTTAGTGTGTCGTCTTTCGAGGGAATGCATTCCACTGCCAAACGCTGGATCAGACTGTACTTCTATCCGGACGACAAACAGCGCGCAAGGTTACAATTCTGGTGTGGTTTAGCTCAGTTTCCAAGGTTTCCGATAATCGCGAGTGAGCAATTTACTGGCTTCTTTGTCGTCGATAATTTTTTCCTGCTTCACGTCCCACTTGATTTTGCGGCCAACGAGCATGGAAATGAGGCCCAAGTGACCGGGGATCGCGGAGTGGTGAGCTGTTTCGACGGGCGTGATGGTCGGTTGCCTTGACTTTACGCATTCCAGGAAGTTGGCCTGGTGGTCTCTTGATTCGTAGAGTTTTACCTTGCGTTGGTCTTCCGGCAGGCTGCGCGCCTCTTCCCATTTTTCATTGGAAGCCGCCAACCTATTACTGCGATCGACCCAGACCCAGCCGTCGGTGCCGATCCATTTTGTTCCGGCCTTGATGTCTTCGTGGCCGCCCGCAATGGTCAGGTGGAT
>PLJQ01000367.1 GCA_003140275.1 Limisphaerales bacterium
GGTTCGCTGCATTCACTTTTGTTGTCACGGCTCTCATTTCTGACTCATCCTGTTGGCTGAAACAAAATAGGAAATGCCCCATCCGGACATGAGCAGCCCCATCACCAACAGAAAATAGCCCAACCCAGAGAGACTGGCACTAAAAACACTGGCCAATCCAATCAAAATGAAAACCGCTCCTATCAATAATGTGAATAAGCCCGTCCAAAAATAAGTCGCGCTGGCGTTGCCATAAACCTTGCGTGACCTCTCCACCAACTCGTTCAATGTCGCTAGATCTGTCTCGCAGCGATTCCTGCAACTACAACTCAAACCAACCGCTGCAATACACTCCCGGCAAAGAGCACGGCTGCAAGACTTGCAGAGTGCTACCGCGTCAACAGTTGGATGGGCAGACGGCGGTTAGAGAGTTGGGAAGGCTATCTGAAAAAATCACAGAGGACGGAACGATAAAATGAATCTCAAAGTGGCAAGAGCGAAAAACAAACTGTCACAGTTCATCCTGGAGCGTGAGAAAGACACTCTGCCGGGCAACATGCGGCGTTTTAAGCGCGTTCTGNNAGATGCTTTTTGGAAACGTGAATGTGAGTGCTGCGGATACTGCCTTTAAGGTGCTTCCAAAAGTTCTCCAATCCGTTGACATGCGTTTTGCCGTTAACGTATTCGCCCGCTGCGTGATTTACGGTCTTGTGATCGTAGCCTTTTTTATTCAGTCCCGTGTAGGAGTGCAATTCATCGCTATGAACGGTCCGTGCATATCTGGTTCATTGACAAGAACGCTTTGNNTCAACAAACCGGATAAGCACGGAACGGTCGAACCTTGTGCGACATTTGCTTCGATTATCGGCCGGAGAGTTTTGCTGGCGACATTCGGAACAACTTTTGTCATAACCTGCCCGTCGCGTTGCATCATGCCAAAGACAACGGTTTTGCCAGCCGCGCCGCGTCCGCGCACTCCGGGATGTTTTCCCCCGACATAGGTTTCGTCAATCTCGACTTTACCCGACAACGGAATTTCACCATCAACTGCAGCCATGTGCTTTCTGATTTCGTGACCCATGCGCCATGCAGTCTTATAAGTGACGCCAAGCTGTCTTTCCAGTTCCTTGCCCGAAACGCCATGACGGGAAGTAGTGAACAAATAAATCGCGTAGAGCCACATTTGCAGCGGTGTTCGGGTATCTTGAAACAGCGTTCCAGCGGTGGGGTGAACATGATGGCCGCACCATTGGCAGGAATAGGCGCGCTCGGCGTGTATGCGATGCCACTTGGAAGCGCGTTTGCAGCTTGGACAAACATATCCCTGCCCGAAGCGGCTGTTAAAAACATGATGCAGGCACGTTTCGTCATCGGGATATTGTTTGAGAAATTCCCGCAATGTCAGCCCGGTATTCACTTTGTTACTTTTCATGGAGCTAACTTATGCTAAATCAATACGTATGTCAAGGGGATAATTCCGAAGTTTTATCGGTTGAGCCAGTAAGCGAAAATCTTACCGCAACCCTTTACTCAATCCGTTGCCGCCGCATCCTCATGGCGATGTCACACGGTAAAACGGTTGTGGATTGTTCGTCGCTTGAAGGTCAGTGTACTTAAAGTGGCCGGAGGAGATTTCCGCCGGAACGCCGAGCGCCGTCCAGTTGGTCAACGGCTGGGCTGCCCGCCAACAGCGCGTGAGTGAAAGTCGGCCCGCCGTTGTTTTGCAACGGACCAAGCATCGGAGCAGTGTTAGTCTGGTCCCCGATTCCGACCAGCAATCCACCACCGTCATCGCTACTGAGGTTATATCCGTGCGAAGTGATCGTGCTGGAAAAGTTATCGATGTTTGCGCCCTGTGCGCCGGCATTCAGGATTGTGTCCGCGATGTCCACCCTGGAGGTGCCCGTGCCGGAGATGAGGGCGACTGATTCGTGGCAATCCACGCGGGATGGCGCATCCATAATGGGTGACCCTTTACAGGCTAACAAAAGTGAATGCCGCGGACCCGCGATCACGTCGCGGTGGCAGGGCGAATGCCACTGGCGCTGGGAGCAAACCGCCGGTTTGCCTTCGGCCTGCCGCGCAGCGACAACGCCATTGCCACGCGCGCGAGCGCGCGAAAAGCACACTGGCGAAGCCTGACCGCAGGAGTGTCGGTGAAACCGAACTCCATTGACACGTCAGGATTTTTGACGCCACTGTCCCAACTCTGTCATCAGAGATTTGGCCAGGTAATCCAGCCCCAGGTGTCAGCGCGCTGGCAAGCTTTAGGGCTCCCGCACTGGTTTTGTTCTCTTCCTCACACGCACCACCCCACATGGCAAATCAAGCTCGTAGAGCAAGCTTTGGCGGGTAGCGGCACACTGGCACGCAAGTTGCATGAGTCGATGCGTGCTTAAAAGAAGCGCCAGATTGAAACGTCGATTGATACCACCAGGATCAGAGACTCAGCTTTTGAAGGATCTCGTCGTTACGTTTCAGCATGCATCGCAGTGGGTCATGGCCGGATTTTACAAGGTTCATTTATGAAAAACTCCATCTCAACGAATTCGCAAAATTCTCCTCATTCCGCGGCCCCTCAGGATATGGGGTTTTCCCCGTGGCAGCGGTTGAAAAGTAAACGCATTTCGTACTTAACCCTGCCCTTGATCATCATGGCGACTGCGGTGGAATTTGTCATTTTGGCAACCGGGTGGAAATATCAGCAGACCGTCTGCCTGCCCAAAGGCATGGGGGTCACTTTTTTTGGCATCGGTCCAATCGGCGCGACCATCCTGGCGGTGGAGTTGCTCAAGCTGCCGCTCGCCATTTGGACCGCCTCCCGCCAGGGCTGGCAAAAAGGGTTCATGCTGATGGCAGGGTTGCCCCTGATTTGTGTGCTGACGTTCCAACTGGTCAAGGATATGGCGGTCTATGAGATGGGCATTGCCATGACCCCGGCGAGCCAGATGCTCGAGCAGGCAGCCAAAGAGGAAATCAAAATTGCCCAACTCAATGGCGAGTTGGCCGCCACCGATGGGAAGAAGGCGGATCGCGGACGCAAGCTTGCCGAGTTGGCCGCGAAGCAGGCCAAGGCCAAGGCCGAGCTTGAGGAGTCGATTAAGCGCAATGGAGATGCGCGCCAGGACGCCATTACCCTGACTGAATATCAGAAGAAAGAGTTGTCCGAAGTGGAAGCCCGCCAGGCCACCATCATCAAGCAGTTTGATGCTGACACCGAACAGCTAACCAAAGCCATTAGCGAACTGCGCACCCGCCGTGAAACCGAGGTGGGCCGAGCCACCCAATGGAACGCTGAGGAGGCCCGCATTGACAATGCCCATAAAGCGAAAATGGCCGATTATGCCAACAAGAAAGCGGCTTATGAAAAAGACAGGGCGGAGTACGCGAACGCCAACTTTCTCAAGCGTCAGTTGATGAGGGAGCCTGTTGATCCCGGTGTGCCACCCGTGCGCGAGTCCAACACGATTCTTAAACCGGTGGAGATCGCGGAGATCGACGCTCAAATTCAAGCCAAAGAAGCCGAATTGCTCGCCGTCAACAACAAGCGCCGCGACCGGGTTGCCCAGGTGGACGCCGATGCTCATCGGTTGCGCGAGGAATTTGACCGTCGCTCCGGCACCAAACGCGAGGAAACCGACCGCAAGCGCGAAGAAATGTCGGTCGCCCAGGCCGCGTTGGCCAAAGAGTGGACGGCGGAAGAGAAGCAGATTGACCAGGAGTTTGAGATGGCGGCCAGGAAAATTGACGGAATTCGCGCGGAAGTGGACGCCTGCCGCAAGAAGGCTGAGGGGTTTTACGAGGCGCGCGAGGCCGCCATTAAAAACACCCAGGTGCATCGCATCGCCACCACGGTGGAAATCGTGCGCGGCTTGGTGCTGGGTGAACGCCCCGTCTCCATCAAGGCCACGGCCAAGGAGCGCGGCGACTTGTACACTGACCAGATCAGCATGGTGCGCATCTGGGTTTATCCGGTGCTGGCTTTTCTCGTCGCTTTCCTGCCGACCTTGATGGTTGAGGTCGGTTTCTCCACCCTCTTCAAGCCCGAGCAGCAGCGTCCCGCTCATCGCCTTGGCTTCTTCGGTCGCCGCCTGCATTGGCTCTACACCCGCGCGGGCAGACAAAAGATTTTGCGCGCCGAGCGCATGGCCCGTGAAGCGTCCGCCGCGATTTCCGTCCGCGACAAGGCACTGGCCGCCGCGAATGCTGCCGCCGCCGCGTACGAGGCGCAATTGAAACAGCAGGAAGATGAGTGGGTCGCCAAGTGTACCGGCTTGGAAGATTCGCTCAACCAGGTGTTGGTTGAGCAAGACGCCTTGCGTGAATTCCAAAAGTTGGAAATTGAACGCCAGGTTCAACTGCGCCAGAATACCTGGTCTGATCGTCTGACCCAAATGCGTCAGGAATTGGATGCCCAGCATGCCGCCAACGAAGCCGAACGCACGGCTATGGCCCAGGAACATCACAAGAAATTGCTGGAGGTGTCTGAAGATTGCCGAACCCAGGTGCTTCAGGCCCGCCGCCAAATGGCCGATGCCGATCTGGCCGCGGAGGAGACCTCGGCCAGGTTGGCGTATGAGTTGAAGGAAGCCTCGAACGCCCGCGATGCGGCTTGTTCTCAGTTGCAACTGCAGGCTCAATCCCTTTCCCTCAAATTGACGCAAGCCCAGGAGGACGCCGCTCGGGACCTGGAGAAGGCGGCTCGGCAAGAGAAGCACCGTTTGGAGCTGCAGCAATTGGAGTTTGCCAAGACGCTGCAGCAGCGCAAAGAGGAGTTTGAACACCAATTGAAGCGGCGTGAGCAGGAATTGGCCCTTGAATTTGACACTCGCTTTGCGCAGGAACAAGCCAGGATTGAGCAGGACGCCCACCGTCGCGAGGAGGAATTTGAGCGTCAGTTGGAAGCCCGGGTCGGCGAGGTGAACGCCCGCTGGAACCAAGAAGTGCAGCAGCGGGAAGACGCCGCCCAAATCAGGCTTAAACAGCGGGAGCAGCAATTGCAGGCGCAGGCGGAGGTTCGTTTAGGCGACATCCAAAAGCAGGCTGCCCAGGAGTTGCGCCGCCGGGAGTCGGAATTGGCACGCCTCCTCGACACCCAAGCGCGCGAGGCGGTCGCGCGCTTGAAGCAGGAATTGCAGCAGCAGGAGCTGGATTTCCAAGCCAAGCTTAAGCAACGCGAACAGGAATTGGCNNAAACCGCCAGGGATGCCGCGCGGGAAACGGAATTGCAAAAGCAGTGGGCCTCGGATTTGCGCCACCGCGAAGTGGAATGGGAACGCCAGGCCGAGTCGCGCGTCCGTGCCACCGAGACCCGTTTGGCGCAGGAAGCAAAACAGAAGGAAGAGAGTTTCCAACTGAAACTCCGTCAACGCGAGCATCAGGTGCAATCACAGTTTGAAACCCGCCAAGCCGAGTTGCAATTGCAGTGGGAACAGGGCTTGCGCCGCCGCGACATGGAGTTGGCCGAGGCCAAACAGCGGGAGCAAGCTCNNACGCCAAGTTGGCCGCGCAAGCAGAAGCCCACGAGCTGGGCAAGAAAGAGTGGGAGACGGAGTTGGAGACGACGCGCGGCGACATCGAACCTTTCAAGGTACTGTTGGCTCGCACCGAGAAGGAGCGCGACGAAGCCAAGCAATCCGCTTCCGGAGCCGTCAGCCAGGTGCAGGCCTTGGAGAAAAAATTGACCGAAGCATCTTCCTTCCTCAATAGCTGGAAGAATGGAAAACAATTGATCGAGGCGGGTCGATGAGAAGGTGGGAAACCACGGGCGTTGATCCCGGGGTTTCTTCGTCACATGGATTTTGTGGATGCTGTGCGGGAGAGTTTTTCCTCGCACTCCCGCCATTTGAAGTCTCCCGGCCACGTCTCACGCGCGTGGACCACAATTCTGTCCACGATGCGTATTATTGAGGACCCGCCAATTTCCAAACGAGACCAGTCCGCTACTTGGCGATCTGCCGCTCATTGGACGGTTGGTGCTCGGCTTGGGCGATGTATGCGGACGACCACAGCGATCTTATTTCTTGGTGCCAACGCACACGCTTGGGCTGTATTTGCGCTCGGTGAATTCGTGCTCTTTTGGATTGGCGAACTGTTTGACAACTTGGCCGAAATGCACCGTGTCGAGGAAAGCGTAAAAGACTTCACTTTCATATGCCGGAAAGCCATCGGTGGAGAGTTGGAAAGGAGTTTTGACGCGTTTGGCCAAGTCCTGACAGTAAATCTGAGTTGTGACTTGGTCCCGCTTGCCAATGCGTGATTGATGATGAACTTGGATTGAGCGTCCACGCCGAGATAAACGTATTGCTCGCCAAGGTTGCGGTTGCGGAGCAGATTGCGCTTTTCTTTGCAGCCGACAAAGCAGAACAACTCATCGACTTGGACAAACTCGAAAGGATGATTGCGGACGCGCTGATCTAGAAGCCGGGCGCATTTCGGTCCCACCACTTCCAAAACGGCCAGCACCGTGTCGCGGTGGACGTTGGCGAGTCTTTCAACGGCGCGGATGCCGCAACCCTCGACCAATCAAATTCAGCGCCAAGCGATACCAGCAATATCGCAAACGTCACCACCCACCATTTACTCGATACCAAATACAAACAATCCCTAGAACACGTTTCCGGCATTTATCAAATGCCGGAAACATGGGATTACGCGCAAACGACAATAAACAGGTTGCAGAACCGGGTTTTCCGATTCATTGGCAACACTGGCGTAGGACATGACCCACTTGTAAAATGTTTACCATCACTGAACGCTGTAATCAAGCCAACAATGCTCAACAAATTCCTACAAGCCTCAACCATTCCCAACACCTTTAGTGCCCGTTTTGATGCCCGTCCCCCTCACAAAAAAAATGTTCGGTACTGTGTAACCTCGACATAGGAAAAGGTCGAGTTGGCGGTTTACCGAATGGATCGCGGATGCGTCCAACCAATGGTCCGTCATCTCTTTGGTGAAACCACTGAGTTCATGCGCCAGTTCCAAGCGAAGCGCCTTGTTGCGTCTTTCGAATTTCAGCGTGAGCTGCTCAGAGTAATTCTTTCATGCACTGGAACCTCGTCAGCGTACGGCACAAATCCGCAAAAGTGGTAGAAAGCAAGCGCCAAAAGAGAATTAGAAGGCGACGTGATAATATAAATTTATTTTTCATAGTTACTTTTTAAAACAAATTGCCAGAAAGCTAAATCTCGTAACACGCGAGGCCGTACCACAGTTCGGCGTGCGCAGGGATTTTGTTCTCACCCTTGTTTCCATAACCTGGTCACCGCTGCGCGATAAATCTGAGCGAGCAATGCTGCCAGTGTCGCGGTGATCTGGTTCTGGCCGATTCGGGAAATGTTGATTTGCTTGTCCTGCGGTGGCGTGTCCGGATCGAACACCGCCCGCCAGTTGTTTCCAACGCCGCCAAGGTCCAAGTTTTGGGTCTGGTGTCCTCCGTTTATTCAAACCATGATCTTTTCGTTCCTTGGGTCGAACGGTGGCTGAAGCATGGCCTTGGCGGGGTATTGTTTGCCCGCGAAGTCTATGGTGTATTTGCCGCTGAGGACAAATTCAGGCGTGACGACTTCGTCGTGTTTCACGTAGCCGAACGCGAGCGCGCGGCCCAGGGTGAAGCCGTAGTAGCCCGAGGTGGTCGTGCCCATCAGTTTGCCGTCGCGGAAAATTCTTTCCCCGCCCCAAAGCATCGCCTCAGGATCTTCCAACGCGAAGGAGGCGAGGCGGCGTTTAACACCCGTCTCTTTTTGTTTGAGGAGCACCTCCTTGCCAATAAAGTTGGTTGGCTTGTCGAGTTTCACCATGAAACCGAGTCCTGCTTCGTAGGGCGTGTCGCCCGTGGTAATGTCCGCGCCCCAAGCACGGTAAGCTTTTTCCATGCGCAACGAGTTGATGGCGTAGAAGCCCGCGTGGGTCAGGTCGTATTTCTTGGCGACTGACTGAAGGGCGTCGAACACTCCTTGAATCTGATCCATGCGCGCGTGCAGTTCCCAGCCGAGTTCACCGACGTAGGTGATCCGGATCATCAAGACGTTGGTGTTGGCCAGGCTGTGCCATTGGGCGGAGCTGAACGGAAAGGCTTTGAGCGAAAGGTCGGCGTCGGTCATTTCGTTGAGCAACTTGCGCGAGTTCGGCCCCATGACGCCCACCACGCCGTAGGCATGGGTAACATCCGTGATCGCGGCGTCCTCTTCCGGAAGGATGTGTTTGTGAATCCAATAATAATCCCGCGTCGGCTGCGCCGAGCCAGTGACGATATAGTATTGGTCATCCGCGATCCGCGCAAAACAGAGGTCGGATTCGTAGCCGCCCCGCGGATTGAGCATCCCGCTGTAGAGGAACTTGCCGACGGGCATGTCCGCATAACCCGGCGAGAGGCGGTCGAGCACGCGGATCGCGTCGCGCCCTTTGAGGATAAATTTCGTGAACGAGGATTGATCCCAGGGNNGAGGCCGCAACATTTTCTCGCGCGGCGCGATGTTCGGCGGCGAGACAATCCCACCAATTCTGGCGACCGAAGGAGTAGTCCATCGCCGGTTTGATGCCGTTGCGCGTGAACCAAATGGGGCGTTCGATGGCCATCTTGCTGCCGAAGAAAGAGTCTTGTCCACTGAGCCGGTCGTGCAGCGGGCTTTTGCGCGTACCGCGGGCGCTTTCCAATTCATAATTCGGCCAGGCCATCCGATACTGCAGGCCGGCCGTCTCCGTCACCCGGTGGCGCAGGAAATCGCGGTTGTTTTGAAACGGCGAGAAACGGCGGATGTCCACGCTCCACAAATCATAGGGCTGTTCGCCCGCCAGGACCCATTGCGCCAGCACGTCACCCGCGCCGCCGGCGTAAGCGAGGCTGTGGCCGTTGAAGCCCGCCGCCACAAAAAGCTTATCCACCTCGGGCACTTCACCGAGGATAAAATTCGTGTCGGGCGTGAACGTCGCCGGTCCGTTGACCATTTTTTCGAAGCGCTCGTGCCCGAGCGCCGGGACACGACGTTGCGCCGCCTTGATCGCGTCGGCGACGTAACTCCGATCTTCGGGCAGCGATTTGTCGGCGAAGTCGGCTGGGATGGGGTCAACCAAACACGGCTTGCTCTTCTTCGGGAACGTGCCGAGGACAATCTGCCCGCGGTCGTCGGTGCGGAAATAAATCGCCGCGTCCGGATCGCGCACGCAGGCCATGTCGCCACTCGCGCCCGTGGCCGTTTTTGAGACGAGGTAGGGATGCTCGACCGGATACACGGGCACGTTGGCGCCGCATTGCAGCGCAAGTTGCCGCGACCACATACCTGCACAGAGGACGACTTGCTCGGCGTCAATTTCGCCCTGCGTGGTGGCAACGCCGACCGCGCGGCCGTCTTTGCACAGAATTCCCGTGACGCGCACGCCGGTCACGATGGTCGCGCCGCGTTGTTCCGCCCCTTTGGCGAGGGCGAGGGCGGCTTGTCTGGCATCCACGCGGCCATCACCGGGCAACCACATGGCGCCGCGAATATCTTTCGTATCGAGGAGCGGCCATTTTTGCCTGGCTTCGGCCGCGGTGATGAGGTTGACGTCCAGTCCCGACGCCTGCGCCAACGGCACGGCGCGGCGATATTGAATCATGCGCGCCTCCGTCTGCGCCAACACCAGCGAGCCGACCTGCTTCCAGCCGGTGGCGACACCGGTAACTTTTTCGAGAGCCGCATAGAGTTTGGCGCTGGCGTCAATGAGTTTGCGTAACCCCGCTTGTGGAGCGCCGCCAACCAGACCCGCAACAAACGCAGTAGCGCCACTGCCGACTTCGCCTTGTTCGAGCAGCAACACGTCGCGACAACCCTGTTGGGTGAGGTGGTACGCNNCTCCAGACGGCGGCGAATGAAAGGAAGATGAGCCAGCAGGCGAAGAGCGCCATTCTCGGCCAGAGATTCAAAACCAGGGCGACCGCGGCGGCCATGCCGGCAAGTCCGCCGCCGACGATGATGATGCGGGTTTGTTTGGGTAGGGAATGGTTCATGGTTTTCTCATTTTGAATCAAAGTTTTTCCTTTTCAATGTAGGGGAAGGTTACGATTTCGAGAGGCCGTAGTACTCGGCGTAGATGCGCGAGGCGCTGGCTTGGGCGCTGGCCCAGGTCCATTTCGAATCGCTAAAGCGGTTGGGGCTGAGGCTCTGGACATAGGACGATGGCTTGGGTTCGAGCAGGGACTCGACAACGTGGCGGCCGATGCCGGCCGAACCAGAAACCCCGTGGGCATTGCAGCCGCCCNNCCCGCCATGACGAAGCCTTTGACTTTCTCGGTTGGCCCGATGATGAAGCGGCCATCCGGCGTAAAGGTCGGCCAGCCTTTGAAAACGTTGCGGATGCCCAGGTCCGATGCCTTGGGGAATTGCGGGATGAGGTCTTCGGCAAACCTGGCCAGGACATCCCAATCCGGTTCGATACCGGGCGGATTTCCGAGCAACGCATACTTCTGAGGGTCGGTGTGAAGCGGATTCGGTTCCCAACCACCGAGGAGCAGGGCATTGACGTCGGTGCGGATGTAAAGGCTGAGGTCAGGAATGCGGATGACGGGAAAATTCGGCGTCAACCCATCGCACGGGACGCTGATAAAATATTCGTGACGCACGGGAACGATCGGAAGTTCCAGCCCGACAAGCCTGGCGATATGAAACGCGTGCGCGCCGGCCGCGTTGATGACGGTATCGCAGCGGATCATTCCTTTGTCCGTCATCACACCCGTGACGCGGCCCTCTTTCATCAAGATTTGTACCGCCGCCGTGTTGAGGCTGAACTGCACGCCACGCCGCCCGCTTTGCGAGCAATAACTGGCGGTCAAATCATACGGCTGCAAATAGCCGTCGGTCGGACACCAGATAATGGATTTGGCCATCGAAAAATTCATCCCCGGCCATTTCTCTTCCGCGGCTTTCGGCGTGATGTATTCCGTTTCCAAACCCACGCGGTCGGCGATCGCTTTCATCCGTCTGAATTCTTCCACGCGCGCGTCGTTCAACGCGACACGCAGCGAGCCCACCTGCCGCCAGCTCGGATTGGTTTTTGTGTCCTTCTGGAGATCCGAAAAGGTCTTCACCGACCACATGGCGAGTTGAGTGCGCTCGAGGGTGGTGCGCACCTGGCCGACCAGTCCGGCCGCCTGGGCCGACGTGACGGCGGCGACCGACGGCTCTTTCTCTATGACGAGGAGGTCGGTCTCGCCCGCCAGCGCCAGTTGGTAGGCCGTTCCGCAGCCGACCGCCCCGCCGCCGATAATGACAATTCTTGCGTCTTTGATCTTGCTCATGATTTTTCGCCTTCAATCATTCTCTGATTAAAATCCGGCAGCGGTACATTATCAAATCGCTTGGCGCATCTGGACGTTTCAAAAGAAAATCCCGGCACTCTTTCAAGCGGCAGGGTTGTCGCTTCTAGTTTGATTTAGTGCGGCGCTCGTAATTCAATTCGAAATCCATCTCAATCACGCCAGCGTGTCTTGATGTATTCGACAGAATCCTTTGTGCTTAACTCTTGAGTTGTATTTCCAACCCGGAAGTAAAAGCGGGTCTGTGTGCCCTCCTCCACGTAAACTGGACGTGGACTCTCAGTCGTGAACACAATACAGACCTCATTGCCGTCGCGGGAGCAAAAGCCAATACGGACACATGCGCAAGCCACCCTGCCCATAGTTGCCGAGACTAAATTAACCAAGAACTGTTCGTATCCGTCCTTGTCTTGGCGTTTCGACAGAGTCTTGTAATCAACATCTAGTCCGAGAATCTTTCCGCCATCTTCGACGCCCAGGACCAGCACTCCGCCACATGCATTCATGAACCCGGCCAGCGTTTTTGCCACGACGTTTTCCAAGACCTTGTTTTGCTTGTTCTCGCGATAATCCCATCTTGCAGAAGCTTTGAATTCAATCTTCTCTGATTCTCCATGCAGAAGAAGTGCATCGAAGTCTTTCAACACCGTCTCCAGGCTGGTGTAATTTTTTGTGCTGGCTGCTTCCGCGATGAAAGCGTTGATTGCATGAGCCAGGGCTGCACGCCGAAATTCAAGAAACTGTGGATATGCTTCGATTTTCCAGAGCGCGGAATCAACTGGGACACAGTGTGCTTCGAGAGCCTCCTTACCACGTTGCGCCACGACTTCCGGAAGGTATTCATCTGCGGGCCTCTTTGAGAGTCTGCGATTTGTCCCAGAGGTAACAAAAGCCATGTTGGCAATCTCATTGATTTCAGAGGTTTGATAGCCGGCTCTCCGAAGAACAGCCTTTGGGAAAACATGGTGATGCTCGATAATATGCAGTCGACCTTGAAGTGTAAGCGACAAGCCAAGGCCGGTCCTCCAGTCCTTCGCTTTGCGTGCTTTCAGTGCTAGGTACGTCATCGGAAAGAGCGCGCTCTGTTTGCCGCGTCCAATGAAATCCGTCGGTTCGACTTCCAACCGTCCCAATTGCTGCTTCAGAGAGTCCACGAGTTGAGTTGTAGTGCCTCCCTTTTTGATTATACTCAGATCGGAGTCCAACGTTGTTTCAGAAGATCCACCATAATGTGATCGTGCGTTCGCGATATACAACCACCGCCGCAACCCCATTTCATCGCCGGCCGTGAGTTGATACTCCCGGTTGGCGGCGTAAAAGCCAGGCACGATGAGCAGCATTGGTGACGAGAGCAATGATTCGTCTTCGATGCCTGCATTTGCGCGGAGGAAGTTAACGGAAAACCGGATGCCTTCCTTTGCCTGTTCCCACCCGGCCTTGAGATGCTTCATTGGAATTGACGCGACTGTCTTGAAGCGACTTTGTTCAGTCGCAAACACCACCAGGCTTCGGACAATGAGACCTAAATCGAGCGTGAACCATTTGTCCTCGCACTCCTCTTGGAATTCCTCGAATAGCTGCAGCGAGCCTTGCCACCGGGATGTTATTTGGGCAAGGGCCAAATCAGAACCGCGAAGTTTGATGCCCAAAGAGTTCACTCTCACGAAAATCTCGGCCACTTCTTCGTACGATAGGCCCTTATCGAGCACGTGCATCACGTACGGATACTCGCGGATTTTGCGTACGGCTTGAAGTCGTTTGGAGTATTTGTTGAAAAGAGGGTCTTCAAAAGATTTAACCAATGGTTTCAGAATCTGCACATCCGTTTTGTCATTGTTGAAAATGTCGGACACTTTCACCCAGTGTGGATCAACAAGCAGAGCACCACTCGCTACAACAAAGGTCCTGAGCTTTAGACGCTGAGGTAGGTTCGGTCCGGCTTCCTCGTCGTCTTCCGCGTCCGAATCGTCTGTGCCAACGGTGTCGTCCTCGACTTCCATTACTTCTTTGGGTGGTCCGTCGGGATGATCAAGGTTGAACAATATCTCGATCGGTCTTTTCTTTCCGCGCACGTTCACAGGCTCTCCCAAAAGAATCGCCGCGAGTGACGTTAGCCGCTGTTGTCCGTCGAGAAGCATCTTGTGTCCCTTGAAAGGACTGTCTTTTTGCTCGACGGCGGTCTCTTTTGTCGGTCTCTCTTGCTCAGTCTCCCAAACCAAAATCGTGCCCGACGGATAACCGCGATAAAGTGAATCAAGAAGATCCCTCACACGTGTCGCAGGCCAAATGTATCGCCTTTGCATCTCTGGCAGGCGAAGCTCGCCCCCTTTGATCATGTCAACCAACTTGGCTACGTCAGTGTCAATCTTCGGCATATTGTCCTCCTCCTGCTGTCGAAGTTGTCCAGGTTTTCAAAGCTTTGGCTCCTTGGAACTCAAGAAATTCTCTTCGCGGCTCAGCAAACCCGCCGACGTTCACGACGCGGTCCGTGATGTTTCCCATTTTTTTCATTGGGGCCTCGTGTGTCACGGGACTGAGTGCTTGCGTCGTCATGCTGCGGCGAGTGTGCGCGGGAAAATAATCAGCGTCAATCAGCGTTCATTAGCGTCTATCAGCGGTTAAAGAATCTCGCTTAACCGCCGGGTTCATTCGGCGTTTCGCAAAGATCACAAAGCTCCGTCAAGTTTGGCGATCATTTGCGGGACGAGTTCATACACGTCTCCGACGAGACCGTAGTCGGCCACTTCGAAGATCGGTGCTTCCGGATCGCTGTTGATGGCGACGATGGTCTTGGAGTTCTTCATCCCCGCCAGGTGCTGGACCGCGCCCGAAATCCCCAGCGCAATGTACAGCTCAGGCGCCACCACTTTACCTGTTTGCCCGACTTGAAACGCGTTCGGCGTAATGCCCGCGTCCACCAATGCCCGCGAACTGCCCGTCGCCGCGTGCAGCTTGTCGGCCAAGCCGCCAACGAGGCGTTCGAAGTCTTCGCTGCTTTTGATGCCGCGCCCGCCGGAGACGACGATGCGCGCTTCGGTCACGTCAGGGCGGTTGGAAAGTTTGGATTGTAACGCCTCGAATTCAGTTTTCTTCGGCAAGATTCCTTCATCAACCGCCACGGCGGTGATGTCGCCGTGTCCGGCGCGCACACCGGCGGCCGGGTATGCCGATGGACGAATCGTGACGAGTTTCGGCCTGCCATGCAGCGCGACGGTCGCGACGACTGCCCCGGCGAAGAGCGGACGTCGAAAACAAAGCTGGCCGTCACGGAACTCATGTCCAATCACTTCGCTGGCCATCGCGCCGCCGAGCAGTCCCGCGGCGCGTGGTAAAATATCTTTCGCAAACGTGGTGGCCGCCGCGACCACCAAATCGCAACCACGCTGCTTGACCACGTCCGAAATGACCTTCGCGTAGCGATCGGCCAAGGGATTGGCCAGCGCGGGATGGTCAGCGACCAGCACCGGAGCGTACGCCGCCGCATCCTGCGCGACCGCCGCGACCGAGTGGCCGAGCAGGAGACATTCGACGCTGCCCCGGGTCTGTTCGGCGACCAAGTTGGCGAAAGCGACCGCGGAGCGGCTGCAGAGACGGATGCCATGGCTTTCGTGTTCGCAGAGAATCAGGACGCGCATGGTTCTTTCTCTAAAGCACTTTTTCCTCGTCGCGCAGTTTGACGAGCAATTCGTCGAGGCTCCCGACGCGCACGCTTTTGCGCCGCGAGGGGACGGCCTCGAGGCCGAGCAATTGCAGGCGCGGCTCGATCACCACTCCCAGTTGTGCCGTCGGTATGCGCTCGATTGTTTTTTTACGCGCCTTCATCATGCTCGTCAGCGAGGCGTAACGCGGTTCGTTGAGGCGCAGGTCGGCGGTAACGACGGCGGGCAGACTGACGCGGACGATTTCCAGCCCCGCGTCGGTTTCGCGGGTCACGCGCAGGCCGCCGCCGAGGAATTCGATCTTTGAGGCGAAGGTCGCCTGGGGCCAGTCGAGGAGCGCGGCGAGCATCTGGCCAGTCTGGCTAAAATCATCATCCACGCCTTGCTTGCCCATGAGGATCAGCTCGGGCTGATAACGACCCGCATAAGCCCGGAGGACGCAGGCCACGTTCCATGGATCGAGCGGCGCATCGCAATGAATCAGCGTCGCGTTGTCCGCGCCCATGGCGAGCGCGGTGCGGAGTTGTGGCTCGCAGGCCTCAGTGCCGACACTCACGGCCAGCACTTCGGCCACGTCGGTGGATTTCTCCCGAATGCGCAATGCCTCTTCGACGGCAATTGCATCAAAGGGGTTGATCACGAAAGGAAGTCCGTCGGTCACGATGCCTGAGCCATCGGGTTTGACCTGGATCTTCTGGTCCGTGTCGGGGACGCGTTTGATGGGGACGAGGATTTTCACGCGGTCAGGGGCGACTAGTTCTTGGCAACTGCATTTGGTCTTTCGACCCGGCCATAATAACTGGCGTACATCTCGTAGCACTTGCGCTTGATGTCGGCGCGCTCCTGGTATCCGGGGAGGTCATGGAAACGATCGGCCGCCATGAATTCCAGGTCGTATTTGGTTTTACCGTCGAGGATCAAATCGGCCATGACCTTGCCGACGATCGGGCTTTGCATGATGCCGTGTCCGGAACAGCAGGAGCAATGGAACAAACCCGGCACCTCGGGCAGCGGTCCGCACAGCCCTTTGCCATCGGGCGTGAAGGTCATGATGCCGGTGCTGATGGTCATGGGGGTGCGCTCGTTGATCCATGGGAAGCGTTGTTGGGCGAGATGGATCAGCAAGGCGACGTTCATGCTGTCGCGTCCGGCTTTCATGGAACTCATGTCGAAATCTTTCGGGAGTTTTTCCATGTCATACTCGACCGGCTCGGCTTCGTAGATGCCAACGATGAGGCCGCCGCTTTCAGGTCGCGTATAGAGGCGGTGATGACGATTGCGCACGGCCGGGCTGAGCCGATCCACGGGATGATTGGGGTCGGGCCGCGTGGTCAGATAGTAGTGGCCAATGGCGGCGGTGGGCAGAGTCTCTTCGGCCAGATCGGCCACGAGATAGGACCATGGACCCGCAGCGTTGACGACAACGGGAGCGTGGAATTCTCCGCGCGAGGTTTTAACGCCTTTTACCTGGCCAGCCTCGATCACGACCTGTTCAACGGGGCAATTGATTTCATAGCGTACGCCGAGACCTTTGCCGACTTTGTGGTACGCGCTCACCAATTCCGCAGGCTGAAGGTGACCGTCCGTGGGCGAGAAACAGGCCTCGATCAGATCATCGGTTTTCATGTACGGCAACCGCCGGGCAGTTTCCGCGATCGAGATGTGGTCAATGTTAAACTCGATGGATTTGCCCATGGCGACGAGGTCCTTGATTTCCTGCGCGCGCTCCGGCGTTTCGGCGATGCGCAGCGAACCGGTCTTTACATAGATTTCCACGCCCGCGCGTTGCTCGAGGTCTTTGACGATCTCCATGCCATCGGCCAGCATGCGCGTGTGTTCGGCCGTGCCGCGCAACTGCCCAAGCAGCCCGGCGGCGCGACCGCTTGATCCGCAGCCGAGGCGCTGGCGTTCGAGGACGATGACTTTCTGGCCGCGCATGGCCAGTTGCATGGCGGTGCTCAAGCCCGCTACGCCGCCGCCGATGACAATGATTTCCGCATTGGGAAATAAATTCATTCGCTTGCTTCTACTTCGGAAAGTGTGAACCGAAAGGGAACGATTATCGCGCAACCCGCTTCACGATACCTTTCTCGCCAGCATCTTCAAGTACCACCGCACAAAGCCGTCCACGTTGTATTCCTTGTAGGTGGAGTAGGGGCCGGGCGTGTAGGCGCGCGAGTTGACGCCGTGTTGCTGGCGTTCGCAAATTTCCCAGTCCTGCTCGGAAGTCAGTTGCCAGAAGGGCATCATCTTTTCCAACTGGTAATCGCGGCCTTCGACAGCCGCGGCATCGACGAGCCAATAGACCCGGATCGCGGTTTGTTGCGGGCCGATGGGCAGCAAGCGTGTGCTGACGGCGTGGTCGCAACTGGAATGGTTCCAAAAGTTCGGCAGCGATCGCATCCGCAACGTGCCGACATCGGCGTCGCGGTAATCGCCCATGAGCGGGGCGATTTGTTTGCCATCCATCGTTTCGCTGACGTAACCATCGACGAGCGCCGTGCGGTTGGCGGAAAACCAAATGTTCTTTTCGGCATCGGGAAAAACAGTCATGCCCGTTTGCTTGTGGGTGGCGGTCAAGCCGGCGTCGGCCCACTTCTGCTCGCTGCGGGCAACCGCGGCGGCGATTTTCTTCTTGATGCCGGCCGTGGTGTCATCGGAGTTGTAATGATCAAAGTTGGCTTTGATGTATTGCGGATGGCCGAAGTTGCAATGAAAACATTCGCGATTGTTTTCCCAAACGAGTTTCCAATTGGCTTTGACGAGGTAATCGACCGTCTTGGCAATTTTTGCCCGCGCGAAACCTTGCGGTCTGGCTAGTGAGGAAAGAAGTTGTTGTGCAGCGTCAAACGTGGGCGGCTTGTCGGCCAGACTGAGGTAAATCAGACCTTCAACTTCCCGCGTGTGGATCGGGCGCAAGCCGAACTGCGATTTGTCCAGATCCTCCTGCATGCCGCGGCAGGCGAGTAATTTTCCGTCGCACCCGTAGGTCCATTGGTGATAAGGACAAACTAGGCGCGTCGCGTGACCAGCCGGGGCGGTGCAAATCAGCGAGCCGCGATGCCGGCAGACATTGTGCAAGCCGCGAATGGCACCATCATTACCACGGATGACAAGGAGAGAATCACCATCCAATTCCAGGGTGAAGTAGTCGCCGGGTTTCGGAATCTCGCAGGAATGTCCGGCGAACAGCCAACCACTTCGCCAGAGGTGTTCGATGTCGGCGCGGTAAATGGGTTCGTCGCTGTAGAACTCGCGGGGCAAGGACCAACCCGGGCGACATTCAGCCAACATCGACCCCACCAACCCAGCCGATGCTACGCCGATTTTGCGACGCAGGCGTGGATTCCCGCCCCGTCGCACGCCCGATCGAAAGTGTTTTCCAGTACTCTGCATAATTGCGGTTTTATCGTAAGCGCAATGGTTACCGATCTCAATGACCAGTTTTGGGGGTCACCATCAGCGACCTTTGCCATGCCCTACAGTCGGACAACGAGGAAAAATCTTTCGCGGCCGTAACGCCGGGACAATGGCGTTGGTGACGTTGGTTGGCACGCCAACGTCAGGAGCCTGGAATGATCTCGATGGCATTGATCTCAGGATTCTCGATCTGGCTTGTAAAAGTGATGTCGAGCTTGCCATCGGCAATGTCCACGTTGACCGTTTCGACATAAGCGCGGCGCGGGCCGCCGGCCTTTACCCAAACATCGAAATCCTTAAACTCACGGCCTTCGACATTGAAGGAAAAGACGCGCTGGCCCGGGCCTTCGACGCCATCGTAGGTTTCGGCGAAGTGAAGCTTAACCACATACTTGCCGTTGGGAAGCGGGTGCGAAAAAGAACTCATTGAGTAGTGCTCGGCACGGTACAGAACCGGGTCTTTCGTGTTGGCAATCTCCAGGTCGGGTCGCTCAACCACGTCGCCGCCTTTGAAGCCCTGATCGGGGAGCCAGGTATTGCCACTGGAATCGGTGCAGGGAGCGGAGACGCCCGCTTTGATTCGGATGATGGATTTTAGCGGCGCGGTGACAGGAGGCGCGAGGGCGACAGTGGTGACCGTTGGAGTGTGATCATGTTCATTTCGACCTGTCTTACAGCTGATGAGAACTGACGCGACCACCAATGAAATGATGAGTTGCTTTGTTTGTTGCATATTTAATGTCGCAGTTTATTCGGCATCGTTTTTTATCTCAATGGCCTATTTGGGGGGGCGTGACTAGCCTCATTCCCCTGCCCTACCGTCCGACAACCCGGAAAAATCTATCGCGGACGTCACGCGATTCTCGCCAAGAACACGCTGGTCATTACCCTTCATTTGTGCATGACTTCAGCATGTTGCTTGATTGGAAGAGTCGCCTTAATGTGTGGCTGATGGGATGGATTTGCGCGGCCAGTCTTCAAGCCGTAGCCCAACCAAGCGTCCGGGTTTGGATGACCTCGGAGGACCTTAAGAACCGATTGGCCGAAGGAGCGCGGCTAAAATTCGCGAGTGGGCAGGCCACGAGTGAGTTGGTAATCACGGTGAACGCAGACAAATCATTTCAAATGATACTTGGCCTCGGTTCGTCGTTGGAGCACTCGACTTGCTCGAACCTGTTTCGCCTTCCGTTGTCCGAACGCGAACGGGTCATTGAACGGCTGGTCAGCCCCACGAGCGGGATCGGGATGAACCTGCTGCGAATATGCATCGGCACTTCCGATTTCGCTGGCGAGCCGTGGTATTCCTACGACGACCTGCCACCCGGCGAGACGGATCCCGAGTTGAAGCGCTTTTCCGTTGAACGCGACCGGATATACGTGCTGCCCATGCTGAAGATCGCACGGCAGAAGAATTCGGACTTGCTGTTCTTTGCCTCGCCGTGGAGTCCGCCCGGCTGGATGAAAACATCCGGAACGATGATCGGCGGCGAGTTGCTGCCCAAGTGGTACCCGGGCTATGCCGAATACTTCGTGCGCTTCATCCAAGCCTACCAAGCGGAGGGCATTCCGATTTATGCGGTGACCGTCCAGAACGAACCTGGCGTGGACCGCGCGAAGGAGAAGGATCCGAAATGGTTTTATCCCTCGTGCCACTGGACGGGCCAACAGGAGCGGGATTTCATTCGCGACCATCTCGGCCCGGCGCTCCGGCGGCACGGATTAAATACTAAAATCNNCTACAATGTCGAACCGAAAGGCGATTCGGCCGGACTCAATCACCCGCGCACGATCCTGCGCGACGCTGCCGCAGCCAAATTTGTGGACGGCGTCGGATTCCACCATTACGAAGGCAAACCGGACGGGATGAGCCGGTTTCATGCGGAGTTTCCGCTGACACCGATCTACTTCACGGAAGGCTCCGTGTTCTCAATCTATGGAGCTCACGACATCATAGAGCGGCTTCGGAACTGGGCCTGCAGTTACAACGCCTGGGTGACCCTCTTGGACGACCAAGGCCGGCCCAACAACGGGCCATTTCCGGCCACAAGCGCCATCCTCAAGCTCCACTCGGACACGCTGCGGATCGAAGAGCTGTTCGAGTTTTACTCTTATGCCCATTTTATGAAGTTCGTGGCGCGCGGCGCGGTGCGCATCGACAGCACACCGGGAAATTCAGACTTCAACAACATCGCATTTCGCAATCCTGATGGCTCGGCCACATTGGTGGTGGTCAACACGACGCAAGCCGGCAAATCGTTCG
The DNA here is from genome assembly GCA_003140275.1 of Limisphaerales bacterium. Classification (GTDB taxonomy): domain Bacteria; phylum Verrucomicrobiota; class Verrucomicrobiia; order Limisphaerales; family PALSA-1396; genus PALSA-1396. Next base: position 20,612 of record PLJQ01000367.1, read on the forward strand.
TCGTCGTGTCACAGGGGAAATCGTTCCGCACGGAAATCGGCGCCGGGTCCGTTGCAACATTTGTTTGGAGATAGGAGGCGAACCAGTCACCCCGCAATTTTCATTTGCGCACGGATCCTGGACGCGGTTCAAGGAAGCATCAGCAACCCGCAGGATTAATCGTCATCCCTTTCTCCGGTCAGTACCAGGTGAAGCTTTTTCAGGCCCTTGCCGTGCGTGCCGGCGAAGCGGGCGGGGTATTTGGCATCCATGCCTTTGACGGAATGCCAGACAATTTTGTTGAGCGTGTCGTCGTCCGCGTGGTCGGGCTGGGTGAAATCCAGTTTCAAACTTTTGTTTGCCCAATACCGTTCCTTGCGGGAGAGCGACGCCGTGCCCGGATTCATTTCGGCCAACGGAACATTGTTGGTCAGTGCCGTGTAGGGTTGGAAGTTCGGAACATTGGTGAAACAGTCGGTCATCAACGGCGAGAGCGCGTCCATCTGGTTCATCGGCGGAATGCCGAGGATGCGTTCCATGGTGTGGATCACACCGGTCTGATTGTAAAACTGGCTGATCACCATGCCGCGTTTGATGTAGGGACTGATGACAAGGCAAAGGGATCGATGTCCGTCCACGTGATCGTAACCGCTCTGAGGATCATCTTCGATGACAAAAATGCAGGTGTTGCTGCCGAAGCGGCTCTTGGTGATGGCTTCTACAACCTGCCCCAAGGCCAGATCGTTGTCGGCCACCTGCGCGCGCGGCGTGGGATAACCAGGCGATGTGCCGATAGTGTGATCGTTGGGCAGGTAAAGAATCTGGAACGTCGGCCAGAAGCCGCTTGTTTCGTCGGCTTTGAGTTCCTTGATGAAAGCGTCGGCCCGCACGACGTCGGGAATGCCGAGATTCCAGCCGGGACAATTCGTCGAACTGTATGGCCGCAACGGCGCCACGCCGATGTTCTGCGCATACTTGATCTGGCCGGTGTGATTGGTGAAGTCCTGATAAATCGTCAGCCACGACGCATTGCCCGGCACGGGAGAGGCGTAGTCGAACTCACCGTAATTGCGAAATGACAGGCCGTGCAATAGCACGTTATTCCAGATGAATCCGGACGAAGAGTAAGTGAGCGCGTCATCGCCGAACGTGTAACTGCGGACGAAACCGCCAAAGGATTTTTCAAGATGGTCGGTAACATTCGCTTCCGTGACCCAGGAATGTCCATCCACCGAGAGGACACCGTTGCAATAAAAATTGTCGAGCAGGACGTATTGCTCCGCAAGCGCGTGGTGATTGGGTGAGACTTTGCGGCCAAATACACATAGACTGGGCTCGCTGTTGCCCTGCGGCAGATCGCCGAATATCTGGTCGTAGGTTTTGTTCTCTTTGACGACATAGATGACATGCTTGAAGACGGAAGGTTCGCCAGTCCGCTTGGGCACGGGCACCGGCGTCTGACCGCTTTGCGCCGCCTCCATGGTCCTGAGCATTTGCGGAACGCGAGAGTCTTCGTGGACCCACGCGGTGTACTTGCTCAATGTCTCGCGAGAGGGAATGGGTATCCGATTCGCCGATCCCAAGTATTGAGTAATTTCCCAAACATGGTTGGTGGGTGGCGCATTGCGAGAACCGAGTCCTTTCACGTTGGCAACAAACACATGATTACGGTCCGTGACCACGCCGCCGGGGAACCAGTCGGTCGGAATAAATCCTTCCACCAGGCTGTTGGTGTGTCGCGCATTCGGCAATTCGACCACGGCGATGGCGTTGTTGCCAGCGTTGGCGACGAAAAGTTTGCTCCCATCCCGGCTTAGAGCGAGCGCATTGGGGGCGCTGCCGAATGGGAGCGCCGGATCGGGTCGCACCAAAATGGATTCGCGCACGGTGGCGCTCAACGTGTTGATCACGGTCACGGTATCGGAGTTGGCGTTGGCGACGTAGAGCGTGAGTCCGTCCGTGCTGAGTTCCAGATCCGCCGGATGAAGACCAGTCAGGATCTGGGAAGTTTGAGTATTCGCGACAAGGTCAACGAACGAAACGACACCGCTCGCTCCAATGCCACGGCTGTCCACGACCACTTGCGTGCCGGCTGAATTGGCCGTGACATCGCCGGCGATTGACCGGCGGCCGCCCCAATCCGAGACGTAAGCCACGTTCCCATTCGTTGAAAGCAACACGTCGAACGGCGCCACGCCGACGCTGATTTGTCGAATGAGCGCGCCGGTCTGCAGATTTACAACCGCGAGCGTGTTATTGCGGGAGAGGCAGACGAACGCTTTCGTCCCATCCCGGGAAAGAGCCACGCCGCATGGGACTGAATTTCCCGGCAGCGAGAGGGTGCGCGACCAGGAAACGGTGCCATGGGTCGCGACCGCCGCCTCGTAAAGCTCGTTGTTGGAGCCGGTGACATAAACGTGCGAACCGTCGCCACTGACCGTGATGCCGTGCATGGAAGCTCCACTCGCCGGAAAATCCAATTGCTGAAGCAGACTCCACCGGGCGACATCCACCACCAAGAGGCTGCTCATGTTTTTGACGTAAAGCGTCTTGGCGTCCGGCGAAAGAGCCAGATCCACCGGTCGCCCACCAAAGGAAAGTGAATCGCCAGCGGCCCGGATCAATTGTGACGTGGCAAGTCCCGTTTTGCCATCGGGGAGCGGACCAACTTTGATGGGGGGGATGATTGCGTTCACCCGATAAAACAGCGCGCTACCAGTAAGGGCAGCGGTGAATGTCCGGTTGGAGGTTGGCATCCGCGACCAACCCACAGCCGGGCCGCCTTCTGCGACGGCGTCGCTGGTTTCAAGAAAGCCCGGCAGCGGCAGGGTAATTGGGCCAGCCATCGCCGGCAGGATCAGACCCAAGAAGGCGAAAACCATGCCGGCAATCGTTGCCGTCAGGTTTCGGCAGCAACATTTCATAGGTTCTGGCTGGACACAGTTTAGGCGAACCGGCGCAAAGCAGTTCACATGGTTGATGCCAAATTACACTTTCAACAAGTTCCCGCAATGCCTTGTTTGGGTGGGTTGCAAAAGTGAACCAGAGCGGCACCGGAACACTGCCTGACCGGGTTTCACTTTTGCAGGAACTTCACCACGGCTTCGGTGCGGGAGTGGACCTTGAGTTTCTCAAAAATATTTTTCAAGTGCCCGTGTACCGTCCAGACGCTGATGCCAAGAGCGTGAGCGATTTCCTTGTCAAGATAGCCTTTGCTCAGATGGCCGAGGATTTCCTTTTCGCGGGGCGTAAGCTTGCCCATTTCATGGACTTCGCCGCTGGATTGGAGCAGTAGGGTGACGTTTTGAAAGTATTGCTTGATCTGCTGAATAATCATTTCTGGCTTCGGCGGCCTGCGCGACAGCAATCCGGCGATCGGCTCCAGCATCTGTTCCGGCGGAGTGCGTTTTAACAAATAGCCGGCGGCGCCACCCGGCGTGGCTTTGAACAATTCGTCGCTGTCTTCGTAAACCGAATAAATCAGAGTCGGCAACTGCGGGAGTAGAGCCTGGAGTTTTTTCATGAACTGGTCGCCTTGCATGTCGGACAAACCATGATTGACCAGCGCCAATGAAAAAGGCCGACGGCGCATTTTCCTTAGCGCCTCTTCGCCGCTGGAATAGTTCACGATGCCGAGAGACTTCTGATGGTCGCGAAGATAATAGGCGATTGCCTGTCCGATGCCGGCTTCGCCCTCAACGACGGCGATACTGCTGGATGGTTTGCCAAATAATGTGCCTGGCTTCGCCTTGGTCCTCAAAGGCCAGGTATGGAACGTTGTGTACGTCCAAGCCAACGGATCCAAAGCCCAGTGGAAGCCGAGTGTTAACTCTCGCGAAAAACGCCGGTTTGCGTGATCCCAACCTTGCCTGACAATCACCCGGTAAATCGCCAGGGCTTTTGCCGCTGCGGTGTCCTCATCGTTCGTGTCCAGGGGGAAATAGTGACTAATGCCATCATGTCCAATTCTGACGGAGAATTCATCCGCTCGTCCAAGTGGAGATAGGCCGGGGTGTTTGCGACGAAGCAATCGAGGCTTCCAATAGTCGGTGTCGTTAGCGGCCATCGGGTCAGGAATACTTTGGGGCATCATCGGCGCTGCCTTTGAATTGCCTCTTGCCTGCTGAGTGGTCACGACATCCCAACCTTGCAATACGAGGATTTCGAAAATACGGAACGCCTCCAAAGCGGCCTTGCTGCGGTTGGTGGCATGCAAGGTGAAGGTCTTGCGCTTGCCCAAGTGTTGAATTTTGACGGCCCAACTGTTGGTCCGAAACCGCTTGCCGTCGTGGGTGAACGTATTCTTAAACAAACGCCCGCGCCAATAACCCAGCTTTTTTTTGGCTGAGGAAATTATGGTCATTCCGTCGATCAATTCCGCGTGTATGGATCTTGGACGTTGCTTGGACACACGTGATTACATAACGCTTGTTTTCACAATTCGCGAATAAAAACTGTCATTCAACTTTCCGCACGCGCTTTGGCTCTTATTTCCCTGGGCGGGTTGGTTGGTTTTAGGAGCGCCGTGGGTTGTTGGTCGCGCGCAAGGCGAACCGGATTCGAGGTTTCCTTCTAACGTCATTCCAGGAAAGACCGAAACCTCGTAGCAGTTGACGTGAGGAGGCTTAAATAGGAGGAATTCAGAGCCTCCTTACGTCGGCTGCTACGGTTTTGAAAGAGCCTCCCTGAAACAGGCTATTAACCCGAAGGCGGAATCAGGTGGCCAGCGCAAGAGGAAGGGTTAGTTTGTCATTCAAACGCATCGGCATCGGCTTTTTTTCTTTCCGATGGGCGGCAATTTGTGGTTCGCTATTAATTGCCAAACGAATCATGGGCAAACGCACCTACAAAATTTTTCGCCAGGCGGATTTCATCCCTCCATCTCAAAAGTCAACCGTTATCATCCCTGGATTGGGTGTTGATGTCCCCGAGTTGCAACAGGCACGTGCCCTCTGGCAACTCAACCGCTTCGATGATTCGCTGCGGCTGTTCGACAAGGCCGTTCGCAAGTATCCGCAAAATCTGGTTGCGCTGGTTGACGCCAGCCGCGCTTGGGGGGCGCGATTTGAGATCACCAAAGCGGAAACAATGCTGGATCGGCTCATGCAATTGGGCACGAGAAACCCGAAAATTCTGCACCTGGCCGGCCAGAGCTACCGGATGATTTTCCGGCCCGAAAAAGCCATGGAGTGTTTCGAACGCGTATTGGCGGTCACCCGGGAAATTCCGGACGCCCAACTGGAGCTGGCGGTTCTGTACGAGCGCCGCCACCGCGTCGAGGAAGCTTTTGCGCTGATCGAAGGCTGCCTTCGGGCGGAGCCGGATTATCTCGAGGCGCTGTTGTTCAAAGCCCGGCTGCTCCGTCGAATGAAAGACGAGGCTGTCGCCGAATCCATTTTTCGAAAACTTGCGGCCAGCGAGCAGGCCCATCCATTGGTCCGTGCCCAGGCCTGGGCCGAGATTGCACAAAGCCTGGATCGCCATGGAGACTACGATGGCGCCATGCGAACGATCCTGAAGTGCAAAGAGATTCTTATCCAACAAGAAGGGTCGGTGCTCCGTGAATCGGAAACCTTGCAGCGGCTCCTGCGTAATCTGACCGAATCTTTGACCCCGTCCCATTTTCGGAGATGGGTCGAGGCGGGCAAAGCCTTTCCGCGCAAAAAAATGGCGGTATTGGCCAGTTTTCCCCGCTCGGGCACGACATTGCTGGAACAGGTATTGGACAGCCATTCGAGCCTCGTCAGTTCCGATGAGCGCGAGGCCTTTGCGCGTGACATCTTTCCGGCGATGTGGCGCACCGTAAAGACACCCCTGCCCACGGTTGAGGCGCTTGATGCGATTCCCATGGAACGATTGGCTGCCCAGCGCGCACGCTGTCTCAGCTACATGGAGGCGGCGTTGAATGAACCGATCCACGATCGCGTTCACCTGGATAAGAACCCGACTCTGACCATGCTCATTCCCGGGATGCTGAGGCTCTTTCCTGAAGCGCGGCTGCTCATCGCGCTGCGTGATCCACGAGATGTGGTGATCAGTTGCTTTATGCAATACCTCCCGCTCAACCCAAACAGCGTTTGTTTTCTGACGCTGGAACGAACGGCCCGGCGTTATGCGCATGACATGGGAATCTGGCGGAGGTTGCGTGAAATGATTTGTTCGCCGTGGCTGGAAATTCGTTATGAAAACACCGTTGCTGAACTGGAGCAGGAGGCCCGGCGCACTTTGGAGTTTTTGAAACTTCCATGGGAATCGCAGGTACTGAACTATCGCGACCGCCTCAAGGAAAAGGCGGTCAGTTCTCCAACTTACGAAGCCGTGAGCAAGCCGATCTATACCTCCGCCATCGGGCGTTGGAAGAATTACCAAGAATATCTTGAGCCATGTCTGGAAGTCCTCCAGCCGTCCATCGAAGCGTTTGGTTATTGAATCTCCTTGAAGTTTTTTTGCAGGAACTCTATGACTGCTTCCGTGCCGGTGTGAGCGCCAAGTGTTTCAAAGATATTTTTCAAGTGCCCGTGTACCGTCCAGACGCTGATGCCGGGAGCGTGAGCGATTTCCTTGTCGAGATAGCCTTTGCTCAGATGGCCGAGGATTTCCTTTTCGCGGGGCGTAAGCCTGCTGAGTGGTCACGGCATCCCAACCTTGCAACACGAGAATCTGGAAAATCCGGAACGCCTCCAAAGCGGCCTTGCTGCGGTTGGTGGCTTGCAAGGTGAAGGTCTTGCGCTTGCCCAAGTATTGAATCTTGACGGCCCAACTGTTGGTCCGNNTAACGCCCGCGCCAATAACCGAGCCTTTTTTTGGCTGAGAGCCTGTACGGAAAATCAGTTTTGCCGTTGTCTGGCAAGACGGGCGAGCATCAGGCCAGACATGGCGATGTAGAGCAACGCTTCCGAATGCGTGACCTTAACTTCATAATCGCGCACCAGCCGCCGCTGCTTGTAGAGCAAAGCGAAGGTGCGCTCCACCAACCAGCACTTGGGTAGCACCACAAATCCCTGGACGTCATCGTGCCGCCGCACGATGTCCAAGTGCAGTCGCCCGCGCGGCCGCAGGGCTTTGACCCAGGTCACCAGTGTGGCCCGCGTAACCGCCGTCGGCCCAGATTTTGGCCAGTCGGCCATACCAGCCAATGATCCGCGCCAACAAGGTCTTGGCACCGTCGCGGTCTTGTTCGTTGGCGGCGCCCACGTAAACGCCCAGCAGCAGGCCCAGCGTATCCACCAAGATGGGTCGCTTGCGCCCTTTGGTCTTTTTGCCGGCGTCATAACCGCTCGAGCCACCCTGGTCGGCCAGCTTGACGGTTTGGCGGTCGAGCACCGCGGCCGTGGGTTGGGGCTTGCGTTCATTGGCCTGGCGAACTTTGTCGCGCAGCCGGTCGTGCAACTTTTCCCACCGACCGCTTTTGACCCAGTGTCGATAGATGTCATAAATGGTGCTCCACGGGCCGAATTCGCGCGGCAGCAACCGCCACGCACAACCTGCCCTCAACCAGTAACGAATCGCGTTGATGACGAGCCGGCGATCGGTCGGCGGGCGGCCCCGCTTGGCCCGCACGGGCAAGAGCGGGCGCAAGATTTCCCATTCGGTGTCGTTCAAATCCGTCGGATAGATTTTGTCCATCCCGCCATTTCACCACCACCCATCGGACATTTACGGGGTAACCCCATTTTCCGTACACGCTCTGAGGAAATTATGGTCATTCCG
>PLJQ01000104.1 GCA_003140275.1 Limisphaerales bacterium
AACAAAGCCCTCTTCAAATCGCCGTAGCCGAGTCCGCCGGCGCGCAACCGTTCCTCAAAATCCTTTGCGACGGCGGTCGGGGCGACGAGCTTGAGCAATTGAATCGCGAGGTTCTTTTCGGCATCGGGTTTGGGTTCGGCGGGGGAACGACCGTCCATGACGATCGACATGACTTTCTTGCGGATGACTCTTTCATCGCCGAAAATGTCGATGGCGTTGTCGTAACTTTTGCTCATCTTCTGCCCATCGGTGCCGGGTACGACGGCGGCTTCAGCGCGGATTTGCGGTTCGGGAATGGCGAAGGTCTGGCCNNAATGTCGGCGGCCATCAACACCGGGTAGGCAAACAAACCGTGATTGGGCGAGATGCCCCGGGCGAGCTTGTCCTTGTAACTGGTGCAGCGTTCCAACAGCCCCATCGGCGTCAACGTGGTCAACATCCAGGCCAGTTCCGTCACTTCCGGCACGTCGGATTGACGGAAGAAAACGGATTTCTTCGGATCGAGTCCGCAGGCGAGAAAATCCAGGGCCACACCCAGCGTATGCTTGCGTCGCTCGCCGGCGTCGAACAGCGAAGTCATCGAGTGATAATTGGCGATGAAATAGAACGCCTCGCCCTGGTCCTGCAACTCGATGGCCGGCTTCATCATCCCGAAATAATTTCCGAGGTGCAGCGCGCCGGAGGGTTGGATGCCCGATAAAATTCGCATGGCGAAAATATAACGGAGAAATCGGAACTCAGGAAAGACGAAACATCGAACGCCCAACGTCGAATGCCCAATGTCGAACGCCCAACTCCGAATAGACGGCTGCGCGACCCGCCACTGGGTGTTGGACGTTCGAGGTTGCGTGTTCAGTGTTTTTCCTCTTGTAACATTCCCGCCTTGGCTTCCCATCGTTGCCAATCGCGTCCCGGTTCGCCGGGCCGGTCGAAACCGGCACTCGCAGGGTCAAGGCCCGGGGTCCAACGGCAACTTGCCAACGGATGAACGGATGGAATATGTTTATTTGACGCGGCGCGGTTCAACTATTATGAAAATGCCAACCCCAAAATCCATCGAGGAACTCAAAAAGCTTTCCAAACCCATCCGCAACATCAACCTCGAGCGCAGCCAGCAGTTGAGCCGGCTGGACAAGCTCGCCCTCGGGATCACCGAGCACGTTGGCAGCATGGGTTTTTTCCTGGTCATTGCCGGCTGGACGATTACGTGGTTGGGCTGGAACACCCTGGCGCCGAAAGAGGTGCGTTTCGATCCTTACCCCGCCTTTGTGTTGTGGCTGTTTGTTTCAAATGTGATCCAGATCTTTCTGATGCCCTTGATCATGATCGGCCAGAACCTCGAGGCCGACCATGCGGAAGCGCGCGCGGAAGCGGATTTTGAAGTCAATAAAAAGGCGGAGTTGGAAATCGAAACGGTGCTGTTGCACCTGCAACAGCAAAATGCGCTGATCCTGCGAATCCTGCAACACCTCGAAAAAGAGAGTGAAGCAAAGGCAACCTGAAACCGGGGACCATTGCGCGATGAAAATGCGAGACGAAAGGTGGAGCCTCGACTGGGAAAAGCCGGCTATTGCGGTTTGGGCGTGTGGCCGACCGCGCTGAAGGACACGGGCCCGTCCTGTAATCGGAAAGGCTCGCCTGCTTCAAGGTCGTTCCGCCCTGGCTCCCTCCGGCTTCCACGTTGACCCGCCGCCCGGCTCCCGGAGCTTTGCCTTTAGGATTCTGCGCCCGGAGGCATTTACACGGAAAGGATAAAGGTGACTGGCGGCTCTCAATGAAACCCTCACTGCACTAGCAAGAACGAGTTCGATGCACTCCAACATGGTTCTGAATTCATAGGCGATCTCCAGATGACGTATAACTATGTTTTATACGACCGCCGGCTCGGATATTGAACCGCAAAGTGTTGTTGGTTCCTGGACGTTGGGCGGGCGCTCACAACCTTTTCTTACCGGCTTTCTTGATCTTGGCCCAGCGGGCTTTCGCAAGTGCGACGAGCTTGGCGCGTCCGGCGGCGCTGAGTTTCCTTTTCTTACTGGGGGCCTTGGCCCGTGCAACAGTTGGCGCAGATGCAGTTCCTACCTTGGCCGCTGTGCCCCGTGACGCTGTTCCGCCGAGCACTTTGGCGAGTTCAGCCTGGAGGGCTTCGATCTTCGTTTGGATTTCGGCAGCGTGATGAAGTTGGGCCGCCGACAGTTGAGATATGTTTGACATGCGCATTTGTTACCACGATGGCTGAACCAGGTCAATCCCAGCCTGCGCTACACCAACGTGACCGCATGGCCACAGAAAGTTGAGTCGCAATGGCTGCACTGCGTTGTTCGTTGCGACTGTGCAGGCTCGGGCGAAGCGTGAGCGTTCCGTCGAGCCGCTGGCGGCGAGTTTGTATGCCGGGCACTCGCGCNNTGGCAAACCAGTGACGGCGCGAGAGCGACCGGCATCCGCCCGCGGCAACGAACGTTCGACAAGAAAGGACGTACGCTGGTTACGCGCCTCGAATTAGGTAACTGTCTAACCGCTCGCGCTTGGCCGCGCCTGTTTCCGGGTCTTGTCCCGTTCCAGCGCGGCGTGAATCAGTTCCGGGTCGAGACGTGCATTGGTCTGGCGAAGCCGCTCCATCGTTTGCGGCAAATCCAACACCCCGCACGCTGCCGCTTGTTCAAGGAGTCCAATCGTTCCAATCACGGCGAGTCCGCATTGTCTGGCGGCGTTGCGCCCGGCGCGGTCGTCCATCAAAACGGCGGCGGCTTTGATCTCTTGCGCCAGGCATATCGCTTCCAATTCGCCGGCGTCCACGTCCAGCGAGAGATTGAGTGCCTTGGGCGCTTGCACGGCTGCCCAGGCCGGCAGCGCGCGCCCACTCGCCCACGAGCGGCGACGTGTTCGGCGGCTGGAGTTCACGGAAGACCGTCGGCGGAATCACCACCTGGCGGAACAGGCGGGGAAGCGCCGTTTCCGCGCCGCACAGAATGAGATAAAATCCACCCTTTTCAAGCTCCCCCCGTCGATAAGAAGCTGGGGTCGTCGCGTTATGACGTGCCTGCCGTTTCGGCATAAGCCTACTGCACTTGCAGACGGAAATAATGCTCTGGCTCGCCGGTCACGATGGCGTTGGTGAGGTTCACGTTGCCCGCCACGTCGAAGTTGTTGGTCGCTAAATACACCCAGTCCATCATCGGCAAGTTTACGTTCGTCGCCGTCAGGAGATAAACCGGATCGTAGGGCGTACCTTCGGAGGCGCTGATGACGAGGTTCGTGCCATCCAAGAGCGTGATGCTGCCGATCACCGGCGGCGCGCTGGTGGCGGACAATACTTGCAACACACCGTCCACCGGCAAGCGGTGGAGGTTCCATTTCAGGCCCGGACCGGGCGCTGTGGCGGAAAAGCTGCTGAACGCGCCGCCGTAGGCGGCGGCGCTGAAAAGCTTGAACGTGTCGCCGTTGGTCAGCGTGCCGCTGAGGTTGGTGACCATCAACGTGCCGCCCAGCGTCACGCTGGCCAGACCCGTGATGTTGTCATTCGTGCCCGAACCTTTATCGAGTTCAAAGACGTTGGTGCTACCGCTGGTGAGAATGAGATTGCCGTTGACGGTGAGCCGGCCCATGGACGCGCCCGGCGACAGCGTCCCGCCGTTGGCGAGCGTGACGTTCCCAATGACCGTGCCGTCGCCACTGAGGAGGGCGTTGCTGGCGATTTGCAGACCGTTGGCGAAGCTGTGCGTGCTGTTGCCGGGCAGCTCGAAGCTGGCTGAAAAGCTCCCGTTGCCAACGACAAAGGGCGAGCCGTTGGCGCTGGTGGTGCCGCGCGTTTTGAGCACGCCGCCATTGAACTCGAACACGCCCGCCGTGTTGGTCATCACCAACTGGTCCACGTTGATCAGGCCGGAGTTGAACTGGTTCGTCCCCCGGCGAATGTCGAACACACCGGTACCGGCGGCGTTCGAGACCACGAGGCTGCTGCCGCTGTTGACGATGCGACGGCTGGTGGAGTTGCTGGTGAAGCCGAGGTAAATGGCGTTGCTCGCCAACACCGTGACACCGTTGGTAAGCCGCAGTGTCGCCAGCTTGTCGATCGTGAGGTTGCCCTGATACTGCCCCGGAGAGACTTGGATCGTCACGAGATTCGTGGTTGAGGCAAAGTCGATGGCCTGCTGGAGGCTGGCGGCAGCGCTCAGGACGTTTACATTCGTGGCGGTGCCGGCGATGCTCGACTCGCTCAAAAGGGTGCCGTTGGTCGTCGTCACCTTGCCATTCAGATTCACCGTTTGGGCGTTCAAGAGGAGACCCCCGTTCCCGAGCAGAATATCATGAAGAAGGTTGATTGTGACGGTGTTGAGCGACAGATCGAAGTAGGTCGGGCCAAAAAGAGCGGTGTTCGCAAGGTCAATATTGTCTGCAATGTCTATTTTATTGGTGGACGTGACGCCGACGTAGGTGAAAGCCAGCGTGCCTGCGATGTCCGTTGCATTCAGGTAGCTGCCATCCGGCTGGGCGGGACCGTTGCCAATGGTGACCGATGCCACCTGGCCGAGCATGGTGGTCAGCGTTGCCGGGCAGACCAGCCAACAAGTGAGGTAGATGCTGAATGTGCGCTTCATAACGGCGTCTCCAAAGTAGTTGTTCCTTGCGGCCAGCTTTGGCGCTGGTCTGAACTGGGATTCTCCCGCAGCGTCGTCAATGTCCAATGACGCACAGTCTGGGGCAACACAGCTTCCCGCATCGGCTGACGTTCCCGCAGACGGTCAATCCATTTCCCGGTCAGCTTCGTCAAGTCTGACAAGTTGCCCGGTTGTGTCAGCACCTCGGTCTCGAAGCGTCCCATTTCACTGGTGGAGGCCGCCGTGCGTTCCGTGACCCGCCCACCAACCACATGCCGCATGGTGGGATCAACCGAGAGCCGTTCGGCATCATGGGTGTCTTCGTAGCCCGCCAACCGGCTGAAGATGGACTGCCGCATGAGCGCGACCAGTGAGTGTTGCGTGTTTTTTCCCGTGCGCCAATCGTTCAGGAGATCCTCACCCAAGTCGGTCAGGCCCAGTGCCGCATCAAGTTCCCGGTAAGCCAACAACCCGGCGTCAGAGGTGACCTTGGAACCGTGAAACTCCAGCTTCAAACGACTATCGAAAGTCACCCGCAGAGCTTGTTTTTTGCCTGCACCCATTGGATTCTCCGCTTTTTGTTGCTTCCACATAGATGACAGCCTTTGTTTATGCGGCTACATTTTAAGTCAATAGCTTCATCTTGCAAAGTTAATTTGGGAAATCCGGTATAAGATAGTGCAACGGCGAGGTGTCCGAAACCACGACGCTCACGAGTGGGCGAGGATTTTCTCCAGCGTCGCGTTATCAGTGTCCAAGTCCGCAGCGGAGTAATTCAGCGGCACGCCGCGCTGCTTGAGGAAGGCTTCCGCCTGCCAGTAGTCGAGGCCCAGCATCTCGCCGACCTGCCGGTGCGAAAGGCGTCCGGCGCGATAACCCTCAATCGCGGCGTCCTCCATGACGTGACGGCCTACCGCGTCCGGGGTTTCTCCCCACTGGCGGGCGACCTGATCGGGCAATTCCACGGTGACTTGCATGACGTTGCAAACGTAGCACGCCGACGGCAACCCTGGCAACACCGCTCCGAGCGTGCGGAGTTGGCTTCTAATCGCCCGCGCTATTTGGTGCTTTGCAGCTTCGACGAGTTGCGAGAGTTGAGTGTTGCTGACTGAAACGACTTACATACAATGTTGGCAAAACAATGACGTCGCCATGAGACAGCCGGGAGATGAGCAGTCAGTCGTCACGTCCAGCCAGGAGCGGCGGCGCGAACTCGGTCAATTTCTCACGCCGAATCCGGTGGCAGATTTCATGGCGTCGCTTTTCGACGCGCGCCCGCAAGAGTTGGATTTGCTGGATGCCGGCGCTGGAGACGGGGCGCTGACGGAGGCGTTGGTCAGGCGGCTCTGTGCCTCACGCCTTAAACCAAGAAGAATATTCGTCACCGCCTTTGAACTGGACGAAACGAAGATCGAATTGCTTCACGCAACATTGCGCCGCTGTCAGCAGGAATGCGACAGCGCGAGCATTCGGTTTTCCGCAACCGTGTTAAATGAGGATTTCATCGCCGCCGCAGTGCCGATAGTTCGCAAGGAATTGTTTGCGCCGAAACAGCCGCGCTTCAACGCTGCCATTGTGAATCCTCCTTACCGCAAAATTCGCAGCGATTCCTCCGCGCGCCTGCTGCTTCGTTCGGCGGGTATCGAGACGGGCAATCTCTACGCAGGTTTTGTCGCGCTGATTACCAAACTGCTGGCGGATCGCGGGGAGCTGGTCGCCATTACGCCGCGAAGTTTCTGCAACGGGCCTTACTTCAAACCATTCAGGGCGGACTTGCTCGAAACGATGTCGCTGCGACGGCTGCACGTCTTTGAGTCCCGCTCGGCGGCGTTCAGTTGCGACAACGTGCTTCAGGAGAATATCATCGTCCACGCAGTCAAAGGCGTGCCCAAGCCGGAGCAGGTCATTATTTCCAGCAGCAGCGGCGCGTCTGGCGGTTCGGTCACTGAACGCGAGGTCGCATACCGCGAGGTTGTTTCGCCCGCTGACGCGGAGCAGTTTATTCATCTGGCTGAAGGGGAGGCGCAAGACAGTGCGCGGGCGGTGATGGGGCGACTTTCAGCATCGTTGCCCGAGTTGGGCTTGTCTGTTTCGACCGGGCGGGTGGTGGATTTCCGGGCCAAGGAATTCCTACGGCAGCAGCCCGGGCGCGATACAGCGCCGCTGATTTATCCCTGCCACTTCAACGGCGGCTTCGTGCATTGGCCGAAAGAGAAGGCGCGCAAGCCAAACGCCATCGTGAGCAACGAACAGACGCGCGAACTGCTCGTGCCCGCCGGAGTTTATGTGCTGGTGAAACGGTTCACCGCAAAAGAAGAACGGAAGCGCATCGTGGCTTGCATCTATGACTCGCACCAGGTCCGTGCGTCGCTCGTCGGCTTCGAGAACCATCTGAATTACTTCCACATCAACGGCCACGGCCTGGCGATGAACCTGGCAAAAGGTCTGGCTGCGTTTCTGAATTCGACGGTTGTGGATGTGTATTTCCGCCAGTTCAACGGGCACACGCAAGTGAACGCGACAGACCTGCGCAGCCTGAATTATCCGGCGAAGGCGGAACTGGAAAAGCTGGGCCGCAGAATCGCCGATCCCGGAATGCCACAGGAGGAAATCGACGCTTTGGTGGGGGAGGAACTGTTCTGATGGCAAAAACGAAGCAATCTGCCCTGGCTGTAGCGCGCGAAGCGAAACGCCGGGACGCAATTGAAATCTTGCGGGCGCTGGGTTTCACCGCGAGGCAGTGCAATGAAGTTGCTGGTTACACTTTGCTCGCATTGCTCGACCTCAAACCGTCACAACCATGGAGCGAAGCTGCCGAACCGCTGCGTGGAATCACCCCCATCATTGATTTCGTCGCCGAGGCGTATGGCGTCCGCTACGCGCCGAACACGCGCGAGACGATTCGTGACGAGGCCGTGAAGTATTTTGTTGAGGCTGGAATGCTGATTCGGAATCCAGATGACCCAAGGCGTCCGACGAACAGCGGCAAAACGGTCTATCAAACCGAGCCAAATGCGCTCGAACTATTTCGGACGTTCGGCGCTCTTGAATGGAGAGGGAAACTAAAGTCATATCTGGCGGCGCGAGATCGAATCCGCAAAGAGCTTCTTCGCGAACGGAAGCTCACAAGAATTCCGGTCAACCTCCCGTCAGGTGGAACCGTTACAATCTCACCGGGCGGCCAGAATCCGCTCATCAAAACCGTCGTCGAGGAGTTTTGTCCGTGCTTTGTGCCGGGCGGAACGGTCGTTTACATCGGCGACGCCGAGAACAAGTTTCTGCACTTGGACGCAGACTACTTGCAACAGCTCGACGTCGTGATTCCCGCGCCTGCGAAGATGCCAGATGTGGTTGTCCATGACACGAAGCGGAACTGGCTATTGCTGATTGAAGCCGTGACGAGCACAGGGCCGGTTGACAGGAAGCGCCGCAAGGAGTTGAAAGATTTATTCGCCGGCTGCAAAGCTGGATTGGTTTTCGTGACCGCATTTTCAACGCGCGACGTCATGCGCGGTTTTCTGACTCAGATTTCCTGGGAGACGGAAGTCTGGGTTGCCGAAGACCCGGAGCATTTGATTCATTTCAACGGAGAACGGTTTCTCGGCCCATATCCAGACGTGATGCCGAAAGGTGATTAAATCGAACTGTGCTTCCTAATTCACTTTTACCTGCATGCTCGTCACTGTTTTCGACACATTCCCGTGGCCGCGGTTTTCTTCTACTGGTAGGAGTCGAGGTAACGAGACTCTAACTTCTTCCGAAAAGGAAAAATCAGAGACTCCTCACGTCGTCTCCTACAGTGAGAGCAAGAAGGTTGACGCCGTGGCGGCGGCGGCGCGCGAGGTGCGCCGCGTCGCGCCGAGACTAAGCGAATGATGTCCGCACTATGAGCTATTGATAAAAATCCCTGAGAGTTGGCTTCTAACGCGACGCAGTTTTGCCGAGTTCACCGTAACGGGTGCGTCAGCACAGTCGCTCTCAACTCAAAGTCGCGCGATCGCGTCGTTTGCATCGGGTTACGCACTTGACTTCACCCGCCGCGCCGTCCTGGAATCGGAAAGGCTCGCAGCCGTAAGCAAGTCCGCTATCAATGGCGAATTGTTTGGCGCGAATGAAAGCGGGGAAGGAGTCTTCGAAGACGCGGAAGGCAAAGTAAACCAAATCCCTGGACTGGCTGTTAAAAAAGGTTCGGAGGCCGGCAGGATTGCATCACCGACGCCCTTCGTATAGAAACACTCCATGCCGAGCCGGGAAAAACTCGCTGAATTCGCCGCGCTGCCATGACCGCCGCCGAATTCAAAAAGAAATGGTCACGTTACCAGGGCAAGGAAACTTCCGCCTATCAGGAACATTTCAGCGACCTCTGTCGCCTGCTGAATCACGCCACGCCAGCCGAGGCCGACCCGACCGGCTCAGAATCGTTCTGCTTTCAAAAGCGCGTCGTGAAGGACGCGGAACTTTTCGATTTGCGCGAAACGCCCGGCGCCAGCGAACCGAACGAGCGCGGCTTTGCCGACGTGTGGAAGAAAAGCTGCTTCGGTTGGGAATACAAGGGTAAAAAGAAAAATCTCGAGACCGCTTACAAACAATTGCTTCAGTATCGCGAAGCGTTGCTCAATCCGCCGCTGCTCGTGGTCTGCGATTTTGACCGCTACATCGTCCGCACGAATTTCAACGGCACCGTTCAGGAGGTTCACGAATTCACCAACGACCAGATTGATCGCCCGGAAAATTTACGGATTCTCCGCGCTCTGTTTGAAAACCCGGATTTCCTCAAGCCACAACGCACCACCGCCCAAGTCACCAAGGACCTGGCGGCGCAAATCGCCGAAATTGCCATGTCGCTCCAAAGCCGCGAGAGCGTCGAACTTGCTGACGCCAAGAGCCGCGCCGAAGTAAACGTCGCGCAAAAGAAAAATCTGCGCATCGCCCGCTTTCTAAATCGCATCGTCTTTTGCTTCTTCGCGGAAGACACCGGCCTGTTGCCGAAAAATCTTTTCACCGAAATTGCGAAGACCGGGATTGATGACCCGAAACTTTTTGCCGAGACGTTGGAAAAACTGTTCGCGGTCATGGCCAAGGGCGGCACGTTTGGCAAAGACAAAATCCGTCATTTCAACGGCCATCTATTCGAGGAGTCCAGTGTCTTTGAACTCACGGAAACCGAATTGCGGCAGCTTGCCGACGCGGGCGAAGCCGACTGGCAATTCATCCAGCCCAGCATCATGGGCACGCTCTTTCAACGCGCGCTGGACGAAAGCCACCGCGCGCAATTGGGCGCCCACTACACCGACGAGGGTGAAATCAAAATCATTGTCGAGCCGGTCCTCATGGCCCCGCTGCGCCGGGAATGGGCGGCGCTCAAGGCTGAAATTGCAGGAGTCGGGGTCACGAGACTCAAATCCCGTGGAAACAGAAAGTCAGAGCCTCCTCACGTCGGCTCCTACAAGGGAAAGAGGGAAAAGCTGGCCGCCTTTCTGAAAAAGCTCCGCGCCATCATCGTGCTCGACCCGGCCTGCGGCAGCGGCAACTTCCTTTACGTCTCGCTGCAATTGCTGCTCTCGCTGGAAAAGGAAGTCATCACGTTCGCCGAGCAACTCGGCTTTTCGTTCTCGCCGGAAGTGAGCGTACAACAATTGAAGGCCATCGAAATCAATGCCTACGCGTTCGAGCTGGCGCAAGTGTCCGTGCAGATTGGTTTCCTGCAATGGCGGCGCGACAACGGTTTCGGAAACGACCGCTCGCCCGTGTTGCAAAATCTGGCCGGCTTCCAAAACGAAGACGCCTTGCTGGTGCCGCATTTCCGCAGCAAGGCCAGGACGTTGAAGGACGCGCAAGCGGGCGAACATGCGGGCGATGATGCGTTGAAATTTTATTCCGAACGCGAATGGCCGAAATGCGACGTGATCGTGAGCAACCCGCCGTTTCTTGGCGGCAAGCTGATTCGCCGCGAATTGGGTGACGCCTATGTTGACGCTCTGTTTGAAAACCTTGGCGAACGCGTGCCGTCGGAAGCGGACCTTTGCTGCTACTGGTTTGAAAAAGCCCGGCAACAAGTCGAACACCGCAAGTGCAAACGCGCTGGTTTGCTGGCGACCCAAGGAATTCGCGGCGGAGCAAATCGCGAAGTGCTCAAGCGCATCAAAGAGACCGGCGATATATTTTTTGCGGAGAGTGACCGGCCTTGGATATTGGCCGGGGCAAATGTGCATGTCAGCATGGTGGGATTTGATGACGGGACGGAAAAGAGTCGCTTTCTCAACGGGTGCGCCGCGCCTGCGATCCACTCTAATCTTTCGGCAACGACGGCAGACATCACGACGGCGACGCCGATGCGCGCAAATTCTAACCTCGCATACATGGGCGACACAAAAGGCGGAGCTTTTGACATCACCGAAGCGCAAGCCTTGGAAATGTTGCGCCAACCGAATCCGCACGGTCGGCCAAACTCCGATGTTATCATTCCGTGGGTCAACGGCCTTGATGTTACCCGCCGCCCTCGCAGCATGTTCATTCTCGATTTTGGCCTTACACGCACGGAAGACGATTGCGCGAAATACCAAGCACCGTTCGCCTATCTCTCCAAACACGTCCGCCCGGAACGTGTGAAGAACAATCGGGCACTCTATGCGAAGTATTGGTGGCGGCACGTCGAACCGCGCCCGGGCATGTTGACCGCTCTTGCGCCTTTGCCCCGGTTTCTCACGACTGTTCGTGTCTCAAAGTTCCGACTTTTTGTCTGGCATACCGCTCCGACACTGCCTGACAGTTCTTGTTTCTCCTTTGCTCGTTCCGATGACTATTTTCTTGGCGCTTTGCACTCACGTTTCCATGAGGCTTGGGCCTTGAAGCAAGGCACGCGACTTGAAACGCGCCCGCGATACACACCGAACACTTGCTTTGAAACTTTTCCCTTCCCATTTCCCGACGACTTGGATGAGCAGCCCCTCAACGTCGAAGCCGAACTGAACGCCGCCAAACATTACACGCACATCGTCTTGCGTGAAGAACCGCCACCGCGAACTCCCGACGAACATCGCGCCGCGATTGCCGTCGCCGGGAAAGAGTTGAATGAATTGCGCGAACGCTGGCTCAATCCGCCCGAATGGACGCGCACAGAAATTCTGGAGTTCCCCGCCAGCGTGGACGGTCCGTGGGCGCGTTATGTGGAGTGCGGCGGCAAGCGAAGCGCGACGCCGCTTTCATCCGCGAAACAGAGCGCCGTCGCCGCTGACGCTCTGCCGGCGCAGTCCAAAATCGGCGTCGCGCGTTACCCGCGTCTCGCGCCCAAAGATGCCGATTGCGCCGACAAGCTGAAAAAATGCACGCTCACGAACCTTTACAACGAACGCCCCGCCTGGCTCGACCTCGCCCACAAGAAACTGGATGCCGCCGTTGCCGCCGCCTATGGCTGGCCCGCCGATCTTAGCGATGAACAGATTCTCGGAAAACTTCTGGCATTAAATCTGGAGCGTGCCGCAGAAGAAGCGAAGGCGGCGAAAGTGAAGAAGCCGAAAACCTCCCGCGAGAAGCAAGCGGATGAAATGCTCTGACCAGGTGTGCGCGGATTATGGCTATCCATGAAAATGAAGAGCGTTCTTCATCTCAATCTGCACCGCGAATTCTTCGCCAGGATTGCGGCCGGAACGAAGCGAAGCGAATATCGCAGCCGCACGCCTTACTGGCGTCGCCGGTTGGAGGTCCTCCCATACGCACTGATTCAGTTTCGCAACGGTTAAGCCACCAAAGCGCCAGAAATATGAGAACGATAGAGATTAATGGCCAGAATGAAACAGCTTGGCGTTGCGAGGCACACACGCACTCCCCGCCTGTGACATTCCGCCGTGTTCGCTATGCCGACTTCGGAACGCCGGACAGGTTGGAAACCAAGGATCATGGCACAACATCGTATTACCTGGAGGTTATTTTGACCGGGCGGGTTCTTGTATGTTGGACAGATTCGCCCGTTGAGGCGTCCATAGTCTCGGGCATAGACACGGCTGCACAGGTGATTCAACTCAAGACCGGCGACAGTATTTTTTGCCGGATCACCGACCGAAAACCGCTGGACAAGGAACAAGAATTCATACAACAGGAACGAGTGATCGAATCGAACAGCGCCATCGCCGCTGGGTTGAAAGCACTTCACGAGAAGCCGAAAAAATACGAGCAACCAGCCCTTCCAGCGCGAGAAATCAACGACACAATACTTTGGCATGTTCAGCAGAAGATAGTAGATGAACTCGACACGCGGTTGAAATCGGCGCCTTCTGCCAGTCTCGTATTTACTCGATATTGCCGGGATCGGATGACATTGGCGGCGATGAGCAAACGTCACGGTTGGCCCTACCGCACACTGAAAAAACGGAAGGCGACACTGGAGACGTTTCTGAAAAACAACTTCGGCCTGACATTGGCCGCGTTCTTCGTTGACCGGTCCATTTTTGGCGCTGCGGAGCGGCAGTTGCAGGATCACCGTGCCAGACATATCTCCGCGCAGGCTTTGGGCGATCGTGGCAACGACGAAGCCGATTGATCTAATCTTGCCCACATCTTGCCCCTGCGATGGCTGGGGCAAGGTTTCAAAATCCCCCCTGTTTGTGGCAGGTTTTCTCATTTTGTGAAGCTGCCGCAGCCCTTTTTACGGAAGACGTATGCTTGAACAGACCGCAACCAAATAAAAACCATGCAACTAGAATCAGTCAATTCATCGGCCATCCGCGCCGTGGGTTACGAAGGCAGCACGCTGACCGTCGAGTTCCACAACGGGCGCATTTACAATCATCCCGGCGTTCCTTATTCGTTGTTCGAGGGCCTCGTCAATGCTGATTCACCCTGCGGCTTCTACAACCACTTCATCCGAAGAAAATTCAAATGACGGCGCTTTTAGGGCGGTCTTGGGCCGCCGCCGGTGCAATCGAAAACCCGGAGCACCCGGAGCGCCGTTGCAAACGGAAAGCAGGTTTGAAATGAACTGGAATCGAACCCGATCGGTGCGAGCGGCACGGGCAGCAGAACGCGATGTTTACGAGCGTCTGTCGCAGCGGCTTGTGGAGTTCTTGGCGCGGGAGCGCGAAGCCAACCAGGCGCATTGGACGTTGATCGAAGACGCGAAAATTGAACGCTTGCGCCTCGCCATCTTTGGCCGTGCGCCCAAATGAAAACCCAACCATGACACAGACCCGCAGCCATCGAATCAGTCCGGCCCGGTCGGCCCGGTCGGTCGAACGGGACGTGTACGAGCGTCTGTCGCAGCGGATCGAGGAGTTCGCGGAACGCGAAGGCCATTACTCGAACGCGGAAAAAATCCGGCTGATGCGCGAGGCTGCTTTCGCGGACCTGGTAGGCTTTAAGCACAAGCCGATACCGAAGTGGAACGGCTAATGAAAGCCAGTCAACACCTCACCCAATTCCTACGCATGAACCGCAAGGTGGGGCGCGCCCGGAGTGACGCGCCCGACCCACGCGCCCTTTTGTGGCAATCCAACCCGTCCATTTCTGCTGCGGCTAAATATCTGCTCCCATGACTAGAACTGGAAAAATCGCCCGGTTACCCCGTGAAATTCGCGACGCGCTTAACCGGCGTTTGCAGG
>PLJQ01000410.1 GCA_003140275.1 Limisphaerales bacterium
CGGTGATGAACGATGCCTCGTCGCTCGCCAGGTAAACGGCAGCAGCGGCGATTTCCTCCGGTTTGCCCATGCGACCGAGCGCCTGGGAGTCGGCCATTTCCCGATACGCTTTTTGGGGGTCGGGATATTCCTTCAATCGCGCAGCCACGAACGGAGTTTCCACCCGGCCGGGACAGAGGCAGTTGACGCGGATGCCGTCGCGNNATTGACGCGGATATTGTCGCGCGCATGATCGAGCGCCATGCATTTCGTCATGCCGACAACGGCAAACTTGCTGGCACAGTACGCGAGCCGATCACGCAGACCCACAACACCGCCGATGGAAGCGAGACTGAGGATCACACCGGATTTTCGTTTCACCATGCCCGGCAGAAAAACTTTGGTGACATTAAACACGCCGCGTACGTTGACGGCGTAAAGGCGGTCCAAATCGTCGCCGGTCGTGTTCAACATCGTGCCGACGTGACCGATGCCGGCGTTGTTGACGAGCACATCGAGGCGGCCTTGGCCCCGCTCGACTTGTTCAGCGATTGTGGCACAATCATTTTCCCGCGCCACATCGAGCGGCAGAAACTCCGCCTGACCGTTGCTGGCTTTGATTCTGGCCGCGGTTTCCCGCCCGCTTGGTTCGTCGCGGTCCGTGACAAAAACGTAGGCGTTGGCTTGGGCAAAGGCTTCGGCTATGGCCGCGCCGATTCCCGATCCGGCACCCGTAACGAGTGCGATTTTATTTTTGAGACTGAACATGCGGGCGTTTTACTTCACGAGTGATTCCGTGGCTAATGAATAATTCATCAAAGACAAATCATCATGAAGCCGCGCCGGCGGCCAGACAGGCCGGCCCAATCGGCTCGAAGGTTTTGTAGGTCAGAACAAATTCCTGATGGCCGAGCGTTTCCGAGACCGTCGGAACGCCTTCCGCGGTTTTGATCACACGGTCAAATATCTCCTGGCCTACTTCATCCAGCGTCGCGCGCTCTTCCAAAATCCGTCCCGCATCAATGTCCATGTCCTCGGACATCCGGCGATAGGTTTCCGGATTGGCGCAAACCTTGATCACCGGCGAAATGGCCGAGCCGACGACTGAACCCCGGCCGGTCGTGAACAGGATGACATGCGAACCGCACGCAATGAGTTCACCGATCTCAGCGTTGTCATTGATGTTGGCGAACCCGAATCGCACTTCACCGTCGGGAACAACGTCCAGCAGATACAATCCACCGGACGGCGGGACATCGCCCGGTTTCAAAATACCGTTGATGCGCGAACTCCCGCTCTTGCTGTATGCGCCCATTGATTTTTCCTCCTGCGTCGTCAAACCACCGTCCGCGTTGCCGGGCGCAAAACTGCCATGGCCCAACACTGTGTAATGTTTGGCCGCCTTCTCCACGCACGCGATCAATTCCCGCGCCAGTTCGGGTCGCACCGCGCGTTCGGCCATGATCTGTTCACAGCCGATCAACTCGCCCGTCTCCTCGAAGATCGCGCGCCCATTTCGTTCGACCAGCAGGTCAAACGCGCGTCCGACCGCCGGGTTGGCCGTGATGCCGCTGGTTGCATCCGACCCGCCGCAAATCGTCCCAACGATCAATTCGTCGATGCTCATTTCCACGCGAGGCGTTGTGGCAATTTGCTCAAGCGTTTGCGAAATCCAGCGTTGCCCTTCGGCAATGGATTTGCGCGTGCCGCCGGTGCTTTGAATGACCACCGTGGTGACGGGCCGGCCGGAATCGCGGATCGCGCGCGCCAGTTCGTTGCGATTAAAGCCTTCACAGCCGAGTGAAACCAGCACGGCGCCGGCGACATTTGGGTGCGTGCACAGTTGCTTCATCATGCGAAACGAATAAGCGTTGGGATAACAACCGCCGAAGCCGATCAGATGCACGCCCCGCTCGCGAAATGGAAACATGATTTCACGGGCGACGTGATGCGCGCACTCCACCAGGTAGGCGACGACAATGATGTTGCGAATGCCTTTGCGGCCGTCGGATCGAAGGTAAGCTTTCACGTTTTTCAATGGTTCACCGGGCTGACGATCATTCCCGGCTTAGTGGTGATCTTTGAAATACTCGCCCTGTTCCTTCCAGGTGTAGGTCGGCAGATAATCGCTTTTGATATTGTGCGTGTGAACGTGTTCACCGGTTGAGATGGGCAAAGTGGCGGAGCCGATCGGGACGCCATACTTGATTATTTTTTCGCCCGTCGCGATCTCGCGGGTGGCGATCTTGTGGCCGAGCGGCAATTTGACGGCAGCTCGAACACTCCGGCCGCTCACCAAAATATCTTCCCCGGCCTCAATGGTCGCCGTGGCCACCAGCACGTTGTCGCGCGGAGAAAGCCGAAGCAGGCGCGAGTCGGTGGTCGTGGAAGATTTGGCAGCAGTATTTTGCATGGACCGACTGAAGTTAGGGCGTCACCGAGGTTTTTTCTACAACGGAATTTTCAGCGGTGGGTTGTGAATGGTCGGCCTGACACTCAGAGTATGGACGGAAAAGCTGTTTGGTGTCCCGGCTTTAGCCGGCAAGCACGACCAACGCACGCTAAAGCGTGGACACCAAACGGTAAAATTCGATCGCCATCGCATTTCCAAACGCGCGTTAACCGCCCATCAGCCGCTGATCACAATTCCAGCGCAGCGCTATTCGTGCGCCTTCCCTTCCGCTTCGGCTTTCAAGCGCTGCCGTTCGGCGGCCTTGGCAAAGGGGTAATAAACCACCATGGCGATCAAGATCGAGAGGACGCCCCAGACCGCGGCTTTCCAATCCCCGCCCGTGACCAGGTAGTGGCCGATGATCGGCGGCGTCGTCCAGGGCACGTTGACGAACGGTTTGTGGATCACGCCCCATTGCATGAGCAGATAGGTGCTCGTCGTCAGAATGAGGGCGTTGAGGATATACGGAATCATGAAAATAGGATTCAACACGATCGGGAATCCGAAGAAGATGGGTTCGTTGATTTGGAATATCTGCGTCGGCAATGAGAGGCGGCTGACTTTGCGATAGCCGGGCTCTTTTGAGTTCAACATGATGAGCGCGAGGGCAATGGTCGCCCCCGTCCCGCCGACATTGACGAAGATGGTGAAGAACCCCACGGCAGTAATGAACGGCAGGGGTTGGTGCGCCGCCGTCGCCTCCACATTCGCGGCCAGGAATTGGAGAAAAATCGGCGCGACGATGGCATCCATGGCGTTGTCGCCATTGATGCCCACCGACCATAGCATCGTGACCAGGAATGCGTACACCAGAATGCCGGGCAGCGTGTTGAGCGCGAACACCAGGGGCTTGAACGCGGTGGTTACCAGGTGGTCGATGTCCACTCCCAACACAAACCGGATGACCCAGAACACCAGCACGAGAAAGAAAAGCGGACTCAGAGAAAGAAACGATTCATAAACAACCGGCGGCACATTCTCCGGCATCTTGATGACAAAGTTTTTGTCCGTGAAAAATTTCTGAATGCGCACCGACACCAGAGCGATGATGACCGCGGTGAACAACCCTTTCGAACCAAGGCTGTCCATTGAGAAGCTGATGTCCTCCGGCTTTTCGCCCAACTTGAGCTGGATCATCAGGAAGACCACGGTGGCCATCGAGGCGCTCACGATAGCTTCCTGCTTGAATTGTTTCCCAAGATCGTAGCCGATGGCGAAGCAGACAAACACGGAGAGCAGCCCAAACGTGGCGGTCACCGGAACTTGCAGGAGTTGCAGGTACGGCGCGACGATCTTGTCCCAACCCGTCACCGGCAGGAAGGACACGATGATGAAGAGTCCTCCAATGATCGTCAACGGCACCACCGACACCATTCCGGCGCGGATGGCGGACAAGTAGGTGTTCTCGCTCAGTACCGTGAGCGCCGGCACGATATGTTTGTTCAGCAGCGCGGTTGCCCGGTTCAAATAGCCTCCTTGAACGGGATGAAACGCCGAAAAAGTGCGGGTGCGGTCATGCGGACAGTCAACACGGACGACGCGCAACGCGCAAGCGGATTACAACAGGCCCGGCGCGTGAGAGTCATGTCGAACTATCAAAGCTGCACTCTCAACCTCACAGAATAATCCTTGATGGAGATTCCGCAGTCTGGTTTCGTAAACCAATGCTAAAGGCCAGAGTCGGAAAAGTCAGGCATGCACGCGATCACGCACCTGCTTTCGCCTTATAGTATTAGAATTCATAGGAGGGCATGCTATGGCAATCATCAGCGAAAAAGCACTGGACTTCGCACGAGATCACATCACCAAATACTACGACTCGGACTTCTTTCCAAAACCGCCCGAATTCGACGCCCTTTGGTATCAGTGGGATGAGGTCAAGACTGAGTTGATGTCCAAAAATATTGGTAAACTCTGGGTTACTCCGCCACGTGCGATGACCATAGCGAAACCCAAAGGTGGCTTTCGTGTCGTACATCAATTGGAGCCTGTGGATGCAATCGTTTATACGGCGCTCGCCTGTGAAATTGCGGTCTCAGTTGAGGCTGCAAGGATGCCAAGTCACGAGCACATCGCATGCTCATATCGCCTGTCTGTCGCCAATGGCAGCTACTTCGCGGGCGGTTCGGGCTGGGCCGACTTCAGCACCAAGACAGAAGAACATGCTACGAATTACGAGTTCATCCTCGTAACCGACATCACGGACTTTTACAACCAAATCTACCTTCATAGGTTAAACAACGCGATCGAGTCCGCCGATGCCAAACTCAAACCGATTTCAAATGACATTGAGCATTTTCTATCAACGCTCAACAGCAAGTCCTCGCAAGGGGTTCCCGTCGGCCCGGCTGCGAGTATTGTGATGGCAGAAGCTATACTCATCGATGTAGACAGTTTCCTAAAAGACCAAGGGCTCGCCCACACTCGGTACGTCGATGACATTCGCATCTTCGCAAACTCAAAGCGTGACTTGTCGATGGTTCTCGAGAGGTTGACGCTGTACTTGTACGAAAACCACCGCCTCACGGTGTCTTCTGAAAAGACGTTCGTTTTAAACGCCTCAGACTTTGTTAAGAAGCACCTGCACAACATCTACGTGGAGCAGAAAGTTGAACTTCTCAAGACACTTGAAATTTTCAATCCTTATACAGAGGAAGTGGAAGAGATAGAGGTTGGAGTCGAATATGAAGACGCGATTCGCCAGGCTAGGCTTCTTGAAGCAATCGAGAAAGTGATCGGCTATGAGCACCTCGACCTAGCCCTTGCACGCAGTGTCATCAGAACGGCACGCAGACACTCTCTCCCGGTGCTGGCAGAGCATCTCTTAGCCAACTTCCAGCTATTCGCTCCAGCCGTTAGTGATGTGGCGCTCTATCTCCGTGAAGTAACAGATGCCGCCCTTGCCATTAAATTACGACCCACCATTGAAGGAATGCTTTCCTCGCCAGCTCTCGATAATCAACTCGTTCGCTTCTGGATTGAGTGGTACCTCGCTCACTATCCTGAATTCCTAGGGTCGCCTAAGATCCACAAGTACATTTTTACAGGCCCGAATATTGAGAACCAAGCACTTGCCGCAATCGCGACCAAGAACGTCGCTTGGGTCCGGAATCACAAGGCTGGCGTATACAATCTTGGCGGATGGGCACGTCGTGCCGTATTGAACGCTTCGAGAGTGCTGCCGAGTGATGAACGCACGCACTGGCTGAAGTTGTTTATCGGACAGTCCCCCGTAATGCTTGATCGTTGGGTGGCGAAGTGGGTTCAGGAAACAGCATGATTTCTTATATGATTTGGTCGAGCGGAGCGATGAGATGACCACGGCATTTTTGACAAACAAATGATTCACGGCATCATCTCCGACACTTCGAAATGATATTCAAGTAATGAGCGCGAACCCATTCATTTGCGGGGTGATCGAAGGTTTTTATGGCCGTCCGTGGACCGTGCCGCAGCGACGGCGACTGTTCGGCTGGCTGCAACAGTGGGGCATGAACACATACATGTATGCACCCAAGGACGACATCAAACATCGCGCGTTGTGGCGGGAACTCTACGACGAAGCCGAGGCCGCCGAACTCAAAAGCCTCATCACGGATTGCCAGGCGCGCAATATTGAATTTGTTTATGCCATCGCGCCGGGACTCGACATCGAATACGGCATCGAAACGTCGGCGCTGTTGAACAAGCTGCGACAGGTGGCGGGTTTGGGCGTGCGGTCATTCGCCATCCTCTTCGACGACCTTCCACATCAAATGAGCGCGGCGGACGCCGGTCGCTTTGCCACCTTTGCCGAGGCGCAGAGCAATGTCACGAACGCATTGTTCCATTCGCTGCGCGACGAAGTCAAATTGGCGCGGCTCTGGTTTTGTCCCACGGTCTATTGCGGTCGCATGGCCGGCGGCGCGGTGAAGAAGTGCGATTATCTGCGCGAGATNNGACGTCTCGATCGGGAGATTGATATTTTCTGGACCGGGCCGGAAATTGTGTCCGAAACGATTTCCACGGCGTCCATCCGCGAGTTGCAGACTGTCCTCAAACGTAAACCGCTCATCTGGGACAATCTTCACGCCAACGATTACGACCTGCGCCGGATTTATCTTGGCCCGTATGCCGGTCGCCCGCCGCAATTGCGCGCTGAAATTCGCGGCATTCTGAGCAATCCGAACTGTGAATTCGCGGCAAATTTTGTGCCGTTGCGGACACTCGCCTGGTATGCACAGAGCAAAAAAGACTGGCAGCCAAGAAAGGCATTCCAACAGGCGCTGACGGAATGGCTGCCGGAATTCGCGAGCCGCGCAAAAGACCCCGTTACGCTCCACGATCTGGAATTATTGGGCAATATGTTTTATCTGCCATACGAATCCGGCAAGCGCGCGACTAAATTGCTGAATGATTTTGCTTTCCTGTTGCAGACGCCAGTCAACCGTTGGGGTAAGAGGCCCACGCGGTTCGACCAGACCTGCCGGGAGATCGTGGCGTTGTTCGCGAAAGTGACCGAACTTAACGACCGCGACTTGTGTTACTCGCTCTACCGGCATCTGTGGGAAATCAAGGAGGAGGCGGTCTTGTTGCGCGCTTATATTCAATGGCTGAAATCGAATCCGAAACGCGGGGCGATATTTATTTCCGGTGAACATCGCCCGGAGGTTTATCGTGGCGGATTGGCGGCGGCGTTACAACGCCTGTTGCCCATGGACGAGTCGGGCCGCTTTACGCGCGCCCTTGCCAACAAGACCCGGCGCAGGTAAAACTTCCACCATGTTGCCTGAAGGCTTCCAGATTCGACGGTATTTGCCGCGGGATGAAGACGCGGTTTATGAAATTTGCCTCAAAACCGGTGACAGCGGCAAGGACGGCACGCATCTCTACGATGATCCCAAGGCGCTCGGCCATATCTACGTGGGGCCATATATTCATCTTGAGCCGGAACTTGCGTTCGTGGTGGAAGACCAGCAGGGAGTTTGCGGCTATGTGATGGGTGTGATGGACTCGAAAAAGTTCTACCAGGCGTACGTGGACAAGTGGTTGCCGGACATTCGCAAACGATACCCGGAACCGACCGGCGATCAGGCCGGCTGGACGCGCACGCAAAAAGTTTTTTACGACTATTATCACCCCGACGTGTTTTGTCCGGAACCGTACGACCAATACCCGTCACATCTTCACATTGACATGTTGCCGCGCGTGCAAGGTCGCGGATTGGGTATTGAAATGATGCAGGTGTTGTTGAAGGCAATGGCGGCCCGCAAAACTCCCGGCGTTCATCTGGGCATGGCGGCTTCCAATGCGCGCGCGGAAAAATTCTACAAGAAGCTCGGCTTCCACGAGCTGCTGCGTACTGGCGACTCGCTTTATCTCGGCAAAAGGTTTCCTTAACCGGCCATTGCTCTCCCACCGCCGGCTGGCCGAAGCAAAACAGTCGCTGCGTTTTCATTCGAACAAATAGCCGAAAGCCCTTACGGCCCTCTCCCCATTCGATAGGGAGAGGATGGTCGAAGGCCGGGTGAGGGGTCAGTGGCGAAACTGACCCTGCTTGCTGACTTTCGCCAGTCGTTTTTCCCATTCGCCTTTGTGGGCCAGCGGATCGGCGTCCGTGCCCCANNTCGCGTTGCGGTACGAATGGACATTTGGCCTTTGGATTTTTGTGCGCGTCATTCAATCGGCGCAGTGCGAGTTGCGCGCCGGTCATCACAGTCGGCTTGTGGAACTGTTGATTGAGTTTGTGTGCCGCATCGTCGAGCGGGCCCCAGCGTTCGGCGGCGGTCTTGCCCCACAGTGTCGGCTGCGTGTCAAAGGGCGCGAGATTCCAGAAGCCAATGCGGATTTGCCGCACGGGCTTGGCCTCACGGCTCATCAGGTCTCGGAAAATTTCCTCCAACACAACGTTGATGACGGAGTTTTGGAATTGCGCCTCGCGGAAACGGTGACCGCCGCCGACTTCCGTGAAGTCGTTGAAGCGAATTGTCAAACCGAACTCNNGCAACTGGCCGACCAGCCGCGTCGCCTCGCTGAGCGCGAAGGTCAGCGCCGCTTCGTAATCCGGCTCGTCGTAAGGGAGCGTGGTGTTGCTGGAAATGGTGGTGCGGTCTTTCACCTCCAGCAGCAACGGCTCGTGCCAGCGTCCGTTGGCGAAGAGCCAGAGTTGTTGTCCCCAGATGCCGAACTTTTGTTTGAGCAGCGTCGAAGGCAGTTTGGCCACGTCATCGAAGGTGA
>PLJQ01000034.1 GCA_003140275.1 Limisphaerales bacterium
TCACTTCCCTCACCCACTTTTAATCACACACGCCGCGGCACCCGCCTTTCCAATCTTCATGAATTGGAAAGTAGAAAACCGGCTTTATTCAGCGTTTCCCTAGCAACTTGTCGGGCTTGACGTAAAGAACGGAGGGAGCGTGGGGATGATCCTGGCGATACGCCGAGGAACGAATGTTTTCGGTAAGGTTTTTCAAAAAAACGGCACTCCACCCGGCCAACTCGTGGCGTTTCCGCTACCCCCCATCGCCTTGTTCCTTTCTGGCCCAGGCTCTCCCGGACTTTTCAACCCGCTCCGGCCAATTTGACTCCCGCCAACCGGTGCAGCCGCTTGAGATTGTAGGCCACGCAGATCAACGCCCATTCCAGTTTCACTTTCTCCAGTCCGCGCAGCAGGAACCGCCGAAATCCCAGCACGCTTTTGATGATCCCAAAGACCGGCTCCACCGTCTGCTGCCGCAGTTTGTATTTTTGCTTTCCGACCGCAGTCGCCAGCCGGTGTTTCATCACTTCACTCACGCTGGCGCCCGTGGCGGGCGGGTTCACTTCTGCTTTCCTTTCCAAGTCGGCCACGCTGCGGTGATGGCTCTTGCGTTCCATGGCCGCGTAAACAGTCGTGCCGCTGGGCTGGCCCGCGCTCGTTGGTTCGACGGCGCGCACCGCCTTCTCGCTGTAAAATCCGCTGCCAATCAGCACGGCTTCGACGCCGCCCGCTTCTGCGGGGATGGCTTGCAGGTCGGCCACCAATTCCTGTTTGTCATTGGGCGATTGACTCACGCGCTCCCCTACAATCAAGCGGCTCTCCACTGCCACGGCCCCTTGCGCGTTGTAGCTCTGCTCGAAATGATTGCCATTGCCCGCTTTCATGATCCGGCTTTCCGAATCGGTGAAGTTGTATTGGTCGCCGGAATTAGCCTCGGCAGTCGGGGCTTGGGGTGGTTTGCCGCCCACTTTCTCACCGCGTTCTTTCCTGGCAGCCCGCGCGGCCATTTTCTTTTCGTGCTCGGCCAACTCGATGGCGTAGCGCGCCTGGGCGCGCGCTTCGATCTCGGCGCGCGCTTTTTCCAGCGCGGCTTTGCGTTCCTGGCGGCGGGTGATTTCCTGGGGAATACTCAGCCCGTCCTGCAGCGGCGCGCTATCGGCCTGCTCGGCTTTGGCCACCAGTTGCTCCACTTCCAGTTCCAGTTGCGCGATCATTTGCCCGGCCCGTTCGTAGCTCGTGGCGGAATGTTTGCTGGCGTTGGCCAAGACTTTGGTGCCGTCCACCGCCACGGTGATCTGGCCGAACTGAAGCACTTTAAGCCGCTGGGCCAGTTGCAGCACTTTCACAAAGCTCTCGGTCAACAGCGCCTTGTTTTCTCGGCGGAAGGTGCAGATCGTGTCGTGATCCGGGTGCGTGTCGGCGGTCAGCACGCGCACCGGCACGCTGTCGTAAGTGTTTTGCTCGATGCGACGCGAACCGAAGGTGCCGGTGGCGTAGTTGTATATCAGCAAGGCCAGTAGCATCGTGGGCGGATATTGTTCGGAACCGGTGCCGCGCTCGTTGACTTTGACTTGGCGCAGGTCCAGTGCGGCGACAGCGTCCACGATGAAGTGAACCAGGTGATCTGCGGGCACCCAGTCGCGCAGATTGGGCGGCAAGAGCAACGGGGTGTCGCGGTCAATGGAAACGAAACGAGTAGCCATGTTTCTCAGACGCACACGCAGCGCAACCGTTCAAAACCTGAAAAAAATCCTGCGTTAAGCCCGACAGGCTGCTAGACGTATTCACGAAATAGAAACAGGAAAGAGTTGGCGCAGCTTCCACTTCCAACTAATTGTGTTTGTTCCCTGCTTCTAGTCCTTGGGGACGATCTTAAACCACTGCTTACCCTCTGCTGGTCGCACCAGTTCACGGTAGTGCTTAAAAATCATTTGTGGCGTGTTACCAGCTTCCAATGCCACTTGCGCCACGTTCTGCGTCTCCGCCACGCGATAACTGATAAATGAGTGCCTCAGCCCATTGTGTTTCCATTTGAATCCCTCGAACTTCCCACCGTTCTTCGCCGCGCGCTTTTTACGATCCCCATTCACCCGCTCAGCCAGTTCCACGAACTGCTCCACCATGTTCGCGGNNTCCCGCCAATTTCCCGCCAGCCACTTCCGCAGGTTCGGCAATATCGGGATGACCCGCCGGCTCGCCGTCTTCGCTGTCCCAGGTCGGATCTCGATGATGCCAGCCTTTCGCTTGACGTGCGCCCAATCGAGGCGCTGCAATTCGGCGTGGCGCACCCCCGCAAACGCGCTGATGGCGATGAACGGAATATGCTCCAGTGATGCCATAGCCAATAAGTCCGCCATTTCTTCCGGCGTAAAATCTCAATTTCGCCATCGACATCTTTTGCCACCGGCACGGCGTCAAGTTCATCATGGTCTTTAGGCAGATATTTTCGCGAAATCGCGAAGTTGAACAACGCCTGGACGGAGTTGCGCAGATTATTCCGTGTGCGTGGCCCGACCTCTAAATCCCTCAGCCAGGCGTCAATGTCTGTGCCGGCCACGTCACCAATGCGCCCGCGGAAACGGCCAGCGAAACGATTCAGGTCGTATTCCAGTTGCTTGCGGTAACGGATGCTCAGTTCGTCCGACTCCTTGATCTTGAGCAGTTCGTCCACGACTTCACGCACCATCTTGGGCGCAAGGTGGACCGGATGCCGCTTAAGATAGAAATCCACTGCTTGGGAAAATGACACCGCCCCGAGTCGTTTTACTGCGCTGGCGTATTCAGAAGCGGCGAACTCCAGCGATGCACCGACCGGTTGGAGTAGCGCGGTCGCCCGGAGGTAGGCGGCGCTGTCGGCATTGG
>PLJQ01000482.1:0-4637 GCA_003140275.1 Limisphaerales bacterium
AGCTTGGTCACGATGAGGCCGGTGAGCGGGACGGTTTTGTTGAATTCGCGCGCCTGGTTGAGCGCGTTCATGCCGGTGCTGCCGTCGAGCACGAGCAGGACTTCGTGCGGCGCGCCGCGCAGTTGCTTGCCAATGACGCGATGAAGCTTGTGCAGTTCCTGCATGAGGTTGTGCTTGGTGTGCAGGCGGCCAGCGGTGTCAATGAAGAGGTAATCCGCCTTGCGCGCCTGCGCGGCAGTGACGGCGTCGTGCGCCACTGAAGCGGCGTCCGCGCCGTAAGTACCGGCGATGACTTCGACTTTGAGGCGCGTGCCCCAGAGTTTGAGCTGCTCAATGGCGGCGGCGCGGAAGGTGTCGCACGCGGCAAGCAGCGCGGTCTTGTTTTGTGACTGAATCAAGTGTGCGAGTTTGGCGGAAGTCGTGGTCTTGCCCGTGCCGTTCACGCCGACGATGGAGACGACGGTTGGGCCGGTCGGTGCTTTGAGCAAATCAGGTTTGTTGGACGAGAGATTTTTTTCGACCTCCGCTCGCGCGATGGCGAACACGTCGTGGCCGTTCGTGCCCTGTGATTCGTAGGCTTGTTTGACGGCGGCGACGATTTGTTGCGTTACGGCCATGCCGAGATCGGCGGCGATGAGGACGTGTTCGAGTTCTTCGAGCGATTCGCCGGTGAGCTTGGGCGAGCGCGTGACGATGCGTTTGATTTCGTGAGCCAATTTGCTGTGGGATTTGGCAAGGCCGGCTTTGAACTTGGAGAATAATCCCATGGGAGTTCTTAACCGCGGATGAATGCAGATGGACGCAGATGGGGCGCAGGTCTGTGACTCGCAGTAATGACGAGGGTTGTTTGCCTTTGAACTTGCCGCGGCTCACAGAGCCGCGCTCTGAAGCCGAGAATCAATTCGGGTTCATTTATGCACATTCGTGGTTGCAAGTTTTAGTTCGCCCTTTCTCTCCTTGAGCCTTTCGACATGTTCGTAAGGCAGTTTGACGGTGCCGATGAGCGGTTTGCCTTTGTTCATGCCGTGACAATCGGAGCCGCCGGTAACGAGCAGGCGATGTTGATCGGCCAACATGAGGTAATGTTCGGCAGTGACGGTGGAATGTTTGCTGTGAAAACATTCAAGTCCGTCCAATCCGGCGGCAACCAGATCGGGAATAATATCGTCCGTGCGGTTCAAACCGGGATGCGCCATGACCGCCACACCGCCGGCCTGGTGAATCAACGCGATGGCGTCCAACGCCGATACTTTGAATTTGGGCACCCAGGCGGGTTTGTTCTTTTTCAGAAAGCGGTTGAATGCCTCGTCCAAACTCTTGCAAAAACCGGCCTGAATCAGCGCGCGCGCCACGTGCGGCCGGCCCGGCGAAAGACAGTTGGCCAGCGCAAACACTGCGTCGTCGTGCAGGGGAATGTTGAGCTGATTGAGTCGCGCCACCATTTCGCGAATGCGGTTTTGCCGCACCGTTTGAAAGCGGGACATCTCCGCAAGCAGCTTCGGATTGTGAATGTCGATGAAATAGCCGAGCAGGTGAAGCTCGTTGCCGTTCAACTCGGCGGTCAATTCGCTGCCGGAAATGAATTCGATCCCGACGGCTTGACAGGCTGTCGCCATGCGGGCGCAACCTCCGATGGTGTCGTGGTCGGTCAACGACATTGCCGCCAGTCCATGCTGCCGGCCAAACGCCGCCAATTCTTCAGGCGTGTACGTCCCGTCGGAAAAGTTCGTGTGGAGGTGGAGGTCGGCGAACCTCATTTTACAATCCTCGCCGGGCGCATCAACTCGCTCTTGATTTTGTCAAGAATCCCGTTGACGAATTTGCCGCTGTCCGGCGTCGAGAATTTTTTGGCGATGTCCACGGCCTCGTTGATGCTGACGATCGGGGGGATGTCCTCGCGATGCAGCATTTCGTAAATGGCAAGGCGGAGAATGTTGCGGTCCACCACGGCGATACGGTGCAAATCCCAGTTCAACGCGTGTTTTTTGATGTGCTCGTCGAGTTCGTTGCGATGCTCCAGCGCGCCGCGAATCAATGGATCGGAGAACAGGCGCAAGGCCGCTTCTTCCGTTGTGGCCGGCGACAACTCGACCGGCTCTCCCCAATTGGCGTCCGCCTTTTCTTCCGCAAGCGCCGACTTGCGCTGTGAATCCCAAAACAGGTTGAGCGCCTCGTCGAGATCGTCGGGCAGATTCTGATCGTACTGATAAAGAAATTGCACGGCGCGTTCCCGCGCCTCACGTCGTTTGCCCATGCCAGCAGGATGACGCAGAATGTGTCTTTGGGAAATGGAAAACTTCGAACTCGCGCAACGGGCAACGACCGAAACTCATTGTGGCGGGGTGGCCGTCGCGACGTATTCGAGCAAATTGGCCATGTCTTGCGGCGTCAATCCGGCCTCCAGCCCCTCTGGCATGGCGGACTGGCCCTGATTTTGAATCGACTGAATGTTGGAACGCAAGACCGTCGCCTCGGCGCCGCCAGCCTGGCGCAACGTGACACTGGTCGCGGTTTCGTTGGCGATCAAGCCGATGAAGCTATCGCCGGTTTTCGTCTCGATGACGTAACTCATGAAGTTTGGCAGCACTTCGCGGTTCGGGTCGAGGATGTTGATGAGCATGGTTTCCTTGCCACTGGATTTGACACTGGCCAGGTCCGGCCCCAACACAAAGCCTGCGCCGCCCAGCCGGTGACACGTCGCACAGCGGGCAATAAAGATTTCGCGGCCTGGCGCCGCGTTCCCTTTCAATTGCAGGGCCGGCATGAAACTATTCACCACTTCCTGACGTGCGCGTTTGGGTGCTTCGGCAAAAACTTCAGCCGCTCGTGATTGGATGGTCGGATCACGATGTGACCGCAAAAACTTGATTTGATTCGGGGAAAGGTCGGAACGCCAGATGGCGCCCTGTTCGATGGCGGTCAACAACGCGGACACTCGTTCGGGCCGGGCCAGCAACGAAATCAACGCTTCGTTCCGCAGCGCGGGTGTTAAAGCGGGCCACTGCCGTACCAAGATGGTGCCGACCCTGGGGTCGTTAAAGCTGGCGAGTGTGGCAAGCGCCGCCGATTGTAGCGCCTGCGATTGGCTGGGGTTGAGCAGGCGAACGAGCCGGTCGGCGACCTCCTCAAAGCCGGCTGAACCGAGCAGGCGGACAGCTTGCAAACGCAGAGATTCGGGCGCCTGGGCGTTCGCCGCTACAATCACGGCATCGACATAAACCAATTTCAGTCTCCCCCGCCGGTCGGCAGCCGATAACGAACTGTGGCCGCGTTGCAAACCGTCCGCCAGCGCGCGAATGAACGTGAACCGGGGCTGCTGCTCGGTGGTGTTCGCAACAAAATTCAACACCGTGTCCACTTCTGCCGTCTGGTTTTTTGTTCCCACCACTGTCGCGAGTTGGCTCAAAAATTCCTGGCTGGCCGGCGCGTTGCGAAGAACGGCATCAGAGGCCAGGGTGATGAACATTTCCCCGACCCCTTCCGCGAGCGAACTCATCACCGCCGCCTGCATCCATTTGCTTTGCACGTCGCTCCAGAGAATCTGCGCCAGCGCGGCGACCCGACCTGTGTGTTTTACTTCGCCAAGCGTGAAGGCCAGTTGGTAGCGAACGCGGAGCGACGGGTCGCTGCTCAAATTTCGCAGTTGAACCCAAATCGCTTCCGGGATGACGCCATTGTTGGAAATCAGTTTTTCTGACAACAGCACCGCGTGTTCGCGAACGCGCGGGTCGGTGTCTCTCAAACCGCGCATCACTTGGGCTTCGGTCAACGCCTGCAAACCATCCAATGCATGGAGCGCGTGCATTCGGCCCAGCGGAAATTTGGAATCGTTGAGCAACCGCGTCAGCAGCGGCACGGCGGTTTTGTCTTGTCGCTCATACAACAGCCGCGCGGCGGTGTCGCGATGCCAGCCGTTCGGGTGGGCGAGCGTGGCCGCGAGTTGTGGGGTCGTCGCGTTGCCGAGTTGCGGCAGTTTGGGTTGCTTGAAATTCGATGGCACGATTCGATAGATGCGGCCCCGGTCATTGCCACTGTTCAGATCGAGATGCTGCTTGATTGGTTCGGGCAGCGACCACGGATGCTCAATCACTTCCCGATACATATCGATGACATACAAGTTGCCATCGGGCGCGTTGGCGAATTGCACCGGGCGAAACCAATTATCGGTCGAGGCAAGGAATTCAACCTTCTCTTCGCCGGGCGGGCGCTTCGCCAGCAGGGCGACGTCGTCCGGATAAAGTTTCTTGCGATGAGCCAGGTTGCTGCCGCAGTCGGCAACGAACGCGTCGCCCAGATATTCTTCCGGCCAGGCGTTGCCGCGATAAATTGTGGTGCCCGTCGCGCCGGTGAAATAACCGGACGGCCGCCCGCCGCCTTCGATCATGCCGGGCACGATTCCCGAGACGCGCCACCTCGTGCGGATGACGCGCCACGGTTCATCGGGGCTGATGCGATAGACCTCCGCCGCCGGCCCATCCACCGCGATGCTAATGCGCGGACTGGGCATGGCGTAAAACGGATTTCGCGCCGCGTAACGGTCGTCATACATCACCGTCTGAATGTGATCGCTATTGCTGCAAAGAAATTTTCGGCCGGTGTTGTCGAAACTCATACCGTGCTGCGCGCCGCCGGCTTCG
>PLJQ01000482.1:4653-4802 GCA_003140275.1 Limisphaerales bacterium
GCGCCGTGAATGCGGTTGTCCAGCCCCCAGTTAAAACTGTTGAGCATGGCCTGAACGTTGAGTTTATTGGTTTCATAGGGCGCGTAGTCGCTCGCAAAACCGGTAAAAACCACTTTGCGAACATCCGCCACTCCGTCGCCGTCGGTGTC
>PLJQ01000469.1:0-24010 GCA_003140275.1 Limisphaerales bacterium
ATCGGCCACTTCGACAACGAGATTCAGGTGGATCGGCTCAACACGTTGAAGGGCGTGAAGAAAATCAACGTGAAGCCGCAGTATGACAAATACGTGTTGCCCAATGGCCGCACGATTTATCTCCTCGCCGAAGGCCGGCTCGTGAACCTCGGCTGCGCCACCGGCCATCCGAGCTTCGTGATGAGCAACAGCTTCACCAACCAATGCCTCGCGCAATTGGACCTGTGGGCCAACCGCGCCACCAACAAGATCGGCGTGTATCGTCTGCCCAAGAAACTGGACGAAGAAGTTGCCCGCCTGCACCTCGACCGCATCGGCGTGAAGCTGTCCAAGCTCACGAAGAAACAGGCTGATTATCTCGGCGTGCCCCCCGAAGGCCCATACAAGCCAGAGCACTATCGCTACTGAGCGAACTCAAATCTGAAACACGAAAGGCGAACGGGCAACTGTTCGCCTTTTTTAACCTCCAGACTTCGCACCCAACTTTCTCGCGGCGGCATTAGCCGAACGGAATTCAAAAAGCATCGCCTCCGCAATCTTCACGGTCCTAGCCCGACTTTCGCTACTCGGAGCGATTTTCAACTTTTTTTGAAGACCGGACTGTAAGTTTGCCAATGATTTGACCGGTTTGGTTTCCAAAAGTGTTTGGTGCAGACCTACCCCCTTTCCTGGACTTCGTCGGCTGAGGTAAGCTCTCACCCAGCGATATGGCCAAACCCTTTCTGCACTGTCATCGCCGGTTCAAGAACGGCAAGGATCATTGTTATTGGAGCATCGCCGAGAAGGTGCGCACGCGCCGCGGTTGGGTGCAGCGGCATTTGCTTTATTTGGGTGAGATCAACGACAGCCAAAAAGCCGCGTGGACGAAAGTAACCGAAGTGTTCGACACGAGCCGGCAGCAGACGCGCGCACTGGCGTTGTATCCGGCGGATCGTGCGGTGCCCGAGCACGCGGCGGATTACGGCGTGCAAGTGCGGCTGGATCAATTCGAGTTGCGGCGTCCCCGACGATGGGGCGCTTGCTGGGTGGGATGCCGGTTGTGGGACCAATTGAAGCTGGATGAGTTTTGGCGCGAACATTTGCCCGATTCACGAGAGGGGACTTGCTGGCGTCATGTGTTGGAGACGTTGACCGTATATCGGCTCATTGCTCCGGGCAGCGAATGGCGGCTGCACCGGCAGTGGTTCCAGAACAGTGCGCTGGCGGATTTGCTGGAGGAGGATTTTGGGCTGGTGCAAAAGGACAACCTGTATCGCTGTCTGGACAAGGTGTTGGAGCATCGACCGGCGCTGTTCCAACATTTGCGCTGCCGCTGGGAAGACCTCTTCGGAGCGAAGTTCGAGGTGCTGCTCTACGATTTAACCAGCACGTATTTTGAAAGCGATCCCCCCTTTGCCCAAGGCGATAAGCGGCAGTATGGCTACAGCCGGGACAAGCGGCCGGATTGCGTGCAAGTGGTCATCGCGCTGGTGGTGACGCCGGAAGGTTTTCCACTGGCCTACGAGGTGATGGCGGGCAACACGGCGGACAAAACGACCTTGCGCGATTTTCTGGCGAAGATCGAAAAACTCTACGGCAAAGCCGACCGGGTCTGGGTAATGGACCGGGGCATCCCGACGGAGGAAGTGTTGGCGGAGATGCGGCAGAGCGATCCGCCGGTGCCTTACCTGGTCGGCACACCCAAAGGACGGTTGAGCCGATACGAAAAAGAACTGTTGGAACAGCCGTGGCAGGCCGTGCGCGAAGGGGTGCAAGTCAAACTGCTCTCCCAAGAGGGAGAGTTGTATGTGCTGGCGGAAAGCAAAGACCGGGTGAGCAAAGAACGCTCCATGCGGCAGCGTCAATTAAAAGGCCTTGTCAAACGTCTCAAGGATTTGGCGCAGATGGAACTGTGCCGGGACCAACTGCTGCTCAAGCTCGGCGCGGCCAAAAACCAATTCCCGGCCGCCTGGCGTCTGGTCACCATTCAAGTGCCGGATCAGGAAGCGGAAATACTTCCGCCGACTTTCACTTTTACGTTGCGCCGGGACAAGCTGCGCCAAGTGCGACGGCGCGAGGGTCGTTATCTCTTGCGCAGCAACCTCAACGCGCAAGCACCGGAGAAGCTGTGGCAGTTTTACATTCAACTAACCCAGGTGGAAGCGGCCTTCAAGGACCTCAAAGACGACTTGAACCTGCGACCGATTTTCCACTGGTCGGAGCAGCGGATCGAGGCGCACATCTTCGTCTCGTTCCTGGCCTACTGCCTGCACGTCAGTTTGCGCGCCTGTTTGAAGCCGTTGGCCCCTGGCCTGACGCCGCGCTCGCTGTTGGAGAAGTTCGCCGCGATCCAAATGCTGGACGTGCATTTTCCCACCAGCGACGGGCGGGAACTGGTTTTTTGTCGTTACACGCAGCCGGAGCAGGATCACAAGATGATATTGGCGCAACTGGGTTGGGAACTGCCGCCCCAATCGCCGCCGCGCGTCACGCAGAAAGGCCAGGTGCTCGAAGAATAAGTTTGGTGCAGACCTTTTGGAGCCGACCGCGTATTTCGAACCACTTACGCAGTCAGCCACCCTCCAGTTGCGAAAGTCGGGTTAGCTATCATTGTAATACCAAGCATGAGTCAATCATTTCACGATCACTTTTCCGGTGTGGCGAATCGTTACGCCGATTTCAGACCGCGTTATCCGGCGGCGTTGTTTGATTATCTCGCCACGCTTATGCCGCAAAGTTCCGTTGCTGGGATTGCGCCGACGGAAACGGTCAGGCGACGCTCGACCTCGCCGCTCTTTTCGACAAAGTCATCGCTACCGATGCCAGCCGGGAGCAAATCGCCTCGGCGACGCCGCATCCCAAGATTGAATATCGCGTCGCGTCTGCCGAGCAAAGCGGGTTGCCGGACAAATCCGTCGCACTCGTCACCGTGGCGCAGGCGTTGCACTGGTTTAATTTCGACCGCTTTTACGTAGAAGTGAAACCCGTGTTGACCCGGAACGGCGTGCTGGCCGTCTGGGCCTACGGCATTAGCACCGTGGAAGGCGACGACGCCAATCAACTCGTCCAGGACTTCTACTCGAAAACCGTCGGCCCTTACTGGCCGCCGGAGCGCAAACTGGTGGAAGAAGGCTATCGCACCATCCCCTTCCCTTTCACCGAAATCACGCCACCGGCCTTTCGCATGGAGGCTCGTTGGACGCTCGACCAATTGCTTGGATACTTCAGCACCTGGTCGGCAACAAATCGTTATATCAAAGCCAATGGCCGCAACCCGCTCGGACCACTGGCGACCGACTTGAAGCGCGTGTGGGGCGACGCGAACTCGCCCCGGCAAATCATCTGGCCGTTGTCCGTCCGCGTCGGGCGACAGGATAGTTCTTACGGCACACGACCGCGGTAGAAACGGTAGGAGTGATTGGTGAAATCCACGTCGCTCAACCAGAAGAGGCCGTTACTGCTGGAGCTATTCGTCGCAATGGCACTCCAATTCTGAAAATTGGTCGTGGCTTCCAGCATGGTTGATCGCGTGGTCGGCCCGGAGATGTTCGCCGCAAAAACTCCGTTGCTGGGAGCGCCGGATAACAGCTTCGTGTAGCGNNGTGTAGCCGGTTTGTGATTTCCAGTAGCGAAGCAAATCGCGCAACGCCGACGGCGCGTTCGTTGGCACCGGGCGACCCGCCTGATCAGCGACGTTGAGACCGTGGCAAACGGCGCAGGTGCGGATCTCTCCCGGCTGGTAGGTGATTCAGTAGCGCTCGCGGACGACAGGATTGCCGTTGGTGTCCACGGTCTGGNNACCCAGTTGCGTCGCGCCGACAATGCCGTCCGTTTTCGGAATGTTGAACGCCGTGGCGATCGGATCGTGCATCGGCATGGCGAGTGATCGGCGGCCCGGCACGGGATTGGTCG
The DNA here is from genome assembly GCA_003140275.1 of Limisphaerales bacterium. GTDB lineage: Bacteria > Verrucomicrobiota > Verrucomicrobiia > Limisphaerales > PALSA-1396 > PALSA-1396. The sequence continues at coordinate 3,892 of PLJQ01000469.1, forward strand.
TGCCGCAGGTCAATCCGCGCAACTGGTCGGCCTGCAGAAATTGGATGTAGGAAATATCGTAAATCTTCCCGTTGTTGTTGGTCGTGATCGCACCGCCGGGCACTTGAAGGTTGAAGGGCTGTTCACGATCCGCGCGGTCGCGGGCAGTGACATTGCGGCTGACCAGCAGCGCAAGATCATTGCTGCGCAGCCACGATTGCATGACCGGTATATCCACGCCTTCGTCAGCGAAGACCCGCGCCTCAATGGCTGCGACGGAAGCATTGCTGCGCCCGGGAATCGGGCTGCTCACAACTTCGACCGGTTGCAACGCCCAGAGGCCGTTGGTGTGTGTGACGAGCGTATTGCCGCTCCAGTAGCTGACAACGTTCGTGAAAAGAGTCGTCAGGAACGATTCATTGGTCCAGATGCCGGAGCTGGTATTCGTGAGCGTGACGAGGCGATACGAGTAAGCAGATTTTGGGAACGCGGCGCTGCCCTGGTTCGTGTCCACGGCGACCGTGCCGGTCGCGTAGGCCGCCACGAGTGTTCCATTGGCCATCGGCAGCGGGTTGCGATAAAGGCCGAGAGCGGTGGGACCTTTCATGGCAATCGCGGTGATGTTGGTGATGGTCATTTCTTCTCCGTTCGTGCCGGGCGGACCGAACAGCTTGAGGATTTGTCCCGACGCGTGCGTGCCGAAGTCCGGCGAATCAATTCCAAAATAACTTCCGGGATGCAGCGGGTCCTCGCGGATTTGCATGAGGTTGTTCAGGAAATTGTTACCCGGGATGATACGGTTGGCCAGGGTGAATTGCTGGATGAGGTTGTTGTCGTTCGTGAAACTTGATCCGCGGAAGCCGTTCAATAATTCATGCCGCCCGATGTGATTCAGTATTTCCAGCCCCGTGCCGTCTTCGTTCTGCATCCAGGAAAAAACGAATTCATCGCGTTGCCTTGCACCTGGTAGAGCGCGATTAATTCAGTGTCGTAAGTGCGCGGCTCCGGGAACGATTCGTTGGGCCGATAAGTGATGTCATAATTCGTGGTGGCTTCGTCGAAATAATTGAACGTGCCATTCGTCGCGCGGCCCATGCGGTCATCCGTGGCGTTGCGGTCCTGCACGAGATGATCCCAGCGCGTGAAGATGACCCGGGCAAAACTGTCAACAAAAGGATTGAAGTCGCCGCTCGGACAATGGTCCAACTGGAACAAATCACCGGTCGCCGGATCAAGGCTCCATAGCCCGGTATTTGATGGCACGTTGTTGTATTCGTCGAGCTGCGGGTAGAGATGCGCCGAGCCGTCGCGCGGACGATCACAAGCAAAGATGATCCGCCCGTCTGTGCCGTAACATGGCATGACGTTGTTGTAGTTCGTCGGCTGGCGGGAAATCTGGGAGATGATCGGCACGGAACCTGACGTGATGAAATTAGTGATTTCGTAAAGTTGCCAGAAGTAATGGTTCGTGTCGCCCGGGCCGGTCGGCGCACCGACGACCATGCTGAAAACTGCTCTCGTGCCGCTCCAATGCACGAACGGATCGCGCACGGCAATGCCAATACCATCCTGAACCGTGGTCGTGCCGTAACCGGCGGCGCGCGTCAGATTCGCAATCGCGCCGTTCGGATAACGAATCCACAAATCCCCGCCGCGCCCGGCGTGCGCCGTGTCCGCAAGCTGATTGCCCAGCGCGGAAACAACGGAAACAAACACGTTGGAGACGGTGCCGTCATTGACTTCATTGGGAATCGGCACCTGGGTGACAAAAAGGACGGCATTGGTGATCGCCGCCTCAGACTGACCCGTAAAAAGACCGGTCAGCAGTACTAAAATCAGGAAAGTGATTCTCATACAATTCGCGCCCTTGCGACTCCTCAGCTTCATGGTCGAAGAAGCGGAGCAAAGCGGATACCAACGGACAAACTGCTCAAGTTTGCAAACCTTAAACCGAAGGACCGGTAGCAACAACGGGTTACATTCATTCCAAGGTGACTGAAATTGTACGGGTTAAGTTCTCCATCCTTCAATGTTCGTTGTCTGGACAGATTGGCGGGACAATGCGACCGAAAATCTCGTGCTTATCAATTGTCCCACGAAAGACAACTCGCCTCATTGACTACTGCGGTTCAGGCTCGGCTTATCAAGTATTGTACTGCGCAAATCATCAAACAACCAAGACACTAACATAAAGATCAGACTCATTCCACTCGCGCTCATCGCTTTCATGACATTCTTCGCGGCGGCAACCTTTGCGACGGGGGCCGCGAACACTGATTGCCCGCAGTGCTGATCTGACCGTTTTACAGAAACCGTTCGGGTTTGAAATCCTGACTCCGCGCGCACAACGACGCCTGCTGGACTAAACAAAAGCGAACTGTAAACCCGTTCGCCCTTTGCCTTTTGTGCGCCGGCCTGAGGCTCGTGACTTTCCGCGAGTAGAAGCTTGACGCTGCCTCCCAACGAGCGTATGAGGGTTCCATGGCCCAGAAAACGTCCAACTACGGAGGACAAACAAATGAACACCTCACACACCCGTCGTGAATTTCTCGCGGATGTCGGCCGCGGCATGTTGGTTGCCAGCGTCGGCTACAGTATGGCGACCGAACTCGGACTCGCGCCCGCCTTCGCCGCCGACGCGCCCGATACCCTTGACTTCGGCCCGCTCGAATCGCTGGTATGTCTTATGCAGGAGACGCCCGCGAGCAATCTTCTGCCCGCGCTCGCCAAGCAACTCAAGTCCGGCACTGAATTGAGCCGCCTCGTCGCGGCCGGCGCGCTTGCCAACGCCCGCACTTTCGGCGGCGAGGATTACGTCGGCTTCCACACGGTGATGGCGCTCGCGCCGTCGCTGCACATGGCGCGTGAACTTCCGGACGCGCTTCAGCCGCTGCCGGTCTTCAAAGTCCTTTACCGAAACACCAATCGCATCCAGGAACGGGGCGGGCGTAAAGAAGAGGTCCTTCACGCCGTCAAACCCGCGACGCTTTCCGAAGTTCTCCCCGGCAGTGAACTTCTCCGCGAAGCCGTCCATCGCAAGGATGTGAACGAAGCCGAGCGAACCTTCGCCACACTCGCGCAATTCAGTGCCGACGATGCCCTCAATCAACTGCTCCACACCGTGCAGGAGCACACCGAAGTCCACCGCGTCGTCCTGCCCTATCGCGCCTGGGATTTGCTCAACCTCATCGGCAAGGAGCACGCCCACACGCTCCTCCGCCAATCCGTCCGCTACTGCGTGAAGGCCGAATCCTGGCCATCCTCCGTGAACCACGACGAGCCGCGTACGCTTCTGCCGAAGATGCTCGAACATTACAAACTCCTCGGTCGCACACCCGGTACTCGGACTGCGGAAGACAAATGGGTCGATGAACTCAGCCAGACCATTTTTAAATCCACACCCGAACAGGCCGCCGAAGCCGCTGCCGCCGCGCTCGCCGAAGGTTTTGCGCCCGCCGCCATCGGCGAAGCCATTTCGCTCGCCGCCAATCAACTTATTCTCCGTGATATGGGCCGGACGCCGCGCGAGGAAGTGGCCGGCAAACCGCCCGGCAGCGTCCACGGCGATAGTATCGGCGTGCATGCCAGCGATTCCGCGTGCGCCTGGCGCAACCTCGCCCGTGTGAGCAACGCCCGGAACACCTTCGCCTGTCTCATCCTCGGCGCATATCAAGTCGCCCTCGACCGCGCCGCGCGCGGCGGGGATTTCCTGAATTGGGAACCACTCCCGCTTCGACGCCACCTTGACCTGGTCAAAACCACCGAGGCCGACGCGCTGCTTCGCGAAGCCGACGAGGCTATCCGCCAAAATCTCCAAGCCCACGCTGCGGCCATCGTGAGCCGCTACGGCGAACTCGGCCACGCGCCACGTCCGGTGTTCGATCTGCTGTTGCGTTACGCCGTGAGCGAAGACGGCGCGCTTCACGCCGAGAAATATTACCGCACCGTGACTGAAGAATTCGCCGCCACACGTCTTGCATTCCGCTGGCGTCACCTCTTGGCGCTTACACGTGTTACCGCCAGCGAATACGGTCGCCCCGCTCCCGGCATGGCGGAGGCGAGAGCGCTTTTGAAGGTTTAGGCGCTGCCCGGGTGTGACGGTCGAAGGCCCATGCAAGCCGCAGCACTACCGCTGGCGGCCGAACTGCCGCTCGATGTGGCAAGCCTTTTCCTGCGTGGAAAATGGAGCTTCCTTCAGGTGTTCTATAAGACTGAAGTTTGATATTGACTTCGTTTCGTCGCAAACAATCATTGCTTTGTTTCCAAACACAAATTCGATGAATTCAAACCAAGCGCGTGGAGCGTGAATTATGAGCGCCAGCAATCTTACCCGCCGTGATTTTTTGAAAACATCCGCTGCATCCGCCGGTGTCCTGGCACTTGGCGGTTTGACGCCGCACACGGTTCTGGGCGCGAATGACCGGATCAGTTTTGCCGTCATCGGCTGCGGCGGTCAGGGCACGGGCCACGTGAACAGCCTCGTGAAACGGAGCGACGCCGACAACATCAAGGTGCTGGCCGTGTCTGATGTTTATCAGCGCCGGCTCACGCGAGCCAAGGGCATCTGTCAGGGTGACGGCTATCTCGATTACCGAAAACTTTTGGAGCGAAAGGACATTGACGCGGTGCTCATCGCCACGCCCGATCATTGGCACGCGAAAATTTCCATCGATGCGATGGAGGCAGGAAAGCACGTTTATGTGGAGAAGCCGATGACGCATACGGTCGCGCAGGCGATTGAATTGCGCGAGGCCGTGAAACGCGCCAAAAAAATCCTGCAAGTCGGCCCGAACGGAACAGCGAATGACGGTTACTGGCAGGCGCGGGAAGCGATTCAAGCCGGGCGCATCGGCAAGGTCACCTGGGCGCATGGCAGCTATAATCGCAACGCCCGCGTCTGCCTGTTCAACACGCACCAGAAGATTGTTCTCACGGCCGGCCCGGACAAAACCGGCGAGGATTATATCGATTGGGACATGTGGCTCGGTCATAAATGGGGACTCGCGCCAAAGATTCCGTGGAATGCCGAACACTTCTTCCGCTTTCGCAAGTACTGGCCCTACAACGGCGGCGTCGCCACGGATTTGCTTTATCACAAGCTCGCGCCGTTGCTTGTGGCGATTGCCGGGCCGAACGGCGAGTATCCGTGTCGCGTCAACGCCAATGGCGGCCTTTACATCGAGAAAGACGGCCGCGATATTCCCGACACGTTTCTAATGACAGCGGATTATCCGAGTGAATGGTCGCTCTTTCTCGTCAGCACGCTCACGAACGACGCCGGAATTCCCGACCGCATCTACGGGAAATACGGCACGATGGAACTCGGCGGTGAACCGTCCCTCCGTTTCAACGGCGACTTTGGCGAAGAGTTCAAAGCAAAGAACGAAGGCAAGGAAGAGGTTCGTATTCCCCTCAAACCACGCCGGGATTTGGAAGGCAATTTCATCGATGTGCTGCGCGGCAACGGCGCGCTGCATTGCAACGTGGACCTCGGCGCATCCACGATGGTGGCGATCAAGCTGGCGGTGGAATCGTATCGGCAAAACAAGACGATGCTTTGGGACGCGAAAAAGGAAAAAGTGGCGGCGGCGTGAACCGGCGTTTCGGAGGGAAAGGTTGGCTGTAGTTCGGACTCCCAGATCTTCGACCCGCAACGCGTCCAAGGGAATGCTATCTGAAAAGCCATCATGGCCGACACTCTGTCAATTGGCGGGTTGTTCGGCGCAAGGGCGCGCCAGACCGCAGCCGAGGCGGCCGCGGTCCCCATTCGTTCCCGGTAAGTTTTCCAGCGACAACAGGCGGTCGGTCTGTTACTAACCGAATATAACAATGAATACGCGCCTACAACTTGTCCGCTTTCTCACAATCACGCTCACAACCGTTGCGATTTTGCGCGCACACCCAAACGCCATCGCTGCCGAAACTCAGTCCAAGCCTGACAACATTCTCACAGATGAGGAGCTTCGCGCCGGCTGGCTGTTATTGTTCGACGGCAAGACGCACGCCGGTTGGATGAACAGTGATCGCACACCGCCGCGCACGCCGGTCGAAGAGGGCGCACTAAACCCGCACAAGGCCGGCCATTACATGCTTGTGCATACGCAACAATGGGAGAACTTCGTCGTCTCGCTCGATTTCAAAATCAGCAAAGGCTGCAATAGCGGAATTTTTGTTCACACCTATTCCCTCACTGCGCGTCCCGGCAAAGACGTCGGCTTTAATGGAATCGAGGTGCAGATCTTGGACACCAGGGACGCCGGCTACTACGACACCGGCGCGATTTATGACCTCGTGAAACCGACGAAGAACGCCATGAAACCGGTCGGCGAATGGAACCACGTTGAGATCACTTGCGACAAGAGCCTGATCGACGTGGTATTGAACGGGGAGCACGTCACGCACATGAACATGGACGAGTTTACGCAACCCAACCGGCGTCCCGACGGCAGCGAGCACAAGTTCGACATCGCCTACAAAAACCACCCGCGCAAAGGTTACATCGGCCTGCAAGACCACGGCAGCCCGTGCTGGTTCAAAAACATCAAGCTGCGACCATTGAAGTGAATCGTCTCAACTGTTGATGAATAAATCTCATTCGAGGCGAGGGAGCGGAGGGTCAACAGCCAGCGGGCCATCCTTGCCTCTGGCAACAGCCGATGCAAGGAGGCTCATTTATTTTTCCGCGGAAGAGATCAGGGCCTCCTTATCTCGGCTGCTACGATGCTTGAGATTGATTCAGCCAGACTTCGTTGGCGAGGCGGCCAGGAAAGGCTGCACCGTGTGATGAGGACATGAAACTCTACGCAAAAGTTTTGTTGAATGAACGCGCTTGACTCCGACATCTTGAATTCACTCTGGCACGATGCCGACACCCGCGAGGCGCGTTTGCGTGAAATCATCACCGAACGATTGGCCGCCAGGCCAACGCCGGTCGATGACGACTTCATCGTCACAACTTATTTCTTTGCACTCCGCAGTTGGACGCTGGAACACGCGTCAAAGGAGATCAGCTATCATGCAACGAGTGGGACGAAGCACATCCCGCCCGGTTCATTGTTGGAGCAATGCACGGCGAAAACTGTCGGCGTCGATGCGTTTGATGCCACTGGGCGCCTCGGTTTGTTGCACCTCGCGTTTCCATTGAAAATGCTATTGCAACCGGACGGTCATCTGACTTCGTGCGACATTCTACACACCGTTGCGGGAGCGATCATCTTTGACGTGCATGAAGTTCAAGACGTGCGCCTGGTTGCGTTGCAAATTCCCGACAAAGTCATCCGCACTTTTCCCGGACCGGCTCATGGGCCTCAAGGCATTCGCAAGCTGACGGGTTTTGCGCCGGAAGAACCCGCGTTCGGCACCATTCTCAAACCAACCGCCGGCATCACGCCGGACGAAGTCGGTGCGTTGGTTGAAGAGGCGGCGGCCTGTCCGCTGTTTTTGTTCGTGAAGGAGGACGAAAATCTTTATCCCCGACTCGACTATTCGCCGGTCGAGGCAAGAACGCGTCAGGCAGTGGCGGCCATCGAACGTGCCCGCGACAAACGCGGCGGACGGGGACTCATCTTCGCCCCGCACATCAGCGGCGCACCGAATGAAATCCTGGAAACCGTTCACGCGGTGGTTGAGGCCGGGGCCACGGGAGTGATGTTCAGTGAATCGTTTGCCGGCGGCACCGTGCGGATGGTGCGCGAGGCGACGAAGCAATTACAAACACCACCGGCGATTTACGGTCACAACGCAGGCATCGGTGTGAAAACTCGCGGTGGCATCCGGCGCGAAATGATTGATTTATTGGCGCGGCTCGACGGCATCGATTTTCGCCAGACTGCGCCGGTCAGGCCCGGCGAACCGTTCCTCAAACCGTACGGCCTGGAATGGGAAGCGTCCGAGGCGATACTCATGCAGCCTTTCCCCGGCCCCAAGCCAACGATGATTGTTCGCGCCGGCGGGTTGGATCAGGGCAACATCGGCCTGAATCTGGCCGACGCCGAGAAACGCGGCATCACAGCGAATGTTTTGTTCCTCGCGGGTTCGGCAATTAACTCAATCAAGAATGCGTCTGACAAGTCGGATTCCAAACTTGGCGCGGAAGCGATGATGCAGGCGCTCGAAGTTCACCGCACCGGTGAATTGCGTGACGTGCCAAATGAAGAACACCTCTCCGCATTGCTTGCGCTGGCCGAACGAAAGCAGCTCAAAGCATTGCGCGAGGCGTTGCGGCAACGCTATCCTGCGGAAGCTCGATGAAAAAAGAACCCCGACTCCTTCGCCTCGGCGTGCTGGGCTGCGGCCCGATCTCACAGATCGCCCACTTCGACGCGATTCGCAAAGCGCGCAACGCCGAACTTTACGCCATTTGCGATCTGGCCGACGACTTGCGCGCCAAAATGACGGCCCTCCACGAGCCGCACAAAGCTTATTCGAAGTTTGAAGAGATGCTGGCCGACCCGCAGGTGGAGGCGGTCATCATTGCGGCAGCCGACCAGTTTCATGTGCCGCTTAGTCTTCTGGCCATCGCCGCGGGCAAACACGTGCTCGTGGAAAAGCCACTGGGCGTGTCGACAGAGGAATGTGAAACGATGCGTCAACGTTTGCGTGGCAACAAACTCGTTTTTCAAATCGGCAACAATCGACGCTTCGATCCCGGCATCGCTTTCGCTCGACACTTCATTCAGGAGGAGCTTGGGCAGATGATGGCGTTCAAGGCGTGGTATTGCGACTCGACCTACCGCTACACGATGACCGACAATCTCCAACCGATTACCTCGACGAGCCCGCAGGCCCGCAGGCCGGAAGGAAATCCCAAGGCGGACAAACGCCGGTACTTCATTCTCACGCACGCCAGTCATCTCGTGGACACCGCGCGTTTCCTGGGCGGCGAACTGGTCAGCGTTCGCGCACGCCTGGCGGAAAAGTTCGGCGCGTTTTGCTGGTTTGTGGAAGTCGAGTTTGCCAACGGTGCGCTCGGGCATCTGGATTTGACCATTCCTGTCCGCGGTGATTTTGAGGAAGGGTTTCAAATTTACGGCGAGCAGGGCAGTGTGAACGGCAGGGTCTATTTGCCGTGGTTTCACAAATCGAGTGTCGTGGAATGTTTTTCCGTGAAGGACGGACAGTTTCACCGTCCGCTCGGTGAGGATGCGCACACCTACAAGCGGCAGATCGAAGGATTTGCCGACACGATTCTGCGCGGCGCACCACAACACGGCGCCAACCTCGACGACGGCGTCGCCGCGATGCGCGCGATGGTCGCGATCGCCCGGTCGGTTGAGGCGGGCAAGAGTGTTCGCCTGGCCGATGTCGGCGGAGGCGTTTGATGCAACTTGGCATCTTCGCGAAGACTTTCGTTCGACCGACACTCGGTGAAACTCTCGACGCGGTTGTCAACAGCGGCCTGGATTGCATCCAGTTTAACTTCTCTTGCGCGGGTTTGCCGACCTTGCCAGAGCGGATTGAGCCGGCGCTGGAAAGAGAAATTCGCCGCGAGTTGGAAGTACGCCGGCTGACGATGGCCGCTGTCTCCGGCACGTTTAACTTAATTCATCCCAACCTGGCCAGACGGTGGGATGGTTTGGCGCAATTGAAGGTGTTGATCGCGGCGGCGCGGCAAATAGGCACGTCGGTCATCACACTCTGCACCGGCACGCGCGACCCTGACGACATGTGGCGTTGGGATCCCGATAATGATTCGCCAGAAGCATGGCGCGATTTAACAGCCAGTTTGAATGAAGTGCTGCCCATGGCGGAGGCTCACGACGTCACGCTCGCCTTCGAGCCGGAGGTGGGCAATGTAGTGAACTCGGCTCGCAAAGGGCGTCGCCTGCTCGATGAGCTGAAGTCGCCTCACCTGAAAGTTGTAATGGATGGCGCAAACCTATTTCACCCCGGTGACCTCTCGCGCATGAAGGATATTTTGAATAAGGCGTTCGATCTCCTTGGCAAAGACATTGTTATTGCTCACGCCAAAGACCTGAGACGCGATGGCGAAATGAGAAACGCAGCGGCCGGCAAAGGTGTTTTGGACTACGAACTCTATCTCTCACTGTTCGCTGGTTTCGATTTTCGCGGCCCTTTGATTCTTCACGGGCTGGACGAAAAGGAAGTGCCGGAGAGCGTCGCGTTTCTACGCGGCAAAATGGAAATCACCGAATGAAAAGTGCGAATACCTTTTGTCAATGCGAAAGCCTCTTGCGGATTCATGTCACTTGATATGCTAAGCGACAGTAGGATAATCAATGTTATGTCACTTCGCGTGTGTTACAACAAATGCACATCGTAAAGGTTATATCCGGACTGGTTTGTCTGGTCGCAGCGCTTCTTGTCGGACCTTTCGCTTGGGTTTGCTTCCGCCAGGGAGAACTGTGGTTCATGTTCGTTCCGGTCATCTTCATGCTGGCTTTGGTCGCGGCTGGTCTGTTCCTGATTCTAAGGCGACGTCAGATGATGTCAAAAAAGGTCAAGGTTTTGATTTGTCTCCTTTTGGTCATCATGGTTGCAAGTCCTGCAATTTTGGTTACCAAGATCCGACATGAACGTTGGGCATTGCAGGCCCGGGCAAAGGCGTTTCTCTCACTTCCTGTGCCCGTGACGCTCAAGCCGAATTCTGAAGGATATATGGGATATGAGTATGTGGGCACCAATGGTGAGGCTGAAATTCAGATTTTTGGCCATTCCCATGCGCTCATTGAACGATACGCCACCAATGGAAGAATACGCTGGTCGGCTAGAATTCAGGGACAATTTGCGAGCACATCCGAGCACTTATGGTTTCCGGGAGCTGAGGATATCGAACGAACCAATCAGGAAGTGCGCGTGTACTTGGCGGAACGTAGTGCCATACTATCAGAAGAGTGGCGCATGGGATTCTGGCAGTGGGTTGAGGACATGATTGAGATGAAACAGAAAATCCCAGAACACGAAGAGGAGGATTTCCATCCAGCAGTTGCAACAAATGAGGTTTCACGATGATGTGGCTTAACAAATCGCTGCAGCCGGAACGATGCAGTCGAAATGGGGAGCGCACGCGGCTCGCGTGCCGTCGTCGCCGGCTCGGCGACGACTTCGTAAATCTGACTTTAAATCGAGCCAACCCGTGCGGAATATTTGACGCACGAAGTGTTCGGCGGGCCGCCGAACACGGCAGGACAGCGGCCTGCGCTCCCCGAACCAATTGCTTAGTTCCAACGGAGATAATCTTTTGGTTTTCTATTTTGGTGATCGCTCTATTTCCCGTGGCGCTTTCCGCTGAGGAAGTCGCTGTGCTGCCTGCAACGCAGTCACTAACTCTCCAAGGCGATCTCTCCGCGCAGATGGTGGCGGGCATCGACAAGTTTCTCATGCATGAGATCGAACGTTCGATTGTTGAGCGGCAAAAATTGTGGCAACGCGATTTCTCATCCACCGAAGCTTACGAGCAATCGGTGCAACCAAATCGCGAACGGTTTCGGAAATACATCGGAGCCGTGGATGAACGTGTTCCTATCAACACCTTGGAATATGTAAGCGACACTTTAAACCCGGCGAAGGTCGCGGAAATAGACGCTTTCACCGTGTTCGCCGTACGGTGGCCGGTTTTCGAGAACGTTTATGGCGAAGGCTTGTTGCTGCAACCGAAAGGCGCGACGCTGGCGCGTGTTATAGCCATTCCTGATGCCGACCAAACACCGGAGATGCTGGTTGGTCTCGCGCCGGGAATAAAAACCGAATCGCAATTTGCGCGCCGGTTGGTCGAGAACGGCTGTCAGGTGCTGTTACCAACTTTGATCAATCGCGACGACACTTGGTCCGGCAATCGGAAGCTAAACCGGTTCACAAACCAGCCGCATCGCGAATGGATTTACCGGCAGGCGTTCGAAATGGGACGTCACATCATCGGTTACGAAGTGCAGAAAGTTCTAGCTGCGGTTGATTGGTTTGCGAGTGAAACTTCCGCCTTGAATTCTTCACTCCACACTCCGCACTCCGCGCTCCGCATTGGAGTCGTTGGCTACGCGGAGGGCGGTCTCATTGCATTTTATAGCGCGGCGTTGGACAAGCGCATCGAGGCCGCGCTGGTGAGCGGCTATTTTGATTCCCGCCAGCGCGTGTGGGAAGAACCGATCTACCGCAACGTGTTTGGATTGCTGCACGAATTTGGTGACGCCGAGATCGCCAGTCTTATTGCCCCGCGCAGTTTGATTGTTGAGCATAGCACCGTTCCCAAAGTTGATGGTCCGCCGAAGCCGCACGACGGTCGCGGCGGAGCGGCACCCGGCCAGTTGACAACACCGGACTACGAATCCGTCGAACATGAGTTCAATCGGGCAAGAGAAATCCTGAAAAACGGCAAGAATCTCGAAAAACTCGAATTGCTTACCGGTACGGAAGGTATGACAACCGGCCCGGGTTCGGATCGGGCGATGACTGCGCTCTTGAAACGACTTGGCTTGAAACTGGATCAGGTCAAACCATCCGGCAAAACTCCCAAAGACCTGAGGATGGAATTCTCGCCGTTGGAACGTCAACAGCGACAGGTCAAACAGTTGGAGGATCACACGCAGCGGTTGCTTCGTGAGTCGGAACGAGTGCGGGCGGATTTTTTCTGGAGCAAGACAAAAGGTCTTTCAACCAACGAGTGGAAAACAGCGGGCAAAGAGTTCAAAAATATTTTCTGGGAGGAAGTCATCGGAAAATTTCCGCCGGCCAGTCTGCCGGCCAATCCACGCAGCCGGAAGATCCGCGAGAATCCGAAATGGACGGCTTACGAAGTGGTGCTCGATGTCTGGCCGGATGTTTATGCGTGGGGATATCTGTTGTTGCCAAAGGACATCAAGCCCAGCGAGCGCCGTCCGGTGGTCGTTTGTCAGCACGGTTTGGAAGGCGTGCCGGAGGATACAGTGAGCGAAGACCCCAAGGGCGGCGGCTACCATTACTACAAGGCGTTTTCTGCGCGCCTTGCGGAGCGCGGCTTCGTCGTTTTCGCTCCGCACAATCCGTATCGTGGTCAGGACAAGTTCCGCGTGCTTCAACGCAAGGCCAACCCGCTGAAGAAATCGCTTTTTTCCGTCATCCTCGCGCAACACGACCGGATTCTGGACTGGCTTTCAGAACAACCGTTCGTGGATCCCAAGCGCATCGGTTTTTACGGACTATCCTACGGCGGCAAGACGGCAATGCGCGTGCCGTCGTTGCTGGATCGTTATTGCCTGTCCATCTGCTCGGCTGATTTCAACGAATGGATTGTGAAAAACGTGACGGTGGACTCACTCTACAGCTACATGTTCGGCGGTGAATACGAAATGGTCGAGTTCAACCTCGGTCACACTTTCAACTATGCCGAGATGGCGGCGTTGATTGCGCCGCGCCCGTTTATGGTCGAACGCGGCCACAACGACGGCGTGGCGCCGGACGAATGGGTCGCTTACGAATACACCAAAGTGCGCCGCTTCTATGATCAATTGGGGATCAGCGACCGGACGGCCCTCGAAATCTTCAACGGCCCGCACACGATCAACGGCGTCGGAACGTATGAGTTTTTGGCGAAGCATTTGAATTGGCCAGCGAACTAGAATCACGTTGGATTTTAGATCAGGCCAGAAACATGAGAAACCAAGCCAAGACCATGTTCAGGTCAATTCCACGCTCGACAGTCAATGTTTTGAACGGTTAAGGCTGGACCAGCGAATCATGTTTCAAATCCCGGTGCTAACACGCAATCGAATCCGACTGGCCTACGCTGTGGCCATCACCGCCGACGCGCTCCAACTTTTGCTCGGACCGTTTGGCTGGACGTTTCCGGATCAGGTGATTGATGTGATTGCGATGATCCTGACTATGGCGTTGCTCGGTTTCCATCCACTGCTATTGCCGACTTTCATCGTCGAGTTCGTTCCGCTGGTTGACATGTTACCCACATGGACAGCCTGTGTCGCGCTGGTAGTGTGGCTTCGGAAAAAGCAGCAGACCGCTAAACCGCCAAAGGAAGGGCCGGTGATCGATGTTTGATTCAACTGCGTCTTCCAAATGAGCCCATCACTTTTTGTGGTCGTCCCATCCAAACATCACGGACGCCCGGAGAAAAATTCGCGCCCGTGAACTGCGTGTGTTTGAACCATGGCCAGCTTGATGTCAGCAGACTGTCGTCCAGCATGGTGATCTCTATGGACGTTTGCGGCCACGGCGCATGCCACACGCGGAAGAAACGTCGCCGGCCCCCGCTACAGTTGAAGGCTGTGTAGCGCTCCATCAGCCACTCCGCGAGTGAGCCTGCTACACACGGTTGAAAATCAGTGTGAGTGTCAAGCGTACCGCGATACGCCAGCGCCGCGCTAACCGCTGAATCCATCACGCATCCCCGCAGATCGCCAGCCAGCCATTCGTGTTGATAATCCATGCGTCCATAGCGATATGGCAATCCGAACGTGGCCGGGCCTAGCCGCACGGCAAAGCGGTCCGACAGCCATTCCGCCAGAAAGTGAATACCGGTTTCGCTGCCGTGCCGGACGTAGGTACGGACGTTGAGAAAATGATGCGTGGCGATGGGACGAAACAACCACGCTGCCAACCTACCGCCCATACGCGGTCTCATGCCGCGCATCGTGAACGCAACCAGACTGACGAACGCGCGCCCGGCCCACAAATCAAGTTGGAAGGGCACGTCACGTTGCAACGCGCCCGCATCCACCTCGAAATGGATCATCAATGCGTGTTCCCAATCGGCGATAAACAACGGCTCGCCGCGACGGGACAAAATTCGTTGACGCGCGGTGAGGTTCAAAGCGCTCCTCGACTCATCCCTCCCCGTACCGGGCGGGGAGAGCGTGACCAACTCGTCGCGCCGAAGTTCCGCGAAGGCGGAAGACCGGTCGAGAGGTGCATTCATGCAAAATCGCTCAGCTCACGTTTTTGAAGACAAATCTTGGAATGCATCCCGCAAATGTGGAAAGCGAAACTGAAATCCTGACGCCAACAAACGGCCCGGTGCTACACGCCGACTCTTGAGGATCAGCTCGGTTTCGGTTCGCAAGAAAAATGCACCCACCTCCAGCATCCATCGTGTTGCCGACAGCCCGAATGGGACGCCACAGATTTGACGCAACGTCCGCATCATTTCGCGGTTAGTCACCGGATTGGGCGACACGAGATTCACCACGCCGCTCATTTCATCGCGCGCGATGATCCACTCAACCGCGCGACAAAAATCGTTCTCGTGGATCCACGAAACAAACTGATTACCGTTCGCCATTCGACCGCCGAGACGGAGCCGGACCAGGCGTCGCAAGACGGGGAAGACGCTATTCCTTTGGTTTGCCAGAACCATCGCTCCAGGAAACAAACGCGCGCCAACAAGCGTTTGAAACCGTGACGACGTGTCGCGTCGCGGAACGAAAACGCCTTCGTGCGCTGTTGCTCCAGCGTCCCACTCGACCGCAATGCGATGCGCGGCGTTTTCCGAGGTCATGCCCCAAGCAGCCGGGAAACCATGAGGCAGTAATTCCTTAAGTCGGATGAAACAAATGCCGGTCATCGCCCAACCTTTCACCAGTTTCGGCCGAAATTGCGAAGGCGACAATTTTTTTACCACCTCGGGGTTAACTCGAAAGTTCACAAGCATCCGGCGATCAATGATTCCATGCATAGTTGGCATCAGTGCTCTCATAAATTGCTCAGGGTAATTCGAGGAAAGTTCTTGTTCCGCGGTGGCGTTTTCGGTGTTCAAGTCGGCATTGTCCGGTTGTGGAGCAACGATGCTCTGAAATCCAATGGTAGAGGACACGCAAAAGCACCTTGCCGCCGGGCAGAACACCGCCGAAATACACCGGCCAAACCCACCAGAAGCGCCGGCTGATTTCAAGCACGGCATCGGCGCCGCCGTAAATTCTTTCATCCGGCAACAGCAAACGCATTTCGCGAAGCAATGGCTCGCCACTCAGCCCAAGACGCTTCGTTACCCAGGGAGTTTGCAATGGCGCAAGGCGGAAGCCACGACGCTCAAGCGCCTTCCGAAAACGTGCGGCCAAGCCGACACACAACTGACAATCACCATCGTAGAGCAGCCAGGCATCTATTCTCTTAACTTCTGTCTTTTCAGTATTCACAGAAACACATCCTCAAAACAAATCAAGCCTCACTCCGCGCCCAATCCCAGCAATTTTAGCAGTTTATCCCCCATACGCATAAACTTGATGGTCGCGCTGACCGGCAGTTTGCGAATTTGGGAGTACCAAGTGGTGGTCGTCTCAAAGAAATCGAGCAATGCTGCCAGGCGCTCCTTAGTGTGACCGTCGGACGGTTTGGCATTGTCCGCTTCGGCCACGCATTCCCGCAGCATCGCCAGCGTGGGATCGATCTCCCGCCGTTTCCGTTCATCCAGCACGGTGCGAAACATTTCCCAGACATCCTTTACCGATTCGAAGTGATCGCGCCGGTCGCCCATGACGGGAACGGTCTTGACGATCCTCCACCCTTGCAACTCCCACAAACTGGAACTGACATTCGACCGGGCAACCGAAAGCGTGTCGGCAATCTCTTCGGCATTCAGCGGTTTGGGCGAAAGGTAGAGCAACGCGTGAATCTGGGCGACCGTGCGGTTGATGCCCCATTGCGTCCCCATTTTCCCCCAATGCAGGATGAACTTTTGCTGAACGGGTGAGAGCTTTTTCATAAGAGTCTTTTAATTCTGTCTGTTCAGAACATACTATAACAACAAACGGCGTCAAGCAGGAAGTTTTCCCCGGTTTGCGCTTTCCAACTGCGCCTGATTATTGTAGAAATCCTCTCCTGCTGCGGCGGAAACCATGAAACCGGAAGTGGAAATATACGATACGACCCTGCGCGATGGCAGTCAGGGTGAAGGCATCAATTTCTCGGTGATGGACAAGTTGCGCATCGCCGAGAAACTCGACGCCTTTGGGGTGCATTACATTGAAGGCGGCTGGCCTGGATCAAACCCCAAGGACATGGAGTTCTTCAAGCAGGCGCAACGGCGCAAATGGAAGTCTGCCAAGGTCGCAGCTTTCAGCATGACCCGGCGCAAAGGTGTGGCCGTGGAAAAGGATGATTTGATGCGACAGGTGATCGAGGCCGACACGCCGGTCGTCACTATCGTCGGCAAGACGTGGCTGCTGCACGTCACCGAAGTCCTGCGCGCCAAGCCGGATGAAAATCTCGCCATGATCGCCGACACGGTTCGATACCTCAAAGATCACGGTAAAATGGTCATCTACGACGCCGAACACAGCTTCGACGGCTACAAAGATGAACCCGATTATGCCCTCGCCACCTGGCAAGCTGCGGAAAAAGCCGGTGCGCAGTGCATCGTCCTCTGCGACACCAACGGCGGTTGTCTGCCGTCCGAAATCGCGCGTATCACCGCCGTGGCCAAGAACAAGCTGACGGCGCGTGTCGGCATCCACACCCACGACGACATCGGCGTCGGCGTGGCCAACGCGCTTGCCGGTTTGGAAGCGGGTGCAACTCACGTTCAGGGCACGATCAACGGCTACGGCGAACGCACCGGCAATTGCAGTCTCACGAGCGTGATTCCGCTCGTGCATTACAAATTGGGGAAGACCGGCGTGCCCGCGAAGTCTTTGCCCAAGCTAAAGGAACTCTCCGAATTCGTGGATGAAATCGCCAACGTGCGTCACGACCCGCGCCGGCCATGGGTCGGGCAAACAGCGTTCGCGCACAAGGGCGGGATGCATGTTCACGCCATCGGACGTGCCGCCAGAAGCTATGAGCACATTGACCCCGCGAGCGTGGGCAACTTCCGCCGCGTGCTCATCAGCGACATGTCCGGGCGCACCAACATTTTGATGAAGGGCCGGGAACTCGGCTTCAAGCTCACGCCGGAAACGCCCGAGTTGAAAACCATCACAACCCGCATCAAGGAACTGGAGGGCCAGGGTTACGAATACGAGGCGGCGGAAGGCTCGCTAACGCTGCTGATCAAACAAATCCTCCTGCATCGGGACCTGCCGTTTAAAGTTGATTCCTATAAGGTTTCGGTAAGTCGAACGCATAAACAGGCTGCTCTGTGTGAGGCGCTGGTAAGGGTCAGCGTTGAGCAGGGTCCGCTCGAAGTAAATTTGGAAGGGAAACATGGCCGGCTTGCCAAACTCAGTGGAAATGGCGGCAAGAATTTTCATGAATCAACGGGAACTGGAGATGGACCCGTGAATGCGCTTGATTCGGCACTTCGCCTCGCCTTGACAAAATTCTACCCACAACTCAAGAACGTTCGCTTGACCGACTATAAGGTCCGCATCCTTGATGGCATTGCCGGCACTGCCGCCAAAACCCGCGTGCTCATCACCTCCACCGACGGCAAACGCGAGTGGGGCACCGTCGGCGTGAGCGAGAACATCATCGAAGCCAGCTTGCAGGCACTCGTAGACTCAATGGAGTATGCGTTGCTCTGGAAATGATCCTTTCAACGCAAGGGTGCGAAGAGATGAATTCATGTGTCTTTGCGTTAATTCCCCATGAGCGAAATCCCCAAAGCCTACGAACCTCAGTCCGTCGAGGACAAATGGTATGACTTCTGGTTGAAGCGCGGTTGCTTTACTGCTGACCCGGCGCGCGTGAGCGACAAGCGCCCGGCTTATTCCATCGTCATCCCGCCGCCCAACGTCACCGGCATGTTGCACATGGGGCACGTCCTCAACAACACCACCCAGGACATCCTCAGCCGCAAGGCGCGCATGGACGGCAAGGAAGTACTCTGGCTGCCCGGCACCGATCACGCCGGCATCGCCACGCAAGTGCAGGTCGAGAAGGCGCTGAAGAAAGAGGAACGCCTGACCAAATACGATCTCGGTCGCGACGAATTCCTCAAACGCGTCTGGCAATGGAAAGAAAAACACGGCGGCATCATCATCCAGCAACTCAAGAAACTCGGCTGCTCGTGCGATTGGACGCGCGAACGCTTCACGATGGACCCCGAGTATTCGCGCTGCGTGCAAAAGGCCTTCGTCGAGCTTTACAGAAAGGGCCTCATCTATCGTGGCAAACGCATGGTGAACTGGTGTCCCGCGACGCAAACCGCGCTGTCCGACGAGGA
The DNA here is from genome assembly GCA_003140275.1 of Limisphaerales bacterium. Classification (GTDB taxonomy): domain Bacteria; phylum Verrucomicrobiota; class Verrucomicrobiia; order Limisphaerales; family PALSA-1396; genus PALSA-1396. The sequence continues at coordinate 22,916 of PLJQ01000469.1, forward strand.
AGTCGAAATGAAACCACAGAAAGGTTTCATGTATCACTTCAAGGTTCAGGTCGCTGAAGAACCAAACACCTGGCTCACTATCGCCACGACGCGGCCCGAAACGATTCCCGGCGACACCGCCGTGGCCGTAAATCCGAAGGACGTGCGTTACATGCACCTCATCGGTAAACACATCGTGCGTCTCCTGCCTCGCGAATTGCCGCGCGAGCAGAAGCTCATTCCCATCATCGGCGACGAGCATGTGGATTTCGAGTTCGGCACGGGCGTGCTCAAGGTGACGCCGGCGCACGACAAGGCGGACTTCGACATTTGGCAATCAATCGTTCTGACAGGAATAGCCGAAAATAACGCTGAGTTAGCAAATATGCGGCCAGTCGAGATTCTCAACGCTGATGCTTCGATGAACGACTTGGCTGGTGCGGATTTGAAAGGATTGGATCGTTTCAAAGCGCGCAAAGTTGCCGTCGAACTGTTGCGCGAGCAGGGCGTGCTCGTGGAAGAAAAACCATACGAGAACAATGTCGGTTTCAGCCAGCGTGCCGATGTGCCGATTGAACCGCGTCTGAGCGAGCAATGGTTTCTCAGTTATCCGAGCGTTCTTGAATCAAAGTCATGCGTGTTGGAGGGACGCATGGAGTTTCATCCCGACCGCTGGACAAAAGTTTACGACCACTGGCTGACGAACATTCAGGACTGGTGTATCAGTCGCCAACTCTGGTGGGGGCATCGAATTCCGGTTTGGTACAAACAGGCAAAACGAAATGAAGCTTTACAGGCTTTCAAACCTGCTTATGAAAAGTTTCTTGGGATTTGGAGAATCTATGACGATGACGGCCTAGAGCTTGACGTCACAACATTTGAAACGAACTTCAATCAGATTCCGAGTGGGCAGTTTAAGTTTGTATTGGTAAATATTCTTTCCGAAGAAGAAGCCAAGTGGCTTGCTGATGCTGGCTTCACTCAAGACCCCGACGTCCTCGACACCTGGTTCAGCTCGTGGCTCTGGCCGTTCGCCACGATGGGTTGGCCCGAGCAGACCGAGACGTTGAAGAAGTTTTATCCGACCACCGATCTCGTCACCGGGCCGGACATCAT
>PLJQ01000469.1:24044-36775 GCA_003140275.1 Limisphaerales bacterium
CGCGACAAGCAGGGCCGCAAGATGTCGAAGACGCTCGGCAACTCACCCGACCCGCTCGAACTCATCGCCAAATACGGCGCAGACGCCTTGCGCTTCGGCACGATGCGCAGCGCGCCGCTCGGCCAGGACGTACTCTTCGACGAAAAGGACGTGGAACTGGGCCGCAACTTCTGCAACAAACTCTGGAACGCCTGCCGCTTCCGCCAGATGCAGGGGAGCGCCGGGGACTCGCCGGCGGTTTCGGGCGACTCGCCCGAAATTTTTGAAGTCCAAGGCGAAATCAATCCGTCGCTGCTTACCAGCGACGATAAATGGATTCTGCTGAAGCTGAACCAAGCCATCCGCGAAATCACCACCGCCTTCGCCGAATACAAATTCAACGAAGCCACCGCCGCGCTCTATCGGTTCTTCTGGAGCGAGTATTGTGACTGGTATGTTGAAGCGAGCAAGGCCGTCTTGGGGAGTGCGGAACGCGGAGTGCGGAGTGCGGAACAGGACGCACGCAAGGCGAACACTCTCGCCGTAATTGATTTCGTCTTGGGTCATACCCTACGGTTATTTCACCCGTTCCTGCCCTTCATCACGGAGGAACTCTGGCACGGGATGGGTTACGCCCGCGATATGCCTCAGGATCAAGGCGGAGAGACCATCATGAACGCACCGTGGCCCAAGGCCTTCGAGGGCGATTTCCGTGATCACTACGGTCTCGACGATTGCTATCTTGAGTTCGCCGACGCGAAATACGAAGTCGTCACTCAAGGCCGCAACCTGCGGCGTATTGGAAATATTCAAAGCGGGAAGAAGGTGAGGTTTGTTTTGAAGCCGAATCGAGAAATCCTCCCGCACGATGCCGATGTCATCAAGATCCTCCTCAATGCCGAAGCCATCGAGATCAACGAGAACTACACCGCAAAGAGAGGCACGCCCACGGCGCACACACCGATGGGTAAATTGTTCCTGCCGCTGGAAGGACTCATTGATGTCGAAGCTGAAAAAGTTCGGCTGACGAAAGAGAAGGAAAAAATCGAGGCCGAGATCGCCAAAGTGCGACAAAAACTCGCCAACCCTGGCTTCACCTCGAAAGTTCCACCGCCGGTTCTCCTGGAGCACCAGCAACGCCTCGCTGACTGGCAATCGAAGCTGGAACACGTCCAGGCGGCGTTGGAAAGCCTTAATGGTTGAGCGCAGTCATTTTTCCGCGCCAGCGCAGCATGAAATTCTCTGAGCAGAAAAAACTCCTCGCGTCCGCCGTCAATACCGCCCGTGCCGCCGGCGATCTCATGCGCCGACATCAGCACAAAGCTAAAAGAGTCCATGAAGTTTCGCGGTACGACATCCGGCTGAAGCTTGATATTCGTTGCCAGAAACTGATTGAGAAGATTCTGCGTTCCGCCTTCCCAGACATTCCGGTTCTCGGCGAGGAAGGCGTGCTGGGCGACATGGAGGCGGCGCAGCGCTGGGTGGTTGATCCAATTGATGGAACGGTCAATTTTGCCCGGGGAATTCCGCACGCCTGCGTTTCCATCGCGCTTCAAGTGCGACCACGGTGGGGCGGGCGTCCTCGCGAGCCGGACTCGAATTCGGCCCACCGCTCGCGGGTATGCTCGCTCCACCACGAGGACATTTACGAAACCATCATTGGCGTTGTCTATGATCCGTTTTGCGACGAGCTTTGGACGGCCATTCGCGGTCAGCCAGCCCGATTGAATGGCCGGGTCGTTAAGGTCAGTCAATGTCGGCAACTCAGCGAGGCAATTGTTATGATCGGTTTTGCCAAGAGCAAAGCAACGATGGAACTTATGCTGCCTGTCTTCAACCGCCTGGCGTGGCAGACTCATAAGGTGCGCATAACGGGTGCCGCGGCACTGGCGTTGACTTATGTGGCCAGTGGACGATTCGATGCATACGTGGAGGCTGGCATCCATTTGTGGGACATTGCGGCGGGCGGACTGATCCTGGAATGTGCGGGTGGACAATTTATCGCCGAGCCAACCGACAGCGAACACTGCTTTCGGATGCTGGCCTCCAACGGAAAATTACGTCCGCGGCTGGAAATGCCGGACTATACACAACGTCATAAATAAGTGCGCATCTTTCGGTAAGAACTCTCACTGTTTACTGGGCTTTTCCGTCGGATGTGCGCAAATAATTCCGACTTCGTGTATAAATGGGTTATCCTTGTCCGAAGAATATGCGCCGCATTTTGCGCCAACATCATTTTCGTCTGCCGCTGATTTTTCTACTGACCGCTGCCACCGCCCAAGCCGGCACATTGGCGCAATTTCGTACGGTCATTGGCAACGTAGAAGTAGAGCTTTACGACCAGCAAAAGCCGATTACGACGGAGAATTTCAAACGCCTGGTCCAGAGCGGCGAGTATCAAAACACATTCTTTCAACGGGTGGTACCCGGCTTTGTCGCGCAAGGCGGCGGTTATTTCACCTTTGTTCGCAACGCCACCAACCTGTTCGCGCCGACCTGGGACAACCTCGGAGTTGTCCCGGACTTCGGGCCTATCAGCAATGAGTTCAATGTGGGGCCGCTGTTCAGCAACACGAACGGCACCCTCGCGATGGCCAAGCTGGGAGGTAATCCGAACTCGGCGACACGCGAATGGTTTTTCAACCTCAACAACAACGCCACGAATCTGGACAATCAGAATGGCGGCTTCACCGTATTCGGCCACGTGGTGCGGGATACTGGCCCCACCAATACGGGCGGCGTCCTGGGTTTCTTCAATCTGATCTCTTACGGGAATTTCCTGGTGAACATGCAATCGTGGTACCCCACGGACAATCTTGCCACCAATGTGTTCCAAACACTACCGGTGACCTATTTCGGCACGAATCAGCCGCGTTACGTGGATTTATTCTACGTGGACATCTCCCTGCTCTCCGTGCAAATCACCGTAACGAACAACGAGCGGCAGATTTCCTGGACCAGCGTGAATGGCAAGACGAACATCGTTGAATTCACCACCGCCATGCCGCCCGTCTGGCAGCAACTGTTGGCCACGAACGGGAACGGCAACCGCTATATCGTGGCCGACGCGACCGCCACAAACACGTTCCGATTCTATCGCGTGAAGATCATCTATTGAATTCCTGCCGGTGTTCGCGCGCAAACGGATTAAGAAATTTCAGCAAAGTTGTTCGAGTCTGGGTTTCAATTTCGTCAGCGCCATTNNGCGCCATTGACCGGTGGCTCAATTGATTCTTGGTGGTTTCACCCAACTCCGAAAACGTCTGGTTAAAACCAGCTGGCAGAAACAGCGGGTCGTAACCAAATCCGCCGTGCCCGCTCGAACAAAATCCAACCCAACCTTCGCACACACCTTCAAACAACTCGGTTTGTAGTTCAAATTCATTCGCGCCGTAAACCGGTGAACTGCGATCAACCGCCGGCTCAAGAATCGGTGTCAGCGCCAGTACACAGCGAAAGCGAGCGATCCGTTTCTCCAGAGGAATATTGGCAAGCAACTGGAGTAACTTGGCGTTATTTGCCGCGTCCGGCGAATTGGCAGTGCCGCTGTTGGCTGCAAACCGTGCCGAATGCACGCCGGGCGCACCGTGGAGTGCGTCCACTTCAAGGCCGGAGTCGTCAGCGAGCACGAAGGCCGGATTTGAGAACCGATATTCTGCATTTGAAATTTCAGAAGCTAGCCACCGCGCGAGTTGCACTGCCTTTTTCGTGGCGTTACCCGCAAAGGTGTTGACGTCTTCAACCACTGCGGGTGCCGTTGGAATATCATTCAACGTCAGATAACCAAACGTGCCGCCGAGAATGCTGCGGATTTCCTGAACCTTGTGGGCATTGCGCGTGGCAATGAAAAGCGTCGTCATGCGCGGTATGTCATTATTGAGGGACGAACTCAAACTGAAGTGGAACACTGTTTGTTCCTGACCTAACCCAAAACAGATTGGTACCGGAGGAGAGTGTCGTTTCGTTCGTGAAGCTCAACCAGCCAATTATGGCCTCGCTCCCAACCCGCAGGGAAACGTAGAAGGGACAGTCGCCATTTTGCGCGAGCGACGTTGCCATGCTGAACTTGTGTTCGTTCAAGCTGCCTTGGAAGCGCACCTGGCCAGTAGTGTTGATTCTTGCGATGTTGTTCGTTCCGATGACCATCGAGTTGTCGTTGCGTTTGAGATCAAAATGGTATGTGCCGGCTTGAGGTGCGGATTGCAAACGAGGCTGAAATGCATTTCGGTTCCCCAGCAATTCCACAGTCCAGAAGGCATCGCTAACCTCGCCGTGAACTTGATCGGTGCCGCCGGACAGATCCAGATTTAGAGTCAGGAACACCGGAACCAGTTGTCGCCGAAGCACAGGCACTGTCGCCTGACCCTGGTTATTGAACTGTCCGCGGAACGGATAACCACCGCCATCAATCAATAGTGTGCCCGTGAACGCTCCGAAGCGCCCAACTCGCAACGTGAAGAATCCCGAACTCTCCGGCGCGATGGCATTGGGGTCGTGGTCGTAAAACAGCCCCGCGTACGTTCCGTTGACCGTGGTGAATGGATTGGAAATAAAATTCGCCGTCAAAACCAAGCCCGGCTGCATGACAAAACTCAAGGTTGCGTTGTTGGAGTTGCCCACTCCTGCCAATCCACCAAAATCCCATCCATCAAAAACATTCCCAGGGGCAGATACTGCCTTGAGGGTGTAAAGCTGCCCGATCTTCAGCGGACTGCGAGTGAGGTCCGGGGTAACCATGCCCAAGCCGTGATTTGTGACGGTCAGTTGCCAGTTCGCGACATAAGTGAAGAAGCGGACGGCCTCGATCGAAATGTTTCCGGCCAAATCCACACTGCGCACCCGCACGGCGTTGTTGCCCGGCACCAAAGCAACGGTGGCACTCCAATTCGTCGATCCATCTGCAAATATAGATATGCCTTCGTCGCTGAGAAAGGGACCGCTGTTGACCTGCACTTCCACATGATCCACCCCTCTATCGTCGCTTGCGGTGCCTGCGAGCAAGACGAACGGCGAGTTGGTTCGCGTGAAGTCGGGCGGCGAGCTGGTTATGACGATCACGGGCGGTATGGAGTCCAACTCAAGAGCCGCCGGCTGGCTGTTGGTGAAAGCGACCCGGTTACTCACGACGACGACATAAGTGCCGGCGTCATGACTCTGAACATTGCCGAGCTGATACGTTGCGTTGTTGGCACCAGGAATATCGTTGCCGTCGAACTGCCATTGATACTGCGGTGGCGGACTGCCCGTGGCGATGACGGCAAACTCAACTTTGCCCCCGATCCTGCTGATCCGGCTTTGCGGTTGTGAAGTAATGCTCGGTGCCTCCGCAGGACCGACCGCAATATTTACGACGGCCGGCGCGGACGACACGTCTTGGTTATCCACGGCCACGGCACTCAGCGTATAATCCCCTTGGGCGATGTTGGTTAAAGTCACGGTGTAAATCGAATTTGTAATTGAAGGCGAATTTGTAATCGAACCGATAAAATTCTCATTCGTATAAAAATCAATGCGCGCGACGACGCTGGTGCTGCCTGAAGCCGTGGCTTGAATAACTACAGTGTCCCCAGCCGTGAACGAAGCGCCGTCGGTCGGGCTGTCGATGGTGGGCGGTGCGGGCAATACCGTGATCGTACCGACCATGCCGATAAAGACGTGAGGTGTGCAGTAATAAGGAATTTTGATTCCCACCGGCGTGTTGGTGAAGGTGAAGGAAAAACTCCCCCCAATGCCGAACAACCGACTTTTCCAAAGGCCGCTCGGCACCCCGTTCACCCCGCTGACGGTGTCGTGAGAGGTTCGCTCCAAATTCGTCCATGTCACCGTGTCGCCGACGGCAATCGTCAGATCAGGGGGAACAAATCTTGTGTTGATCATGTTGACGATGTTGGTCGCACCCCAGGCCGGGGCGACCGCAATCACGCCCGACAGGCACAAGCTGGCAAGGAGAAGCTTTAAGAACTTGTTCATCGTATAGCTGGCAGCCCAAGGTTAGTCGATTTTTGCGCCATTTTCAATACCCCGGGTTTTCAGGGCCATCTCATGGTCAACGTCGCGAACACGCCATGAGCCGTGTAATTATTCACTCCACCGCTGCTTGGTTCGTCATACTGATAAAGGGCATACCGCAGATTCGTTGACAGGTTGGGGGTCAGACGTTTCGTCGCCCCGAACGTCACTCCATGCCGGACGTAATTGAGTCCGAGCGGAAGCCCCTCCACAACGTTGTTTTGATCGAATTTGGCGCGCGAAAATGTGTACGTCGCCTGCAGGTCGGTGGATTCGTTCACGGCAAATGTGGCGCTGGAAATGATCGTGTAAATGTCACCCTTGTATGGAACGACGGAAGGATTATCGTTCTGCGCCGTGACCGTCCGAGCGTCGCTGTAAGAAAAGGTAGCGGACAAGTAAAGCCGCCGAAATGGCGTGAGCGTGGCATTCGCGCTGTAAACATTCGCATAATAATTGGCGGCAACAATTGTCCCGCCGGGTGAAATATCGGGTGAAACGGGATCCGTGGCCGTCTCGTATTCGGTCGCGACGCGTTGGTAAGTAAGCGTCGTCTTCAACCAGTCTGCGGGTCGGAGAACGAGTTTGGTTTGCAGCTCATCCGTATCGATCCTTCGCCCGCGAATAAAGGCAGAGTAGCCTTCGCTATTGGATGGTAATTTGAAATTGTCATAACCGCTGTTGCTGACCCGGCTTTTATAGTAGGCACTGAACGAGAGTCGCCGCCAGGGAGACGTGTTGAAGCCAAAACGATAGTCGGTGCGATCATTTGTGAAATCCGTGCGCCGCAGAAAACCGGCTGCGCTCAGAATCGTTTCGTCGCCGACTTGGTGTTCAAATTGGCCGATCTGTTCCTGTTCCCAGCGCGCTTCGGCGAACAGGACCGTCCATGGGAATTTGGTGTATCGAACCGAGAACTGTTCTGAAAACTTTTGCGTGTCCAAATCCGATCTTAGCGTGGCGGGCGGGGCCAGGAAGGACGGGTCGCTCAGATCCCCCTCGCTAAATTGGACGTTTCCGAAACCCTCCTGGTGCGTCCATTCAGGTTGCAATCCCAGGGAAACACTCAAGCCCTCCTCCGGCATCAACTGGCCGGCCACACTAAAACTATGCGTCTCGCGCTTGAGCACGATGTCGTCGCTGAACCAAAATAGACCCGGCGTCAGCACCCCCGTCTGGTCGAGTGTGACCTGCTGCATTGAAGCATCACCGTCGAATCGCGAATAGAGATAACCACCGGAAAGAAAAACCCAATCATTGACCTGCCGCTCCAGGCGAACGGTGTTTTGTCCTTCCACATGGCCGGAACCTTCGCGCGTTTGGACGACGCCCTCCGGCGGAGGAAGAGTCAGTGGATTTTTCACGTCATCCCGCTCGGTGCGCAAATTGAAGAACTCGACGCGCGCACTCTCCTCCAGATGCCAGTCGTAAATGTCGTGAACGAGTTCAAACTTTACGATGTGCGTGCGCTCGTCGATGCTCCTGGCAGCCGGGAGGATGTTTCTCGCGAACGCACTGGTCCCGCCCAAGTTACCCCATTCCAGGGTGGATTCGTTCCCGTTCTTGAACTGATACTCGTAGCCGAGCACCATTTGCGGCCAATTAGGCAGGCTTAGCCCGAAATTAATCCACATCTGCCCGCTGTCCAAAAACAAATTTCGATCCAGATCGGACGAGGGGTTTCCGAACGGGCGGTAGTAGCCGCCGCTGTCGTCATAATATGTTCGCCATTGCTCGACGCCTCCGCTGATGAATCCGACGTCCGTCTTCTCCAGCTTCAGGTACAACTGATAATCATGGTCTTGAAACAGTGTCCGGCCTTCCGCGGAAAACTTTCGATCAGTTCCAACTTGTTCCGTAAGGCTGAACTGTTCGATACCGGTCGCCCATCCCTCATGCATTCCTTCATTCTCACGGAATTTTTTCTCGTCACCTTGGACGTGAATCCAGCGCAACGTCGGCGCAAAGACAAAACCTCGTTCGTCCAACGGGAACGTGTCCGGCCAGTTGGCATCTTGATCAATCCACGCTCGCAACAACCCGATCTGTTCCAGTGTCAGCGGATCGCCTTTGCCCGGCGGCGGCATTTCCATGTCCTCCACCAGCCGCGCGACGTAATGAATGAACGGACTCTTGGCGCTGTTGCCGGGAATGATGTCGATGCCGTTTTCGCCGCCCTTCAACGCAGATGCGCGATTATCCAGGCGAAATCGGCTCTTGGGTTTTTCCGGCCCGTGGCAGCGCAAGCAGGATTTTTCAAAGATGGGCTTAATATCGCGGTCGAATTCGACTTTGATCTTCGCGGGGGAAGGAAGTTTGGTTGCGTCGATTTCCGCTGCGACCACGACAACGCAAAACAAAAACGGAAAACAGAAATGCGTAATGCGCGATGCGCGGTGAATTGGGCTTGAAAGCTTCATGCTTTGTTCGGTTTCACCTGTTGCGCATGACGGATTGCCTTCAATAGAACATCCGCGGATGTACATTTGACCCATGAATTGCCGTGTGGCACCCGGCGCTCCAGCACGTGCCCTGTCGCAGAAACGCAGTGTGATCCGCGTGACCGATGTAGATCTGCTGGCGTCCCACGCCCATTCCTTGAACCTGGGCGTGGCACTTCAGGCAAAGATTCGGATCATTTTCGACCAGCATCTTCCGGTTGATTGACCCATGTGGATTGTGACAAACGGTGCAGCCCTCGCGCATCGCTTCATGCTCGAAAATAAACGGGCGGGTTTGTTCGCGATGACACGACGCGCAACCTTCATTCAGTCGCGCCATCGCCAGGCCGCCGGCGGATTTGAAAATGTCGCTGCCGTGCGGATCATGGCATTGCGCACAATTGATCCGGTTCTCGATAACGGGATGATGATGCGTCAGATTGAATTCAGCGCGCGTTTCAAGATGACATTGAAAACAAGCGGCGGTGTCCTTGCGCGGATTGTTGATGAACACGCCGCGGCCGCCGCCGGCCTCAATGTGTCTGCTGCCCGGACCGTGGCAAGATTCACAGCCGGTTCCGCCCGCGAGCTTTGCGGTCTCCAGATGCACGCGCGCATGGGCGCTGCCGGGAAATTGCCGGGAAATGTTCGCGTGACACTCGGCGCAGGATTTATTGCCGGCATAGGTTGCGCCCGGAATCTCCGGCGGCGCCAGCACCGTGCGCTCAACAGTCGAACAGGAACTGAGCAGAACACCAAAAATTCCAACGCCAGCCGTTAACACAAGCCAGGGCAACCAATGGTCGCGAACCCTCATAATTCAACTCCGGGATTGCGATGGTTTGTCGTCCGCATTGAAGGGCCGATCCGGGTATTAAGAATTTGGCTGGCGCGCGGTGTATTTCCAGCGGCGATCTGAAACCAGTCCGGCAATGCCGGCGAACGTCCCCCCGAAGCCGGCGATGTGTAACACGTAATCATTTCGTTTTGGGCCCTGACAACACTCCGCAAGTTTAAGGAACGAAAATGAAAATTCAAGCTCCGCGCCCAAATCAGGAAATGAACTCAAACTCCCGCAGGATGTGTCAGCCCCGGTCAACGAATGAACCAGATGGCGCTCGGAACCTCTTCAAAAGTTTGCCAACTCTTTGGTCCAGAAATGGGATTGCCAGGAGGTGACTCTAATAGGTTTCAACGCCGTCCCCGCGTATGGAACAGTGGCCGCTCCGGCACCAAGACCGCCACGACTGCACCAGCCGCACGAATAACCATTCCGCCGTTTCCTTGGATCCGAAACTGACCACGAAACAAAAATACAACTCACCCCTTGGTTCGCGTGTGATGTTCCCGGCAGCGAAAGTGATCGTATTGTATCGTTTTTCATTAAATTCGGTCGGCTTGACCCGGAAGGGTGGCAAGCCCCTCACTCCGTTAAGATGAACCAGCGCGCGATTGGTTCCCGCTCAAGGGAGATTTTTGATCTCGTGTTTTTGCAGGACCGGCCGCAGACTGGGATTGCGGTCCGGTTCGAGTAGTAGATTGACGGGAACCATCCGGGCGTCGATCGCTCTTATCGTTGACGCCGGTATATGGCTGCTGGCTTAAACTTTGAAACGCTCGTGGCGCGCTTTTATGTGTCGCTCTACCAATTTGCTTTCAGTCTCACGCGAAAGGAAGCCGACGCCTGTGATCTCGTTCAGCAGACATTCTATATCTGGGCCAGCAAAGGCCATCAACTGCGCGACCCCTCCAAGGTGAAAACGTGGCTGTTTACAACCTTGCATCGGGAGTTTTTGGAAACGCGCCGCAAACAAACACGCTTCCCCCACCATGAACTCAGCCAGGTGGAGGGTGATTTGCCTGCCATTTCGCCACCATCAATCAATCAATTGGACTCAACCCAGGTGCTTCAGTCCCTCGCCCAGATCGACAAACTCTTTCAAGCGCCGCTCTCGTTGTTTTATCTGGAGGACTGCTCGTACAAAGAAATCGCCGGCATTTTGGAAGTGCCGCTGGGCACCGTCAAGTCAAGGATTGCCCGCGGCATGGTGCAGCTCCAGCAGGCGTTGACAAACAAGGCCGCATCAGTTGATCGATTGAAGAAGGAACCGCGTGAATAGTCAGCAAGCAAAGGAAATCCTGATGCTCTATCGGGCCGACGATGCCAACGCGCACGATCCACAATTAGCCGAAGCCCTGTCGCTGGCTCAGTCCAATCCGGAACTGGGACATTGGTTCGAGCAACATTGCGCGCTGCAAGCAACTATCCGCGACAAGTTCAGGCAAATAACCGTTCCCGAAGGTTTGAAAGAGCAACTTTTGGCGGAATACACGTCGCGGCGGAAAATCATCTGGTGGCGGCAACCGGCCATTCTCGCCGCCGCTGCCGCCATCGTGTTGTTGATCGGCCTCGCGGTTTTTTGGTTGCAACCGCGCGAGGAGAATGGCTTTTTCGGCTTCCGCAGCCGGATGGTGAGCACAGCGTTGCGCAGCTACAGCATGGATTTGGAAACCAATGATCTGAAACAAATTCGCGCGTTCCTTGCGAACAATAGCGCCCTCAGCAACTATGTCCTGCCTCCAGTACTCGAAAAGACGCACGGGTCGGGCTGCAAGATTTTGACCTGGCAGGGCAAACGAGTCTCGATGGTTTGTTTCAATTCTGGCCGACCGCTCGCCCCGGGCGTTAAGAGCGACCTTTTTCTCTTTGTGATTGATCGCTCCTCCCTGCCTGACGCGCCACCTGCAAACAAACCTCTCATCAATAAAGTCAACCAACTCATGACCGCCAGTTGGAACCTCGGCGACAAGGTTTACGTCCTGGGCGGATTCGGCGACGAGGATTTTATTCGCAAATACCTTTAAGTGTCGCGCCGCAACTCATCCTATCGTTCGACACTCATGTGATCGGTAACCCAGTCAAAATCGCCCAACTCACTCTCGGGAATGGAAATCGGCAAGTGAGCCGCGCCGGGACGGGCGAGGGGTTTGGTGCTGGTGAAGCGCCAACGATGCGTTTCGGAATGGCCATCGGCGAAAGAAAAACAGCCGGCCCCGTTGTGGTAGGAAGCGGGCAAATCAATCCACTCCCATTTATAGGCTTGGTTGATGAAATATCCATCGTCAATGCTGTCGGGGTGTTCATCCAGGAAAACGAAGATTCCCGAAGGACGTGGAATGGTCGAAAGCTTGAAGAACTGCACGTAATCGGGATTGTTCTGATTCACGCCCGTGCTTGAAAGGTCGCCCGCGTTTCCCACCATCGCATTCATCGAATAACTGCGCACCCGCGCGGTCCACCCGACCTTTCGTTGAATGCCGCTGAGAACATTATCGGACGGGCATCGGTAAATGCTGACGACGTTGTTGGCGTACGTCGCCAGACTGGCCTCGGTGATCAGCGTCTTGTTGGTATTGTCGTCGTTCAACTCCCAGTTCATGATGTCGTTCACCCAATTCAGATTGCTTTTTTCCGCCACGGTCTTCCGGCTGGCGTCGCCGCCCAGATTGTACGGAAGTCGGTCGCCGTTATCACCCGCGTAGATCAGCCACGCCAAAGCAAGTTGCTTTGTGTTGTTCAGGCAGAAGATGGCCTGGGCTCTGGTCTTCGACCGGGCCACAGCCGTCAAAAGCATCGCCGCCAGAATCCCGATGATGCCAATGACCACCAGCAACTCAACCAGCGTAAACCCACGTCGCCGGTTCCTTATCGGCAATTCACAGGTCATCTGCGCTGCGGTTGAAATGTTCATAAAGGGCAGGCATCACCCGCTTGCCAGCTTGCCGAACAGACTCATGGTTACTGTTTATTTATATGCAAATGACGAGGATGTCAAAACCTTGCGTGTTGTCGTTTGAAACAGCCGGTAAAATTTACTCGCCGGCTTCGAATCACTGCCAGGTTTATTCGCGCTGTTACTGAATTCTACCATTGCCCGCTCGTGCGACTTTCCGCAATATCTGCGGCTCTATGGCGAGCAGCCGCAGGCAATATCCGTTTCACCTGATCGAACCCAAGTGGCAGAAAATTTGGGACGAACAGCAGGCATTTCGTGCGTTCAACCCCGGTGAACTTGTCCCCGAAAACCACCCCTTCGCCAAACGTCACGGCGCTGATTCAATGGTGGCTGGCGGCAAATCCCAGCCCAAGTTTTACATCCTGGACATGTTCCCGTATCCGAGCGGCGCGGGTTTGCATGTCGGACATCCCGAGGGTTACACCGCGACGGACATTGTCGCGCGCTATAAGCGCCTCCGCGGTTTCAACGTGCTCCACCCGATGGGCTGGGACGCCTTCGG
>PLJQ01000470.1 GCA_003140275.1 Limisphaerales bacterium
GAAGCCCAACTCTACGTCAGCCATCAGAACCTCCTCACGTCGTCTCCTACAAGGGTGGCCGGTGGGCGAGTGGGAGAGCCTGCCTGCCATAGGCCGGGCGCAGGCAGGTGAGAAAGGCATCTGCCCACCTGCCCGCCTGCCCGCCTGCCTGCCTGCCGCGGCTCGGCGCAGGCACGGCCCACTTTCGTTTTCTAGTTTTCAATTAGAGTCTCCTTACGTCGTCTCCTACAGAATATGGTGTAGGAGTCGAGGTCACGAGACTCTAAATCAGACGTCGGAGGTCAGAGGTCAGAAGCCTGATTTCAGACGTCAGAAGTCAGACCTCCGGCTTCCGGCTTCCGGCTTCCGGCTTCCGGCTTCTGACTTGAGTCTCCTCACGTCGTCTCCTGCGAAGTTATAGGTACGGTTGCAAAAATCTGTGTTCATCCGGGTTCATCCGTGGTTAAAACCTCCCTGTGTTTGTAATCCCCAAAACCATGCGCGCGGCGGTCTATCGCGGTCCGGACGATTTGCGCGTCGAGACCGTGCCGGTGCCGCGCATCCAGGCCGGTGAATTGCTGGTCAAGGTGGCCGCGTGCGGCGTTTGCCCGACGGACATCAAGAAAATTCAATACGGCACCTTGACGCCGCCCCGCATTTTTGGCCATGAAACGGCCGGCACGATTGTCCGGGTCGGCGCGCGGGTCAAAGGTTTCAAACCCGGCGAGCGCGTGGCGTTGCACCATCACATTCCCTGTTTGCGATGTCACGCCTGCCGCCATCGCGCCTTCGCGCAATGCGCTCAATACAAACGCACCGGTATCACTGCGGGCTTTGAGCCGGCGGGCGGCGGCTACGCCGAATACGTGCGCGTCATGTCGTTTGTGCTGCCCGGCGTTGTCAAGATTCCGCCGCGCAATTCGTTTGCCGAGGGTGCCCTGCTCGAGCCCGTCAACACGGTGCTCAAGGCCATCCAGCGGCTGACGCTGCTGCGCGGCGACACCGTCCTCGTGGCCGGCCAGGGACCCATTGGATTGATGTTCACACGCCTGCTGAAACTGAAGGGAATAAATGTGCTGGCCACGGATTTGATCGAATCCCGTTTGCAACTCGCTAAAAAATTCGGCGCCCGGTGGACTGTGAATGGGTCGGGCGGGGAGAGAGCTCACGAGCAGCATACTTCTGAAGCCATCGGTGTGGTAGGGCGCCGACCTCCGGGCGCGCCGTTTGAGACGCCAACTCTGTCCGGCGGCGCGCACGGAGTGACGCGCCCTACCATTCGGCCCGGGGGTGGCGATGAAGTGAGCGGTGCTGCGACTCAACTGCTTGAGCGAATCACGCGCGGTCGCGGACTGGACGCGGCCATTATCACCGTCCCGTCCGATGCCGTCGTTCAACAGGCGCTCGGACAGGTCCGTGGCGGCGGACAAATTCTTCTCTTTGCGCACACGCGCCGGGGCCGTCAAACGGCCGTCGATCTCGCCACCGTCTGTGTCGATGAAAAAGATTTGCTCGGCAGTTACTCTGCCGATTTCACGGTGCAAAAAAAAGTCGTGCAATGGGTCTTTTCCCGTCGGCTCGATGTGCGCCCATTCATCACCCACACATTCCCGTTGGAGCAAACCGCCGCCGCCATTGAGCTGGCCGCCCATCCGACGCCGGATTCGTTGAAAGTCCTGGTGGTTCAGGAAACGTTGACTCCCCTGTGACCGGGTGATGGTAGAGTTTTGGCTCGCCCTCACCTTGATCCTCTCCCCCCAGGAGAGGAAAAAGCTTATGCCCGGGTGTTGGATAAGCCGCGGGTCCGTCTCGTGTTGCCAGGTGCTGGACTTCGTTTCCAAAGCGCGAGCGATCTACCACCTGACGGACAACGATGCTCCCTCTCCATGGGGGAGAGGGGCTGGGGTGAGGGCGAGCGTTTCACAAACAGCCGTCGGGACTCGCCAATCATTCATGGTACTCGGATCCACTGGAAACAGCGAAGAACCGATTAAAGTAAAAGAGATGCAACCGATGACTAATGTTCGTTTGCGCATCGTTGGGCTGTTCAACAAATGAATCACGTCCACAACTGGCGATCCAGCGAGCGGTATTGAATGGCTTCGGAGATATGTTCGCTGGCGATGTTTTCCGCACCGGCCAGGTCTGCGATGGTGCGTGCTACTTTCAAAATGCGGTCGTAAGCGCGGGCACTTAAGTTCAAATCGCTCATCGCAAATTTCAACAATTCCAGCGTGGCGTCATCGATTGCGCAGTAAGTCTTCAACTCGCGACTGCCCATCCGTGCGTTGCAGGTAATCTTTGATTTGCTGGCAAACCTCGCTTGCTGGCGTTGGCGCGCGGCTATCACACGCTCTCGGATTTGCCTGGAGGTCTCACCGGTGCGCTCGGTCGTGATTTCGCGGAATTTGACCGGCGGCACTTCGATGTGCAGATCGATACGGTCCAGCAGCGGCCCGGAAATCCGGCCCAGATAATTTTGAATCTCGCGCGGTGAACTGCGCGATTCACCCGGCATTTTTCCATCCGGCGTGCGCGATGTTGCCTTTTTGCAACCGCATTGTAACCGTCGCCCGAAAGGATGTTGCACCTGTATGGACACGGAGTTTTCCAATCGCAAAGGAGCCTACAACCCTTGGCGAACACCTCAAAAAGAAACGATTCTTGGCAGGAATCCGACAATCGGAAGCTGCTCTAAAACTAGGGGTTAGCAACAGAACCCTTAGCCTGTGGGAAACAGACCGAGTGTATCCAGCCTGGGCTTTCCAGCCCCGATTGACCACCTATCTAGGCTACGACCCATTCAACGAGCC
>PLJQ01000148.1 GCA_003140275.1 Limisphaerales bacterium
AAGCTGCAGCAGTGGATTACGGCCGCGGTGTGATCGCCTCGCTTACAATGATCTAGTTCTGACGGCCGGCTCATCGCCGGCCGTTTTGTTTTGAACTACCTTATCCACCCCGTCGCCAGCGCAGAGGCGAGTTCAGGCTGGCCGTTGCGGCGCGCCAATGCGGCCATCGCATCGTGATCGTAGGGCACATGGCGGAAGATCGCGCGCCATTCGCCGTCAACCCATTCCAGGATCGCATAGCGCGCGTCCGGCNNAATTCGAGAATCGCGTAGCGCGCATCCGGTGTGCCCACTTCCATGACATGCGGAAACGGATGGCTGTCGCGGTAACCGGGAGAGCCTACGCTGCCGGGATTGACGATCAGCCGGCCGTCGGTGAGCCGGACCGCGCGCGCGATGTGGGTGTGGCCGCAGAGAATGAGGCCTTGCGCGATCCCTTCGGCCGCCCTTTCGATTGCTTCCAGCGACGACATCCGCACCGTGCCGTCGGGCAAAACGGTTTCCAGCCAATAGACCTGATCGCTCGCCGGCGTCGCGTGGCAGAGAAAGACGCGGTCGCGGTATACAAGCGTCGGCGGCACCGCGCGAAGCCAGTCGAGATGGACAGCGTCGAGCTGCGCATGCGCGGGGCGGTCCCACGATCCCATCTTCTCAGGGAGCCGGTCGATCAGATAGCGGTCGTGATTGCCGAGCACATGGACCGCGTCGAGCGCCATCAACGCATCCATCGTCCGCCGTGCGTCAAGCGGTCCGCTCGCCATGTCACCGAGGTTGACGATCTCGTCGATATCATGCGCGCGGATGTCGGCAATCACAGCCTCAAGCGCGAGGTAGTTTCCGTGCACATCGGCAATCGCGGCAAAGCGCATATCGGCCTACCGCGGCGGGGTGCCGTTGGCGGCCAGCACATGGCCAGCAAGGTACAGCGACCCCGTGATCAGGATGCGCGGCGGCACCTCATAGACAAGTCGCGCCAGCGAACGCAAAGCCGCTTCGACGCTACCTGCGCTTTCAACGCGCATGCCGAGTGCGCGCGCGGCGTCCGCCAGCCGGTCCGGCGGCATCGCGCCCAGGCGATCCGGTATCTGCACGGCAACGATGTGACGGGTCAGGCCCGCGAAATTGGCGAGAAACGCGCCGGCGTCCTTGTTGGCCATCATGCCGACGATGACCACGAGGGGACGCGATACCCGTTCCTCGAGATCGCCCAGCGCCGCTGCGGTAACACGCCCGCCCTCGGCATTGTGGCCGCCGTCGAGCCAGATCTCGGAACCCTGCGGCGCCTGCTCCACCAGCGCGCCCGACGCCAGCCGCTGCATCCGCGCCGGCCATTCGGCGTTGACGATACCGGCCTCGAACGCCGCGGCATCAACCTTGAACAGGTTTTGCGCGCGCAGCGTTGCAATCGCGAGGCCGGCATTGTCGAACTGATGCCGGCCGAACAGTTTTGGCGCCGCCAGATCCATTAGCCCGCGGTCGTCCTGATAGACCAGGCGTCCGCGCTCGATATTGACATGCCACTCCTGCCCGGCCGCATGCATCGGCGCCTGCAGGCGTTTGGCCTGGCGTTCAATCACGGCAATCGCCTCGGGGGTTTGCTCGGCGCAAATCACCGGCACGTTGCGCTTGATGATGCCAGCCTTTTCAAACGCAATTTTTTTCACGGTTTCTCCCAGCCATTGTTGGTGGTCGAGTTGCACGTTGGTGATGACGCTCGCCAGCGGGGTGACGATGTTCGTCGCATCCAGCCGCCCACCCATGCCGGTTTCCCAGATCACGAGGTCGCACTTCTGTTCGTCGAAATAACGCAGCGCCATCACGGTGACGACTTCGAAAAATGTGGAGTGATGTTCGACGGAAAACTTCCCGAGCAAAGATTGCATCTCATCAATCAGCCTTGCCACATCGGCTTCGCTGATGGGCTGGCGATTGACTTGAATGCGTTCGCCGAACGCCACGAGATGCGGCGACGTGAACAATCCGACACGCAATCCAGCCGCGCGGTAGATGCTTTCCAGCATGGCACATGTGGAGCCTTTGCCATTGGTGCCGGCGACATGGATGAAGCGAAGTTGGTTCTGCGGATTACCGGCCAGCGCAGCCAGCTTGAAGGTATTCTCCAGCCCAAACTTCGCGCCAAACCAGCGCAGGTCGTAGAGGAATTCGATGGCTTTGGCGTAAGTCACTTGATTCCTAGCTCATTAGTGGACTCTGGATCAATCATTCTCAACGCCTCGGCGGCAACTTGCCTGATTTGCCGCGAATCACTGCTGAGGAGTTCTTTCAAAGCCGGGATGGCGACCTTGAGATCCACTTTGTCATACTCATGGAGATGTGTGAATTCTGATTTCGATTCCGGATGCTGTTGGTTCCAATCAATGATGCCATTGACGATTATCGGCACAGCGAATGAAGCATACTTGCTGTCCAACCGCCAAAGCGCTCGCGCACAGTTCGACTGTATCCTAATGTTGGTATCTCTTGTTCCGTTCTTTAACGCAGCAACGATCGTTTCGTCTCTGGCGCCAATCGCTGCAAGTGCCAAGGCAGCGTTTCCACGTGTGCCAACGGTGTGAGTCATGTCCTTGAGAAGGTGTATTAGTTGTGGAGCCGTTGGTAACGCAACTGCTCCCATTTGGCTCAGTGCTAATGCAGCGTTCATGGCTGCGCCGTCGTCAGACTGTTGCGAAATCGCTTCGATGCAAAGCTGAAGCATCAAGTTGGTTTCTCCAGCAATTCTCCAAATAGCCCAAGCGGTATCGATCTTTTCCATCATATTGGTTTTGTTCGACAGTGATGTTTTAAGAACAGGCAGAGCTTCTTTGGCACCCGGACCAATCGCGCCGAGTGCGCTTGTCGCGTGACTCGCTACGAAGCGGTCTTCGTTGAGCACCTTGATCAGATCCGGGACGGCGCTCCTGGCTTCCGAACCGATAAAAGCCAGACATTCAACGGCAGCAGAACGAACCTCGCAGGCAGGTTGCAACTCCGTAAAAAAACCACTCAATCGATCAGGCAGTTTCTCGTGTACAGCCATCCATGTCGTGCGAAGCCAAGTGTCCTTGGTATGAAGTTTTGCGATCAGGTAAGGAACGGCGGGTGACCCGATTTGTTTCACCTCAAGTCGAAACGAATTGCCATTCGGCCCGCACGCTCGATCCGTGCAATAACGGATCGGCTTCCCTTTGTGCAGCGGTTCGAAGGTAAAATGTGGGCTCAACAATAGCCCGGCAACCACCAAGCCGAGAGCGACAAAGCCGATTCGAAACAGTCGTCGTCTTGCTAGAGAAGCAGCGCCGCGTTCGACGCTGTTGGAGGGAAACTTGCCTGCCATACGAACTCCGTCACAGCGGCTTGTGGTGAATCTGCTGGTGTGCTGCGGCGATGAAGCCTTTGAACAACGGATGCGGCTGGTGCGGTTTGCTGTGAAATTCCGGATGGAACTGGCTCGCGATGAAGAACGGGTGATTGGCCAATTCAATGACCTCCACCAGTTTGCCATCAGGCGTGAAGCCGCTGAACACAACCCCGGCTTTCTCGAACCGCTCGCGATAGGCGTTGTTGAATTCGTAGCGATGCCGGTGACGTTCATTAACCACGAACGCGCCGTAAAGTTGAGCCGCCTTCGTTCCCATCACCAACTGGCATGGCTGCGCGCCCAGCCGCATCGTTCCACCTTTCTTCGTCACTTTGGTTTGTCCGTCGAGCAACGCGATGACGGGGTGCGCCGTGTTTGGATCGAATTCCGTGGAGTGCGCCTTTTCCAGTTTCAAAACGTTCCTGGCGAACTCGATGGTCGCGATCTGCATTCCCAGGCAGAGGCCGAGATACGGGACTTTGTTTTCGCGGGCGTATTGGGCGGCCATGATTTTGCCCAGCACGCCGCGTTCACCAAAACCGCCCGGCACGAGTATGCCGCCAAGTCCTTTCAGGATTTTTTCCGTGCCATCGCGTTCAATGTCCTCCGCATCCACTTTCACGAGTTCCACCCCGCAATCATTGGCCACGCCGCCGTGGATGATCGCCTCATACACCGACTTGTAAGCGTCGTTCAACTCGATGTATTTGCCGACAACGCCAACGCGGACGCGATGGCGGGGTGCGATGAGTTTGCGAATGATTTCCTGCCAGTGCGTCATGTTGGCGAGCGGCGTATCGAGGTGCAACTGGCGGCAAACCAAATCGTCCAACCGCTCGCGTTGCAGCATCAACGGCACTTCGTAAATGCTGTGCTCGACGTCCTGTTCCTCGATGACCGCTTCGTATGGAACATTGCAGAACATGGAAATTTTCTGGCGTAATTCCTTGTCGAGCGGTTTCTCGCAACGGCACACGAGGATGTGCGGTGCGATACCGATTTCGCGCAGCTTGGCGACGGATTGTTGTGTGGGCTTGGTCTTCAACTCGCCGGCGGCCTTGATGAACGGAACGTAGGTGAGGTGCAGAAAAACGGCATTGTTGTAGCCGACTTCGAGCGCGAACTCGCGGATCGCTTCGAGGAAAGGCAGCCCTTCGATGTCGCCGGTGGTGCCGCCGATTTCCGTGATGACGACGTCGGCGTTGCTTTGTTCGGCCAGCAGGTGGATACGATTCTTGATTTCGTCCGTCACGTGCGGGATGACTTGCACTGTCTTGCCGAGATATTTCCCTTCCCGCTCGTTGTTGAGCACGGTCTGATAAACTTGGCCGCTGGTGAGGTTGTTGATGCGCGTTAGCTTGACGTTCGTGAAGCGTTCGTAGTGGCCGAGATCCAGGTCGGTTTCCGCGCCGTCGTCGAGCACATAGACCTCGCCGTGTTGATACGGGCTCATGGTGCCGGGATCGACGTTGAGGTAGGGGTCGAATTTTTGGAGCGCGACCTTCAGCCCGCGATTTTCGAGCAACGTGCCGAGTGCGGCCGCCGTCAGGCCCTTGCCAAGCGAACTCACCACGCCACCTGTCACAAAGATAAATTTCATTGGTAATCAGAGGGTTCTTTGCGAAGTGCTGCGAAAGTGGGCAGGTAAGAAAGTCGGAAAGTGGGACAAATGCGAAGTCCCACTTTCTGACTTTCCCACTTACCCACCTGCTCATGTCCGTCAGTCATCATGCTTGCAAAAGTTTTTCCACCCGCGCCACATCCTCCGGCGTGTCCACGCCGACGCTGTCGTAATCGACCTTCACGACCGCGATTTGAATTCCGTTTTCCAACGCGCGCAACTGTTCCAGTTTTTCCGCACCTTCCAGCGGCGAGACTGGAAATCTCACCAGCCGCAGCAATGTCTCGCGCCGATAACCGTAAATACCCAGGTGTTTCAAAAATGGAAACGCCGCCAACTGTTCGGCAACCGAACGACTGGCGGCATCACGCAGATACGGTATCGTGCGCCGGGAAAAGTATAGGGCGCGACCGGCGGCGTTGACAATGACTTTTACAACGTTCGGATTGTCGTAGTCGGCGGGCGTTTTGATTGGCGTGGCGGCGGTGGACATTTCGTTGCCCGTCAGCGCGGCCGCCACCGCGTCAATTACCACCGGGTCAATCAACGGTTCATCTCCCTGAATGTTCAGCACGGCATCGCACTCGCAACGCGCTGCGACTTCGGCAATGCGGTCCGAGCCGCTCGGATGATCGTCGCGTGTCATCTCCACCCGGCAAAAGTTTTGGGCTGCCTCCCAAATGCGAGTGTCGTCCGTGGCCACGATGACTTCGCTCAACGAGCCGGCTTTTTTGCATTGCTCGACGACGTGCTGGATGAGCGGTTTGCCGGCGATGGGCTTGAGCGGTTTGCCGGAAAAGCGCGTCGAAGCGTAACGGGCCGGGATGATGCCGAGAATTTTCACGCAACTTAATCAGCCAGATCTAAATCTCAAATTCCGACTCTTTTTTCTCCCGATCTTTCTTGCTCATCACTTTCACATTCGCGCCTTCCTGCACGACGAGTGAATGCGCCGGCACGCTGCTGGTCAGAAACACGTTGGCGCCGATGGTGCTGCCTTCGCCCACCACGGTGTCGCCGCCCATGATCGTCGCGCCGGCGTAAATGGTCACGTGATCTTCGATGGTGGGATGGCGTTTCTGCCCGCGCAACGCCTGTCCCGCCGCCAGCGATTTCGCCACCAAGCCGACGCCCTGATACATTTTAATGTGGTTGCCGATGATCGTGGTTTCGCCCACCACGGTGCCGGTGCAGTGATCGACAAAGAAATGCGTTCCGATTTGGGCGCCGGGATGCAAATCCATCCCCGTGCGGCTGTGCGCCCACTCGGTCATAATACGCGGAATGAGCGCGATGTTTTTGCGATGGAGTTCGTGCGCCAGCCGTTGCACGGCGATGGCTTCGATGCACGGGTAAGCGACGATGACTTCCTCCCTGCTCAACGCCGCCGGGTCGCCTTTGTAGGCGGCCTCGGTGTCCGTTTGCAGCAATTCCCGAATATGCGGCAGGCTGCCCAGAAAATCAATTGTCAGAGTATGCGCGGCCGCTCGGAGGTCTTTCTTGGCCACATCAGCCGGCGGATTGTATTCGAGACTTTTGTAAATTTCATCTTCGAGCCGCCCAAGCACCGAATCCATCAACGTTGCCGTTTCGACTTTGATCTCCGACGAATGAATGGATTTCTCGTCGAAGAAGCCGGGAAACAGCAGGCGCAACAAATCGACAGTGATCAGGGCAATGGCGCGTTTGGAGGGCAGGTTCTTGCCGTCAAGGTGGTTGATGCCGCCCACGCGGGCGTAGGAGGAAACCAGCCGATCCGTCAGTTGAGTCACCGTGACTTGCACGGGGGCAGTATTTCGCAACCGCGAGGCAAAGGCAAGCCACGCTGTTACCGCTCACTTATGAGCATCGGGAAACCGATCGCACAATCGCAGCAGCTTGGGCACCGTCATCACCGCTCAGTTCACATGGCGCACGAGAATCCGTTCGGAGTGCGGAATCATGGTAGATTCTATTTTGACAGGAGTTCGGTTTCCCCGGTTGTCTCCGTCATGGTGCTGGTCACGCTTGGTTTCTCCGTCTTCCACCGATTGTGTACCCAGAACCAGTTGGCCGGATCACGGCGAACGGCATTTTCGAACGCGCGATTCACATCCGCCATGATGGCTTCCACCGAACGGGCCTGACCGTTTTCGCGAGTGGGAATTTCTTGGCCGAATTCGAGCCGCCAACGAGCGAGGCCGATGCGAAAACAAATTCCGGCGTGCAGCGGCAGACGATAGCGCAGGGCAAAGATCGCCGGCGCGGTGGACGTGGAGCACTCATGACCCAGGAACGGTAACCGGGCGCCACGTTTGCCGGCGCTTTGGTCGGACAACAGACCGAGCACAAGATTGTTTTTGCCGACAGCAGCCCGTAAGGCAGCGCCATCCATACGCCGTTCAAAGAAAAGGCAACCGGAACGTTCGCGCAGCGAAGTCAACAAGCGATCCAAGGACGGCTGGCGCAAGGCGCGATAGGTGGTGGCGAATTGACAGCCGGGGAAATATTTACCCATGTGCGCGTAGAGTTCGAAATTGCCAAAGTGCCCGATCGCGACGATGCAACTATAGGGGCCCTGGCCGTTAAGTTGCGCCAAGGTTTTTCCCGCATCCACAAACTCCAAACGCGCCTGTAATGCTTCGGGGGTCATGGCCGCAGTCTTCACCGCGCAGCAATAATTCTCACCCAGCCGGCGGAAATTTTCCCGCGCCAGCGCGTTAATACCTTCGGCTGATTTTTCGCTGAAGCACATCGTCAGGTTACGCACCGCCACGTGCCGGTGCCGCCCGTCCAGCACGTAAGCCAGTGTGCCGCCGACGCGCCCCAACCGCGCCACGGTTGGCAGCGGCAGCGATTGCAACAAGGCGATCACCCCGCGGGCTAGAAGATAGAGCAACTTTTCCATGGTTTAGCGGAAACAGATTTTGTCCACGCAATCGTGAAAGTCCTCGGCACCGCTCAGGATTTTTATTTCCACCCGCATAAAATAGATGGCCAGATCGCGCCGGTCGATCTTGGGAAAACGCACGGCGTCCTTTTGCGTCGTGATGATGGCGGCGGCCTGGCGCTTCTTGCCGCGGTTGATGGCGTTCAAAACTTCCTGTTGTGTGAAGCGATGGTGATCGGCAAAACGCTTGGAATAAACCAGTTCGCCGCCCAGCGTCACCAGACTTTTCTCAAAGCTTTCCGGTTGGGCAATGGCGCTGAGCGAAGCCACCTTCAGGCCTTTGAGCAAATTCAAACCCACTCGTTCCCCGGAAAAGACATCCTCGAAATAGAGCGGATGGTGGATGCATTCGATGATCCCGGCGGTTGGATTGTATTGCTCGATTCGCCGGCGCAGCTCGCGGGTGTTGCCGTCGCTTTTGGTGATGAAGATTGTGTTGGCGCGCGCGAGGTGCGATGGCGGTTCGCGCAACGTGCCGCGTGGCAGCAATCGTTCATTGCCAAAAGGCTGCTGGCAATCCACCAACACCACGTCGTGCCGCCGCCCGCGCAGTTTCCAGTATTGAAAACCGTCATCCAGCAGCAACGTGTCGCAGCCAAATTTTTCGATGGCATAACGCCCGCTCTTGACGCGGTCTTTATCCACCAGCACCACCACATCCTTCAAATTGGACGCCAACATGTAGGGTTCGTCACCGGCGGTTTCGGAATTGAGCAACAGCGATTTGCCGTCCGACACCACGCGCGGCGGAGTGCTGTCCTCGCGAAACAGAAATTTGTCCAGCAGTCGTTTGCTCAACGGCGGTGGTTTGGAGCGATACCCGCGTGACAGAATCGCCACGGTGCGCCCGGCGTCCTTGAGTTCACGCGCGAATTTTTCCACCACGGGCGTTTTGCCGGTGCCGCCTACGGTGAGATTGCCGATGGCGATAACCTGCACGCCGAGCGTTGAGTCGCGCAGGATGCGGACATTGTAAAGAAAGCGACGGGCCTTGACGCCCAGTTGAAAAAGTTTGGACAGGCCGAGCAACGCCGTGCGCAGAATCGCCGCGCCTTTGCCGCGCCGCTCTTCCAGAATAACTTCGAGAACATACGTCTCCGTGGCTTCGCTCCACGCTCGAAAGGTTCCGCGCATTGCCGCGCAGTGTGCCAAGTCATTCCGCCCAGAGCAAGTTGAAGCGTGAAAGGCCGCCGTATCTTCGCGCGTTTTAACCATCACAAATCAAGAAGCACCGATGGCGGCTCTTGTTTTCAGTTTGCCTTTGTTGCCGGTTTCGCAAAACTCGCGCGCATGAGTAAACATCGCTCCACCAAGTTTGCCGCCTACCCGCGCCTCAACCCTTTCGGCGTGGGCCGGAACATCTCGGTCGCTGATCTTATCGATAAAACGTTCCTGGCCTACAACGGAGGGCGGCTTCGTGAAGCGGCCAAGTTGCTTACCGAAAAAATGCTGCCGAACGATGGTTTCATCGGCTTGAGCCTCACCGGCGCGCTCACGCCCGCGGGTCTCGGCAAGTCCTGTCTCATTCCTCTGATGAAAGCCGGCTTTATCGATTGGATTGTCTCCACGGGCGCAAACCTTTACCACGATCTCCATTACGGCCTCGACATGAAGCTCTACGCCGGTTCGCCGTTTCTCGACGACGTGGCGTTGCATCGCGACGGCGTCATCCGCATCTATGACGTGTTATTTGACTACAACGTGTTGCTTGACACCGATGCTTTCGTGCGTGAAGTCATCAAGGGCGAGGACTTCCAACGGCCGATGGGCACGGATGAATTTCATTTCTTGCTTGGCAAATACGTTTGCGAGCGCGGCAAAAAATTAAAGCTCAAGGACAGTTCCGTTCTCGCCGCCGCCTACGAATGCGGCACCCCCATTTTCACCAGCAGCCCCGGCGACAGTTCCATTGGCATGAACGTTGCCGCGATGGCGCTGCGCGATTCAAAATTACAGTTCGACGTGAACCGCGACGTGAATCAGACTGCGGCGATCGTCTATGAAGGGAAGTCCAGCGGCCACAAATCGAGCGTGTTCATCCTCGGTGGCGGTTCACCAAAGAATTTCATGCTCCAGACCGAACCACAGATTCAGGAGGTCATGGGCATTCGGGAGAAAGGTCATGATTATTTCCTGCAATGTACGGACGCCCGCCCCGACACCGGCGGCCTGAGCGGCGCGACGCCCGCCGAAGCGGTGAGTTGGGGCAAGGTCGATCCCGACACGTTGCCGGATTGCGTCGTCGCGTACGTCGATTCCACCATCTCGCTGCCATTGCTCACCGCTTACTGTTTGAGCCGCGTCAAGCCGCGAAAATTGAAGCGGCTTTACGACCGGCGCGACGCATTGTTGAACAAAGTCAGGTCGCTCTACTTGAAGATTGGGACGGTGGGCAAAATCGAAACCAGTCGGAAGATCGCCAAGCGCGCGAGCAGCGCGGGCTTGAAGAAACGCTAAAGACACTTAATCGCGTTGCCGCTGGAACGATGACCATCAGCCGCATCCGGAATTTACGGGTACGGGCGACAACGGCACGGGCAAGGATTAGCGCGCCACCGACTCTCGCTCCAAAGTCGCCAACACTTCGGGATCACGCACATCCACCCAGCGTCCCTGGATCTCGAAACCGGCGATGCGGTGATGCGTCGCCAACAAAGCGCTGATTGCGTCGGTCAATTCATATTCGCCGCGCGGAGATTTTTCCAGCTTGGCAGTGAATTCGAACAACGATGGGCGGAAGATGTAGATGCCGGCGTTATACCAGGTCGGTTCGCCGGGTTGCAGCAAGCCTTCGCAACGCAACTCCTCCAGTTGCTCCACGCCTGGTTTCTCCACCAATCGTTTGAGGCAAAATGATTCGTCAAAAAAAGCCAGCCCGCCTTTGGTCACGTCTTCGCCGACGGTCACCGTGACGACACCGAAAAAATAATCTTCATTATATCGGTGCACCATCCTCGGATAGGTTTCCGGCTTCACGAGGATATCGCCGTAAGTCAGTAAAAACGGCGCCGCGCCGACAAATTCCCTGGCGAGTTCCGGCGCTTTGCCGGTGCCGTCCTGCACCACTTGACGGCCATATTCGATGCGCACGCCCCATTTGCCGCCGGTGCCAAAATATTGCTCGACCACTTCCGCCCGAAATCCGGTGACGATGAAAATTTCGCGGATGCCAGCGCTGATGATTCCCTCGATGATGTGTTCGAGGATTGGTTTGCCCTGCACTTTGAGCATCGGTTTGGGAAGCTCATTGGTGAGTTCGCGCATGCGCGTGCCTTTGCCGGCGGCGAGGATGACTGCTTTCACAGGGAGAGAACATTGCCGGATTGGCCCAAAAAACAATCAAAATTTCGCCTTTCCCGGCTGACGTTGGTAAAATGAATTGACCCCAAAGCCGAATCTTTCCTTAATTCCCGGCAATCGACGAATGAAGGCCTGTTTACTTTTATTACTTTACGTGGCGTTAATTGGAATCGACCGCGCCCCGGCTGCGGGCAAACAACTCACGGGAGAACACGCTCCCGCCAGCACCCCGGCGCTTTCGCCCGCTGAAGCGCAAAAGAGATTTACGGTGCCGGAAGGGTTCGAGGTTCGGCTCTTTGCCGCCGAGCCGGATGTCATCAACCCCGTTGCCATGACTTGGGACGAACGCGGGCGGTTGTGGGTGGTGGAACTTTTTGAATATCCGCTCGGCGCGCGACCCGGCGCCAAGCCGCGCGACCGCATCAAAATTCTGGAAGACACTGATAACGACGGCCGCGCCGACAAGGTCACCATTTTTGCCGACGGTCTCAATCTCGCAACCGGTATTCAACTCGGCTACGGCGGCGTGTTTGTGGGGCAGGCGCCGGACTTGTTGTTTCTGGAAGACACCAACGGCGATGACGTTGCGGACAAACGGACCAAGCTGCTGACCGGCTTCGGCATGGAGGACCGTCACGAATTGCTGAACAGTTTCACTTGGGGACCGGACGGCTGGCTTTATCTGACGCATGGGGTTTTCACCCGTTCCAAAGTGAAAATTCCCGAAGCGAGCGAACCCGGAGTGGTGGTGAACGCCGCCGTTGCTCGTTTCCATCCGCGCACGAAAAAGTTTGAAGTCTTCGCCGACGGCACGAGCAATCCGTGGGGCGTTGATTTTGACCGCTATGGGAACGCCTTTGTCAGCGCCTGCGTCATTGATCATCTTTTTCACATGGCACCGGGCGGGCATTATGCGCGACAGAGCGGGTCGCCGTCCGATCCTTATGGCTACGAACTCCTCAAGTCGATTGTGGAACACAAACATCACATGGCCGCCTACGGCGGCATCCAGATTTATCAGGGCGATCAATTCCCGCCGCAGTGGCAGGGCGAAGTATTCATGGGCAACATTCACCAAAACGCAGTCAACCACGATCATCTCACGCCAAACGGCGCCAGTTTCAAAGCCACCGCGGACAAGGATTTTCTCACCACGACCGATGGCTGGTTTCGACCTGTCAGCGAACAGGTCGGGCCGGACGGCGCATTGTGGGTGATGGATTGGTGTGACAAATATCCGTGTTACCAAAACGCCGAGGCCGACCCGGAAGGCGTGGACCGCGAGCGGGGCCGCATCTGGCGCGTGGTTTACACCGGCAAGACGCCCGGTGCAAAAGTCCCCAGCCGCCGGGTCGTGGACATGAACATGGCCAAGTGGAGCAACGCTCAACTCGTCGAGGCGTTGACGTTTGGAAACATCTGGTCGCGCCGGATGGCGCAACGGATTTTGACCGAACGACGCGATCCCCTGGCCGTTCCTCCGCTCCAACAGTTGCTCGCCGAAGGCAAGACGCTGGAAGCCCGGCTCGCCGCGCTCTGGACACTCCTGGGTTCTGATCGATTGAATGACATCAGCCTCGACAAACTGGTTGCCGATCCCGAACCGGCCATTCGCCTGTGGATCGCGAGGGCCACCGGAGAACGCGGCGACGCCTCGATCAAAGCGATGGCGCGGCTGATGATATTGGCCAAAGACCGCGATCCGTCCGTGCGCGTCGGGGTTGCGACTGCCGTGCGGCAATTCGTCTCCGGCAGCCTGACCGTCAATTCACGGCCGCCGGACGGCGCCACGAACGCCAACGTGCTCCCCATCCTCACGACCCTCATGGAACAATCCGGCAGCGGCGAAGACCCGCTCCTGCCGTTCATGGTCTGGATGGCGCTCGAACCCGGAGTTGCCAAAGACCCGCAGCCGCTGTTTGTCTGGATGCGTGACCACGGCACACAATACGCGAGCATCAGTAAACAGATTTTGCCCAAACTCACGCGCCGCGTTTGCGACACACAAGACCCCAGGTTGATCGATCTCGCCGTCAATTTCATTGGCACGCTGGAAGCGAAAGATTCCGTGCTAGTGGCGCTGGCGCTGGATGGATTGCTGGAAGGGCAGCGAGGCAACGCCGTCGTGCCGACGGTTCCGACCGCACCGTTCCTCAACAAACTGAAAGCCGGCGGCAAGTCCGAACTGGTCGAACGCGCCCAACGTCTCGGCGCACTCTGGGGAGACGCGGTCGCCATCCAGGAAACTCTCAAGCGCGTCGGCGATCCCAATGGGAGCATTGATGACCGGCTGCAAGCGATTCGCGCCGCGAAACAAACCAAAACCTCGGCGGCGCGCGAAGCCATGTTTCAATTGCTTGCCAACGAAAAAAATGAATCGCTCGTGACGGAAGCGATTCGCGCGCTCGGTGAAATCGACGGCGACGACGTGGCGGATCAAATCATCAAGCATTGGCCGAATTTCACGTTGCCCGAGCGGTTTGTTGCGGCGGAAGTGTTGTCGTCGCGCGGCAAGTGGCTGGGGCCGTTCTTCAAGGGGCTGGAAACAAAAGTGATTTCATCGTCGGACATTCCGGTGACCGTCATTCGCGCGCTCTTCAATCGCGAAGACGCCGTGGTCCACGATTACACGACACGATTCATCGGACGTTACCGCGAAGCGAACATCGACAAACTCAAACTGATCGAGGTGAAGAAGAAAGTGGTGACGGATGGGCCGGTGGATTTGAATGCCGGACATGAAATCGCCCGCAAGGTTTGCTTCGTCTGTCACAAATTGAACGGCGAAGGCGCGGATGTGGGGCCGGACTTGACGGGCGTGGGGCGTTCCAGCCTCGACGCGCTGCTAGCGAACGTGATTGATCCGAATCAAGTCATCGGCAAGGGTTACGAAAACGTCGAAGTCACGACCAAGGACGGCCGCACCCTCAGCGGTCGGCTCGTGGAAGACACTGACACGCGCGTGAAACTGCTTTCGATCGGCCCGAAAGAAGACCTCATCGCCAAATCCGACGTCGCCTCGATGCGCGTCAGCGAGATGTCGGTGATGCCGGAGGGATTGGAGCAAATGCCCGACGCTGATTTCCGCAACCTGATTCAGTTCATTTTGAATCCGACGCTCGTGAAATAGAGTGAGGTCGCTTTTTTGTGTCGAGATATGAGGACCCTTGAGGCTTTTCTCCGCCCACGATAATCCTTGTTAGAAATGCGCACGCCTGGCTTCATAATCCATGCTAACAGACATGGCTCTAAACACCAATCAAACACGACACTGTGCATGTTCTGCGGCGTAATAATAATATTCTGAGGCGCGCCAAAGATACTGCTTGATGAGAATTATTACCGCCATTGCATGGACATTGATTGTGTTCTTGATATCGCTTGTTGTATTCGCATTCACCCACTTTCCAATACTGTTAATCATAGTTCCAGTTACCGCGGTTTGGGCGGCAGTTGATGCCTCACGCTTGCGGAAGCGGTATAGGGCTGATCCATCGTTTGTGCCGAGCTGTGATATTGCAGCGACGCTACAAACATCAAGACCCATAATTGTTTTTGCTGCATGCTTGTTGGTGTGGCTCTTTGGTTTTCCATGGTATCTTGTCTTGAGAGACAAGTTGCTGGAGAGCGCACCCGCACCAAAAAAGGATACTGATAATAATTCCGCGTGACAGGATCGCTCTAGCTAACGGCCTTTTCACCTTCGGTTCGTTCGGGTCGGGCATTGCGCTGTCGCTGTCTAGTCGCTAACTCAGGACGCTGCTTCACTCGCGTCGAGGTTGACTCTCCATGCAAAGTCCCAAGTAGAACCGTCCGGATCATTTGGCGTTCGGCGGTTTCGCATCCGAACTGTTTTGGAACTGCATCTCATAGAGTTTGCGGTAGATGCCGCCGCGTTGAATGAGTGCTTCGTGTTTGCCGGTTTCCACGATGCGCCCTTGATCGAGCACGACGATGAGGTCGGCGTGGTGGATGGTGGAAAGGCGGTGCGCGATGCAGAGGGTGGTTTTGCCGCGCATCAATTCGTCGAGCGCGGCCTGCACGGCGCGCTCGGATTCGGTGTCCATTGCGCTCGTGGCTTCGTCGAGGATGAGAATGGGCGCGTTGCGGAGCACGGCGCGGGCAATGGCGAGGCGCTGGCGTTGGCCGCCGGAAAGCCGCACGCCTTTTTCACCGACGATGGCTTCGTAGCCAAGCGGCTTTTGAATGATAAACTCGTGGGCGTGGGCGTGGTGGGCGGCGGCGATGATCTCATCGCTGGTCGCGCCGGGCCGGCCGAGTTCGATGTTCCGGCGGATGGTGTCGTTGAATAAAATATTTTCCTGAGTGACGACGGCCATTTGATTGCGTAGGTCGCGGGTGGCGAACTCGCGGATGTCCACGCCACCGATGCGGACGGCCCCTTGTTGGGGATCATAGAAACGGAGGAGCAGATTGGCGAGGGTGGTTTTGCCGGAGCCGCTCTGGCCGACGAGCGCGACGAGCTGGCCGGATTGAATGTGGAGGTCGATTCCATGCACCACGGATTTGTCCCCATAGGCAAATTCAATGCGGTCGAAGTGAATGTCCGCCCCGGTGGCATTGAGGGGGCGGGGCTGGAGCGGCTCTACGACAGAATTTTTCAGGGCGAGCATTTCAAAGACGCGTTCGCCGGCGGCGTGGGCCTGGACGAAATGGCTTTGCATGCGCGTAAGATTTTTCATCGGCTGATACATCAGGAAAATGGTGCCAATCAATTGCAGGAAATCCGTGGGGCTGGGGCGGGCGGACGAGAAACGAATCAAATACGCCAGCAGTAACGCGACCCCGCACGCGCCGAAGAACTCGATGAGCGGCCCGGGAATTTCCAGCGCCCGGACGAGACGCATGAAGTGGCCGACGGATTTGCGCGCGGTCTCGTTGAATTGTTTCGCCGCGATGTGTTCCAGGTTGTAGGCCTTGACGATGCGGTGGCCGGTGAAGGATTCGGTCATGATTTGCGTGAGGTCGGCGGAGCGGGTTTGCATGTCGCGGCTGGCCCGGCGCACTTTGCGGCTGTAGATGGCGATGGGGATGACACACATCGGCATCGCGATCAGGGAGATCAGCGTGAGTTTGGGTTGTTGCCACACCAACAAGCCCATCATGCCGATGAGCGTGATGGGGTCGCGGACGATCACGGCGGTGGTGTTGTTGAAAATGGTTTGCAGCGCGCTGGTGTCGTTGATGACGCGCGAGATCAACTGGCCGGTGGAATTTTCGCTGTGAAAGCCGGCGGACAAGTTCAGCAGGTGCGTGAACAACTTCGTGCGCAGATCAGCGATGGCGCGGCTGGCAGTCCATTGCAGAAAATAAACGTTCAGATAACTGAACAAGCCGCGCAGAAAAGTGATGGCCGGAATGGCGGCGATCAGTGCGACCATCGCCCACGGATGCGTGGGCAAACCGTTTTCCAACGCGGCGCGCACGTTATGAAACCATTCCTCGGCGAACCGGGGCAGGCCGCGGATCGGCAGTTGCACGGCGGTCGTGCCATCCACCGTTGGGAAGACCGCGCCATAGACGAACATGACCGTACTGATCATTAGCGGTGCGATGAGACCACTGATGACGCCGGTCAAGACCCCCAGAATCAGCCGCGCGCGGTAGGGCTTCACCAATTCCAAAAGTTTGCCAAGAAAGACCAGCATAATTATCGGTGAGTATGCGCGGGCAGAACGAGCAAGGCGAGCAGTTTGTCGCGCGGAACTTTTTGCGGGCCGCTTAAATTTCGGTTCACCTCTACCGTCGTGGCGAGGCAAACGCGACTGCATCACTACCAGTATTTTGTGGACGGGAAGCCGGTGCTTGATCCCCGCGCCCAAGGGACCGTCCGCGACGAGACGAATGAAAAGGTTTCGGTACTCGCGGTCAGTTGAGTCCGGAGCTTGGAGGGAAACTTTCCGTTCGCTCCCCGGATACTGACCTCTGTTTCGTCCGTTGTTCCGCGAAAAACGTTTGCAGGAGGGAGCGACATTCGGCTTCGCGCACACCCGACGTGATTGCGCATTGATGGTTCAGCGAAGGAAATTGCAGTAGATTCACCACCCCACCCGCCGCACCGCCTTTGGGAGNNCCCCCCCCGCCGCACCGCCTTTGGGATCGCTCGCGCCAAAGACCACGCGCGCCAGGCGGACGTGAACGATGGCGCCGGCGCACATCGGACACGGTTCCTTGGTGACGTAAAGGGTGCAATCGGTCAGTCGCCAGTCGCCGACCGCCTGCTCGGCCTGCGTCACGGCCAGCATTTCCGCGTGGGCCGTGGCGTCTTTCAACAATTCCACCTGATTGAAGGCGCGGGCGATGATGCGTCCCTCTCTCACGACCACGGCGCCAACGGGAACTTCCTCCGCTTCGTACGCGCGCGCCGCCTGACGCAACGCCTCACCCATGAAGTAATGGTCGCTTTGCAGATCGATGATCGGTTCGTTCATTATCGTTCCCTTGTAACAGCCGATGCAAGGAGGCTCACTCTAATTTTGCGGAAAGTCAGAGACTCCTCACGTCGGCCGCCACATTGGATTGTTCCAGTATCCATTCGTTACGCCCGTCGGGATGGCAATGGCAATGCGCAGCAAAGAAGCCGCCGCGATGCCGCCAGAACAACGGCCAGATTTGTTCGCGATCCGTTTGGGGCAGGTTCAAGCGCTTCAGTTCATGGACCGGGAAGAACTGGAAATTTCCCTCACGATGCGGGGGTGGCAGAGTTTTCAACCTCGGTTTGACCTCGAACAAAAAAATCAACCAATGGGCCTGTCCTTCGTAGCCATGCTCACTGACGAGTCCGGTCAGGTGTAAGTCGCTGGGTTGAATCGACAACCCCAGTTCCTCGTGCGCCTCGCGACAGGCGCAGGCGCAGGGCGATTCGCCGATGTCGGTGTGAAGTTTGCCGCCGCCGGGACTCCAAAAGCCGCGGTTGGGTTCTTGCGCACGTTCCAGCAGCAACACTTCGTCCCGCTCGTTGAAACAATAAAGCAGCGTGGCAATTTTATACGGCAACGCCATGAGGAGAGTGAAGCAAGGAAGATGTGATATGGCCACTCGTCATTCATTTCTTTCCAATGCAGTAGAGATTCTCGGCGGTGCGGATGAAAAGCTGTCCGCCAGACGCAACAATGGATGAGCGGCATGGTTCGCCGCTCATTGGAATGGTGGCGAGGATTTTGAATTCGTTAACGGCATCCAGTATCACCACGTTTCCCTTTTCGCTGATGCAATAGATTTTTCCGTCGGCGCCGGTGGGTGAGGCGCGGATGATTTCCCGCAGGCCCAGGTTACCCTGCCAGATTTTCTCGCCGGTCTTGGGGTTGAGGCAGGTCATCATCTGCCGGTCGCCGTCGAGAACGAACAACTTGTTCTGATAATAAAGCGGCGTGCAAACGTCGGTCGAATACTCCGTCAATTTCCACGCGATGTGAGTGTCGGTCACGAGGCCGGCGCCGCCATCCTTGACGGCCAGCAGCGGTTCGCGTTTGGGGGCGGAGACGTAAATGAATCCGTCGGCGGCCACCGGCGAAGTCACCGTTCGCCACCAGATATTCTTTTTGGAGTTCAGTCCCCCACAACGCCAGAGCTCGTCACCGGTGGTTGCGTCGTGCGCCGTTACATAGTCACCGCCCAGAACAATGATTTCAGAGCCGTTCTTTCCCTCATAAGGAATGGGTGTTGTGTAGGCCTCTTTCGATTCGCCGATGGCGTCGGTGGGGCGGACATGCCGCCAGATGTTTTTGCCGGTCTTGGGATCAAGGCAGAGAATGAACGATTCGCGCTCCGGTTTGTCGTCGATCGCGTGGGTGTAATCGGGCGGCGGCGGGTTGCGTTGCAGGACCTGGATATAAAGTCTGCCTTTGAACAGCAACGGGCTGGCGCCGTATTGCCACATGTTGGCGAAGCGGCCATATTCCTTGGCGAGATTGCGCGTCCAAAGTTCCTGGCCGGAAAAATCAAAGGCGGTCAGGTCACCGGTGCCGAAAATGACATAAACTCTCCGGCCGTCAGTGACAGGCGAAGGGGACGCCATGTTATTGTTGCCTTGTTGCCGGTTACCCACGGCCACCTGTTTCTGCCAGCGCCCTTTGCCATCCCGACGATCGATACAAAGTAAGAGGAGATTTTTTTGCGCGTCAGGGCTGGAGACAAAAATCGAGTTGCCCCAGACGACGGGCGTCGCGCCGCTTTGGCCCGGCAACGGCGCTTTCCAGACGATGTTTTCGGTTTCGCTCCACTTGTCGGGCAGGTTTTTTTCCGTGGTTGAGCCGTTGAAAAACGGCCCTCGCCATTGCGGCCAGTTTTCCGCCGAAGAAGCACGAGGCGCAATTACGGCGATGCTGCAAGCTGCCCAGACGGCGATGACTCTTTGATTCAAGCAATTCATAATAATTCAGTCGCGGGCACCAGAAACGACCCGTTATCGCAGGTTTTTGCAGCGTGTGTAACAAACAGACATGTCAAACACAAGTTGGATTCAGGTTGGTTGCACCGAATTTATTGTTGGCCGGGGCAGGACCTGATTTGTTATTGACGCAAATTCATTTCCAGGTTGAATGGTCTGCGAATTACAAATAACCATGAAAATTATCAAATGCACGTTCTCCTTTTTGTTGGCGTTCTTCACGGCATCGTTGCTGTTCGACGGCGAAGTGCGAGCCGGGGATTATGGATTGGAGGTTGGCATCCAGACTTGGACGCTTCGGGAGATGGATTTTGATCAGGTGGTGGATTTTTGTGTGAAGCACAAGATCAAATATGTGCAGATGATCGACAAACACATCAATCCCAAGGGGCCGCTTGAAGAAACGAAACGCAAAAAGGTCATTCTCGATAAGAACGGCCTGGTTTGTTACACCTTCGGCGTCAACGGCACTTCGACGGACAAAGAGGACAATCGGAAGTTATTCGAGTTTGCCAAGGTCATGGGCATCAAAGTCATCGTTGTCGAACCCAAGCCGATGGCGGTGTGGGACAATCTGGAGGAACTGGTCAAGGAGTACGACATCAAACTGGCAATTCACAATCACGGTCTCACGAGCACCTACGGCAATCCCGAAACGGTGAAAAAAGTTCTCATCGCACGCGACAAGCGAATTGGCGTTTGCCTTGACGCCGGACACGCCACGGGCGCGGGTTTTGACATCGCCAAAGTTTTCCGCGAATACGACGGTCGCGTTTTTGACATTCACCTGAAGGACAAGAAAATCGAAAAAGTGGACGGCAAGGAAGTGATTAACGATGTGGAAATCGGCACTGGCCAGGCCAACTACAAGGGTTTGTTTCAGGAGTTGAAGCGCGCGAAATGGGAGGGCGTTCTGGCCATTGAAACCGACAATGGTTCATTTGCCAAGAACCCTGAGCACTACGTGGACGGAGCAATCAGTTTCGTCAAAGCCAACCAACCTTAATCACGCGGCCTGCCCAAGGCGTCAGTCAAATGCGTGGCCGGCGCAGCAGAGCACGTTTTTGACCTTGTGCTGGACTAATTCCTTCACCCGGGCGCGCGCGGGGCCGAGATACTTGCGCGGATCAAATTCCTTGGGATTTTCCATAAACACCTTGCGGATGGCCGCGGTCATCGCGAGGCGAAGGTCGGTGTCGATGTTCACCTTGGTGCAACCAACCCGGCGGGCGACTTCGATGTCGGCTTCGGGCACACCGGCGGTGTCAGTGCCGAGCTTGCCGCCATATTTGTTGATTTCTTCGGCGAGGTCCTTCGGCACGCTGGATGCGCCGTGGAGCACCAGGGGATAATCGCCAAGACCCGCGTCCATGAGCGCCTGCTTGATGGCTTTCAGACGGTCGAGGTCGAGGTGCTGTTCGCCTTTAAACTTGTACGCGCCGTGGGAATTGCCGATGGCGACCGCGAGCGAATCGACCCCGGAAGCTTTGACAAACTGAACGGCTTCGTCAGGATGAGTGTAGCAACCCCCCTTGGAATATCCGCCGCCTTCTTCGCCATCATCGTGTTGGGTGCCGACCAACATGCCGAGTTCGCCTTCCACAACACAGTCGTGTTTGTGCGCGTAGTCCACCACCTTTTTACAAATCTCAATGTTTTTCTCAAACGGCTCATGGCTGGCGTCGATCATGACGCTGGTAAACCCTTCATCGATGCATTCCTTGCACAGTTCGAACGAGTCGCCGTGATCGAGATGAACGGCGATGGGGATGTTGGAGAGACTGATGGCGGCTTCAATGAGTTTTTTCAGGTAAACGGGGTTGGCGTATTGGCGCGCGCCCTTGGAAATCTGAAGCATGACGGGGGCTTTTTCCTCCTCGCACGCTTCGACGATGGCCTGAAGCAGCTCCATGTTGTTGACGTTGAAAGCGCCGAGCGCGTATTTGCCTTTGAGGGCCTTGGCGAATAACTCTTTGGTATGTGTCAGTGGCATAAATTTTGAACGGCAACCGAATCAGCTTTCGTAGCTGCTGCCGACAGCGGGCAATAATAGAAACCGCAGCAGAAAATGGAAACAAAAAGTAAAGCCGCCGGCTTACGTTTCAGGTGCATCTTCGGAAAGTTTCCGGTACAAGGTGGCCAGACTGACACCCAGCAAGAGCGCGGCTTTTTCCTTGTCGCCACCGGTTTGGGCCATGGTGCGGTTGAGGAAGGCCCATTCCTGTTCCCGCAAAAATGTTTTCAACGGCACGCCCGGCTGCGCCCCAGACGACTCCGGCGCGGCCAGGAATGTGGTGTCGTGCGTATGGTTCAAAGGATAAAGAGCCGGTGTTGGAATTTCTGGCAAGGTCACGGTGGCGGCCGAGAGTTCGACCGATAAGGCGGCCACCTCCTCGGGGCTGAGGTTTTTCAAAAGGGAGGGGGGAAGGTCGGTAACCTGGATGATGTTTCCCTCGCACAGCGTTGCGGCACGCTCGATGGCGTTCTCCAGTTCACGCACGTTGCCCGGCCATCCATGCGCGCAAAGAACATCCATGGCCGGTCGCGTGATTTGAAACGGCTTGCCGGTGCGCGGATTCACTTTGTCTTTTAAAAAATGAGCGACGAGCAACGGAAGGTCGTCGATGCGCTCGCGCAGGCTGGGCAGCGGGATCGGAATGACGTTGAGCCGGTAGTAGAGGTCCTCGCGGAAGCTGCCGTCCCTGACTTTTTTCTCCAAGGGCTCGTTGGTGGCGGCGACCACGCGGACGTTGACAAACGTGGACGTGTTGTCGCCCACGCGACGCACTTCGCGCTCCTGTAATACGCGCAACAGCCGGCTTTGCAGCGTGGGTGACATGGAACCGATTTCGTCGAGTAAAATGGTGCCGCCATCGGCCTCCTGAAACAGGCCTTGTTTATCGTTGATCGCGCCGGTGAAGGCGCCTTTGCGATGGCCAAATAATTCGGACTCGAGCAGGTTTTCCGGCAGCGCGCTGCAATTGATCGGCACAAAAGGAGCGTGCTGGCGGTGGCTGTTGAAATGGAGGGCGCGGGCCACCAATTCCTTGCCGGTGCCGCTTTCGCCCAGAATGAGAATCGTGCTGTCGGTATCGGCCACGCGCTCAATCAGCTTGAAGACGGCCTGCATTTTAGGCGCGCTGCCAATGATCTGACTGAACTGATATTTTTTCTTGAGTTGTTTGCGGAGGTAGAAATTTTCCGAGATGGCTTCGTTGTACGAGAGGGCACGTTGCACGCAAAGTTTGAGTTCCTCCAATTTGAATGGTTTTTCGAGATAATCGTAAGCTCCCTTTTTCATCGCTTCAACGGCGGTCTCGATGGAGCCGAAGCCAGTGATGACAATGACGACGGCGGGGGGATTGAGCGCCCGCGCCTTTTGCAAAATCTCCAGGCCATGCGCTCGAGCTTTGTCGAAGTAAAGGTCGGTAATGACCAGTTCCGGTGAGTGGGTTTCCAGCGCAGCGATGGCGGCATTGCCGTTGGTGAAGGGAAAAACTTCGTGCCCGCCTTCCCGAAGCATCTCCGCGACCATCTGCACCATGGTCATCTCATCGTCCACCAGCAACACTTTAGACATTGCCGGAAATTAATTCAAAAATGCGGAGGGGGGCAAGCAGGATTGTGGTCGATGGTTTCATCCGCGCCAGGCCCGCCGAAAAACCATCCCCAACGATTAGTGCTTGTTTGGGCTGACGATTTCGCTCAGTTTGAAGATCGGCAGGAACATGCAAATGACCATGCCGCCGACGATCACGCCCAAGACGACGATCAAGATAGGCTCGATGAGTGAAGTCAGCCCGGCAAGAGTGGTTTCAATTTCTTCGTCCAGGAAGTCGGAGATGCGCTCCAACATATCGTCAATTTTGCCGGTCTGTTCACCGGCCGTAATCATGCGGATGATCATGGATGGGAAGATGCGGTGCTTTCCCAACGCCACTGAAATTCCTTCCCCTCGCTCGATATCCAAGGTGGCCACTTTGATGGCTTTTTCCATGATGACGTTGCCACAAGTCGTCCCGACGATGGCCAAGACTTCGAGGATCGGCACGCCGCTGCGAACCAGCGAAGCGAAAGTCCGCGTGAAACGGGCAAGGCAAACCTTGTGGGCAATCGAACCGAAAATGGGGAGCTTGATCCGTCGGGAATCCCAAAACTCCCGGCCGGGCGGGGTTTTAATGAAATAAATCCAGCCGTAAACAATGGCACCGCCGCCCGCCAGGATCACCAGCAAATAACTCTTCACGACATTGCTGAGGTTGATCAAGAACTGAGTGGGGGCCGGCAATTTTGCGCCAAAGCCACTGAAGATTTCTGCGAAGACCGGCACCACTTTGACCAGCAGAAAGATGGTGATCCCGATGGCCACAACGGTCACCGCGGTGGGATACATCATGGCGGACTTGATTTTCTTACGCAACCGGGCGCTGTTCTCCAGGTAAGTTGCCAGCCGGGCGAGAATCTCCGCCAACAAACCGCCCTTCTCACCGGCGGACACCATGCTGATGTAAAGCCGGCTGAAGGCCTTGGGATGCTTTTGCAACGCTTCGGAAAAACTATCGCCCCCTTCCACGCGCGCGCAGACATCCTTGATGACGTCGCGCATGATTTTGTGGTTGGTCTGCTCCGCCAATCCCTGCAGCGATGAAACCATTGCCAGACCCGCGTCAATCATGGTAGCCAGTTGGCGGGTAAAGATAACCAACTCTGGCAGCGAAACACGGCCGCCGCCGGTTTTCCCTCTTTTTCCTAATTTCTCCTCGATGGAAACCACCAGGAGATTTCGATTCAACAAGGCCGCAATCGCCGCCTGCTCGGAAGCAGCCTCAACCGAATTCCGGATTTCCCGCCCGGAACCCGTCTCGCGTGCTACATAAGAAAAAGAAGGCATAAAAATCTTACCGCTCTGGTTGATAGCGATTCCGCCAATGCGTTGCAAGCTCTAGCTTGGATTCCATATATAAATAAATCTCATTTATCATTTTCGGCGGACATCATTTGTCCGGGTGAATACTTTTTTATGCCGCGCCCTCATGCAAAACAGGTGGCGGCACCAGAACGCCATTCCCGGTACAGGTTAGCATTTCCTGTTCCGGTGAAACAAAAGCCGATTTGTCCATCAGGCCTTGCGGCCTGTAAATATGCCTGTTTTCGATTGGAAAAGGACGTTCACGGGCACGGCAGCGCAAAATGGTGCAACACTCAGCACGCGTTTCGATGGATAAATGATTTGAAAATACTTGTTGTCAAGCCGGGGAGCTTTCCCATAAATTCGCTGGCAAATGCACCATTTTGGTGCATGGGTAAACCGGATTTACCCCCCAATGCACAGAAAACACAACAGAACCAACAACATCGGAGGAACTAAATGAAGTTTAATAAATGGACACTTGGTCTGGCCGCAGTCGGGGTTGTCAGCCTCGTTTCTGCAGTCAAGGCTGAGGAAAAAGCGAGTTCGGTCATGACTGCGCTTTCTTCCACGACGCTCAGTGGTTATGTGGATACGTCGGCGCAATGGAACATCGGCGACGGTCAGAACCATTACCCTGGCTACAAGTTCGGTGGAGCAGGAAAAGCCGATGGGTTCAACCTCAACGTAGTTCAACTGCGGATTGAGAAGGCGCTGGATGAATCCGAGTGGGCGGCCGGATACCGGGTTGATTTGTGGGCTGGACCGGATGCCAATACTCTTGCAACCCAGTCAACAGGTCTGGGCGCTGACTTCGCGGTCAGACAAGCGTACGTTGCCTTGCGCACCCCGGTTGGCAACGGCATTGACTGGAAGATCGGCGCGTTTGATAGCATCCTCGGCTACGAGTCGGTCGAAGACCCCAGCAACCCGAACCACACCCGCTCTTACGGCCATTCAATCGAGCCGCAGACGCACACGGGCATCCTGGCGAGCTATCGGTTTAGCGACATGATCAGCGCGTCGGCCGGCATTGCGAACACCATCGGGCCGGCAATCAATGGTCGCGCAAATCCGCCAAAAGCCCAATCCTACAAGGCGTACATGGGTTCCCTGACCTTCACTGCTCCCAGCGACTGGGGCGCCCTGGCCGGTTCGACACTCTACGGTGGCATTGTCAACGGCTTCAGTGCATCCTACGGAGACAACCAGACCAGTTGGTACGTAGGTGCGACGCTGGCCACGCCTGTCACGGGACTCCGGGTTGGCGCGGCGTTCGATTATCTCGACGTCCACAACGCGGTTACCGCCACGCCGGGCGCCGACGGTGATGCCTGGTCGATTGCCGGCTAT
This sequence comes from Limisphaerales bacterium, assembly GCA_003140275.1. Lineage (GTDB taxonomy): Bacteria > Verrucomicrobiota > Verrucomicrobiia > Limisphaerales > PALSA-1396 > PALSA-1396. Next base: position 25,880 of record PLJQ01000148.1, read on the forward strand.
GCTTCCTATCAAGCTACCGAGAAGTTAAGCCTGCACGCTCGTGTGGAATATCTGGAAGACAAGGCTTACTTCTTCTATGCCATTCCCGAGGCGCAGATATTCGCGTTCACCGCCACAGCGCAGTACGACCTGTGGAAGAACGTGATCAGCCGGGTTGAATTCCGTTGGGACCGTTCGGTGGGTGGCGACAATCTCTTTGGAGGCGTCACCAGCGTCTCCCCTGCCAATCGGAAGGATGCTTATTTGCTGGCCGCAAATATTATCTACAAGTTCTAATCTGATTTAGGACCTTGAAGACCCCTTCCGGGAAAATCGGAAGGGGGTTATTTCCAAAGTTAAATTGTGTGTGAGCACTCGTGGATTTGCTGAAGGCATTGAAGATTCATTCGCGCGAACGGGGTTTTTCCCATGGAGTTCAAAGCCTGACGCCCTGTGGAAATTTGACCGCACTGTTGACAAGTACGCAATGGTGCGGCGGATCGAAACGGTGACCCAAAAAAGAATCACTTGACAGCAAACGGGTTAACTGTTTTCAGTAGTCGCTGGCATGGGTTTTGCCTAGCAGTCTGGTGCATTGGTGGTTCCCTCGGTGATGAGAGCTGGCGCTGCGCGTGTCCAAAGTCGCGGCCCAGCTTTCATTTGGGATGGTTCGGGCCAACGATGCAATTTTGCAGTCAGTAAAAAACAAACAAAAAAACTAACAAAAAAAACAGCATTGGAGGAATCAAAATGAAGTTTAATAAATGGACTTTAGGATTGGCCGCGGTCGGTGTTGTCGGCTTGGCTTCAGCAGCCAAGGCCGAGGAAAAAGCGAGTTCGGTCATGACCGCACTTTCTTCCACTACGATCAGTGGGTATGTGGACACATCGGCGCAATGGAACATTGGTAATGACACCGCCAACTATCCGCCCTACGCATTCGGTGGTGCGACCAAGGCAGACGGTTTCAACCTGAACGTGGTCAAGCTCACCATTGAAAAACCGATGGATGAAAGCACTTGGGCCGCTGGTTACAAGGTTGATTTGCTCTTCGGCCCGGATGCTAACGCCCTCGCGACTCAATCATCGGGTATTGGAGGCGACTTCGGCGTCAAGCAAGCCTATGTGGCCCTGCGCGCGCCGGTGGGTAACGGCCTCGACTTCAAGGTCGGTGTTTTTGATACCATCATCGGTTATGAAGTCTTTGAATCCGGCAGCAACCCTAACGCGACCCGCTCCTATGGCTACACGCTCGAGCCAACGACGCATACCGGTGTTCTGGCGTCTTACAAGTTCAGTGACATGATCAGCGCATCCGCAGGTATCGCCAACACCTCGTCGCCGGCGACCATCAACGGGCGTTCTACACGCGGGCAAACATATAAAACCTACATGGGCTCAGTCACTGTCACCGCCCCGAGTGACTGGGGTTTCCTGGCAGGCTCGGCACTTTACGCCGGCATTATTGACGGTTTTGGCGGCTCGGCGGGTGACAATCAAGTCAACTACTACGCTGGCCTCAGCGTCAAAACGCCCGTCACAGGATTGTCCGTGGGCGCAGCGTTTGACCATGTGGACGCCAATTTCTCGTACCTCGGGGTCAATAGTGCCACCACCGCCTACGGTCTGTATGCGTCGTTCCAGGCGACGGAGAAATTAAGCCTGCATGTTCGCGGAGAATACCTTGACCTTAGCAATTACACCGGCACCGGTGCCATTCCCGATAACTCCGGATTTGAGTTGACCGCCACCATTCAATATGACCTGTGGAAGAACGTGCTCAGCCGGCTGGAAGCGCGCTGGGATACTGCATACAATCCAGCTTACGGGGGCACTGTGCCTGGCGTGCCGCGGACCGAGAACGCCTACGTCATCCTCGCCAATATCATCTACAAGTTCTGAGTTGACTTGGAACCTTTGAAGCCCCTTCCGGGAAAATCGGAAGGGGTTTTACTTTTTTAGGAAGCTGTGCGTGCGTTTCCATCGAATCCAACCTGAGCAGCAGCAAACCACTTTGCCCACCACCTTCGTTCAACACGATCTCAAAACGCCGACCCAGAGAGGCTCGCCCATTCATCAATACCTTGGTACGAACCCCGAAGGCGCCATCGGCAGCCGGTAAACTCTGGTTTAACGGCTGTTTTTCTCTTTCTTTCCGGTCGCTCATTTGTTATATGGATAATATCATGGCGTCCGGAGACACCGGCACCGGTTTTAACATCTGGGGCGAGGACCATGCGGTTTATGGCCCGATGGAACTCCCATTGCTGGTGGACTGGGTCAAGGAGCAACGCGTCACGGCGGACACCTGGATCTTTCCCTAGAATAACAATTGCTGGCAGCAGGCCGCGCAGTTGCCAGAACTGCAAATGTTTTTCCGCGCCAAAGCCCTGACCGGTTCTCCCCATTCCGCTCCCGCCACCAGCGGTTGCCCGCTTCGGCATCAAGCCTGCCGCGCTGCACCGTGTCAAAATCCTGGCTGATTTGAGTGAGCCGCAGTTGGAACGTTTCGTCCAATTCATGGAAGTGCATCCCGCGAAACAATGGGCGGAGATTGTGAAAACGGGCGACCACGACGATGCCCTGGATCTGATCCTCGAAGGCGAACTTCGCGTGCGAATGAGGATTGCCGGCAAGGAAACCATTTTAACTACTTTGGGTACGGGCGAGTTTTTCGGGGAGATTTTCATGGTCCCCGCTCGGCAGATGTCGTGGCCAACCAAGACAGCGCCCTGCTGAAAATCTCCGGTTCCGCCTTTGGAAAACTCATGCTCGAAGCGCCGGAACTGGATGCGCCGTTTCTTATTGCGATCGGCAAGACCCTCGCCGCCCGCATCCGTGCCGCCAGCCACTGAATCGAAGATCGGACCTCCAGATTCGTTTTTCACGTTCACCGCCCAGGATTTTCTAATCTCCCAAAAGTTTTTTGAACTGCTCGCGAGCGGCATTTTCGCGCGGGTTCGTTTCCGTTCTGGCTGCCCACTTCCGCCGCGCAAAATCAAAATACTCGCAGAAATTGCCCGCGTGTTTTTCTGCCACCGGTTCGGCCCGCCGGTCGCAGCATTGATGGGCGGCGCGCGTATCGTAACTGGCGCAATTTAAACAGACCCGCAAATCGGCACCGCAACGGGGACAACTCCCGCCGCGCCCCGGCTGGCCCGCAAACGTCCATTCCCAACCGCACTTGTGACAATGCCGTGTCATGCCACGATTTTAATTTTACGCGGACATTTTACCAGTAAAGATGACGTCCCCACCCGGGTTTTCAGTTTCCAACCCAACACTTGCGCCTTCAGACGATGTCGCTACACTGCGCCCGATGTCCTGGAATGTGCTTGTCACTTCGTCCGCCGTTGCAAAAGCCGGTCAACGCGCGCAGGAACGGTTGCGAAACGCCGGCTGTAAACTCATCTTCCCGCAAACGTTTGGCCCGCTCAAAACCGACGGCTTGCTGAATATGCTCAATGGAATGGATGCCGTCATCGCGAGTGTTGATCCGTATAACCCGGCCGTGCTCCAGTCACCGGCGGCGGCCCGGCTTAAAATCATTTCCCGCTGGGGCGTCGGTTATGATTCGATTGACGTGTTGACCGCCACCCGACTCGGCATAGTTGTCACTTACACCCCCGGCATGCTGGACGATGCCGTCGCCGATTACACCTTCGCGATGCTGCTGGCTTTGGCTCGCCGCGTGCATGAAGGACATCTCACGATGCGCAACGACGAGTGGCGGGCGGCCTGGGGAAGCGACGTGAGCGGCAAAACACTTGGCATTGTTGGTTGCGGGCGAATCGGCCAGGCCGTGGCCCGGCGCGCCAAAGGTTTTAGAATGCGACTGCTGGCCTACGATACTTCGCCCAACGCGCCGGCCCAGGAACTCGGTGTAGAATTTGTTTCACGTGAGAAACTTTTGGCGGAAAGCGATTACGTTTCATTGCATGCGGCGTTGACGCCGCAGAGCCGCGGCCTTATCGGTGAAGCGGAATTGCGGAAGATGAAACCGACCGCTTATCTTATCAACGCTGGTCGCGGCGCGCTCGTGGACGAGGCAGCGCTGCTTCGCGCGTTGCAGGAGAACTGGATCGCCGGCGCCGCGTTGGATACATTCGCAACCGAGCCGTTGCCAGGCGGTCATCCATTGCGGCGCGCGCCCAATGTGCTGCTGACGCCGCATCAGGCCTCCTTCGGCTGCGAAACCGGCGAGCGCGTCAGTTTGGCCGCCGCTCAAGCCATCGTCGATCTGATGGAGGGCCGTCCGCCAAAGCATGTTTTGAATCCGGAGGTTTTCGAGTCGGTTGCCTTGCGAACAGCGCTTAAATCCCAACCATCTCCATGATGAAAATCGTCGTCCTTGATGGCTTTACGCTGAACCCCGGTGATCTAAACTGGGGCGAATTGAAATCTTTGGGCGATTGCGAAATTCACGACCGCACGCCGCCCCAGGAGGTTTTGACCCGCGCGGCGGACGCCGAAATTGTTTTGACGAACAAAACAGTTTTGACTCGCGAACAGATTCAAGGTCTGCCAAGGCTGAAATGCATTGGCGTGCTGGCCACCGGAACAAATATCGTGGACGTCCTCTCCGCTCGTGAACGAAACATTCCGGTCACCAACGTGCCGGCTTATGGGACAAAATCGGTGGCCCAGATGACGTTCGCCCTGCTGCTGGAACTGACCCAACACGCCGGACATCACGCGCAGACCGTTCGCGAAGGGCGATGGATCCGCAGCGCGGACTGGTGTTACTGGGACCGACCGTTGATTGAATTGGATGGCTTAACGATGGGAATTGTCGGATTTGGCCGCATTGGCCGCGCAGTGGGTGAACTGGCCGCCGCTTTCGGAATGAAAATTCTCACTCATAGCCGTTCGCAACGACAGACACCGCCTTCAAACGTCTTATTCGTTGAACTTGAAACCTTGTTTCGTAAGAGCGATGTCGTGAGTCTGCACTGCCCGCTGACGGCGGAAACAAAACAGCTCGTGAATGCCGAACGTCTCTCCTGGATGAAACCCACGGCCTTCCTGGTCAACACCAGTCGCGGACCGTTGATTAATGAACCGGCGCTGGCCGACGCGTTGAACGCAGGAAAGATCGCCGGCGCCGGGTTGGATGTTCTCTCCGTTGAACCGCCGCCCGCCGACAATCCGCTATTGACCGCCGAGAATTGTTTAATCACACCCCACATCGCTTGGGCAACGCGGGCCGCGCGGTCGCGGCTGTTGCAAATCGCCGTCGCCAATATCCGCGCATTTCTGAGCGGGCGGTTGCAGAACGTCGTCAATTAACACTCGTCATTTTTGCGCGGTCGCCCTGGGCCTGTTTTCGCTGATGCACCAAAGGTTCTGGTGGGTACGAATGAACCATTCTCCGTCCGACGCCGCCAATGTGGCATTCGTCAATTCATTGCCAATCGAGTTCACGCCGATGACTTCAAATTTCGGACTCGCGCGCAGGATGATCGTATCCCCGGACTGATTGAGGACGTAAATCTTGTCACCGGACAAAATCATCGATGACCATGATTCGCTTTTCGGCCCGACGCCGCTCACCCGTTCCTCCCAGACCAGCTTGCCGGTTTTGAGTTCGATGCACTCGGCGATGCCCGGCGTGTCCAGGACGTAGAAATGGGCGCCGTAAATCACACCGCACCCCAGTTGGTTTTTGTTGCGGTCCCGCATCCAGAGCCGGCGCGTCGCCGTCACGTTTCCGTTTCCGCCCGGTTTTACAGCCACGATGCTGCCGTGAAAACCACCCATCGCCACCACGACGCCTTCACCATAAATCGGCGACGAATAAATCAACGGGTTCAAACCGTCGCACGCCCATAATTCCCTGCCTGTTTTTGGATCGAACGCGCGTACCTGCCCCGGAAAGCTCATGATCAATTCATCGCGACCATTGGCTTTGATCATGATGGGGGTGCTCCACGAACCGATGACGCCATTTTTTTGTCCGGCAAAACCATCGAATCGTTCTTTCGGCTGCACCGGCGGCACATCGACCTGCCACACTGTTTTCCCGGTCCGTTTATCGAGCGCGATCAGAAAGGTGCGTTCACCCGGCCCGAAATTCAGGCAGCACAAATCGCCGTGAATGACCGGCGACGCGGCGTAACCCCATTCGTGAGTCTGTTTGCCGAGGTCGCGATGCCAAAGCTCCCTGCCGTCGAAATCGTAACTATAAACCCCGGCCGAACCGAACCACGCAATCACCCGCTCGCCATCCGTCACCGGCGACGCCGAACAATACGGATTGGCTTCGTGCGTCGGGTCTTTCTCCGGATACGTCGTGCCCGATTGCCAGAGCAGTTTGCCGTTGGTACGGTCGAAGCAGATGACCGTGAGGCGATTCTCCTTCTCAATCGCCTGACTGACGAACACGCGGTCGCCCCAGACGATGGGCGACGAATTGCCGCGTTCCGGCAACGGCACTTTCCAGCGAACATTTTCAGTGGCGCTCCACCGCATCGGCAGCTTCGTTTCCGGCGTAACCCCCGAACCGTTCGGCCCGTGCCACGCGGGCCAGTTCCCGGCCTGTACCACGACGGCCAACGAAAAGATCGTCGGTAATAAAAGGCGGTTCGTGAAGTTCATGAACGAAGCATAGCTGACGAATCCTGGGTTCTGGTCGCCAAAGGCATTGTCGGATTGGTTCCGCCGCCGGTTGTCTCTGCGTAATTCTATTTAAAAGGCATCAGCTTTTAGCCAATTTTTTCTTGCCAAAAACACTACCAAAATTTGAAGCAACGCTATCGCCAGGCTAAATAATCCCAAATCTCGCAGCGTGTGCGTATTAGTGCGAATAAGACCTCTCTCCTTCTCGGCCCAATCGTGCGCTGCACTCACAATGGTAATCCACTGCTCGGTCGTGGGTTGCCTCCTACCGTTCTTTATGTCATCAACAAACCTATCGTGGACTGGCTGGTTTTGAACAGTTGCTTGCCAAGCCCGATTATTCTGAACATAGGCAAACAACGATCCGATTGAAACCAATATTAGTAATACACTTGGAGCAAGCAGGCTTGCCAATCGTCTATGAGTATTCATAGTGTTGATGATACAAACAGGGTCAAGTGTAAACCATGCGTTAGTACAACAGCAATTCTTTCGGCGCAACTTCGATCAGATCAGCAATCGGTTTGGGAATAGGCGTGGCGACCATTTTACCATCCGGCTGGCGCAGAACGCAGACGACCGTCAGTTTGCCGCGCGCCACTTCCAACACGGGCGTGGCATTCAGTCTGCGAAAACAGACAACATAACTCAGTGATCGCGATTTTTTTTCACTGACCAGCAGATGGATTTCGACCTCATCTTCAAACCGCAATGGAAGTTTGTAGTCGCACTCGGCATGGACGCGCGGCAGACCGAGTGGCAGCTCAAATTGATTCAGAAGCACGGAGAAACCGAGCGAACGGAAAAAGCCATGCTCGGCGGTTTCCATGTAACGAAAGAAATTCGAGTAATGCACGATGCCCACCATGTCGGTGTCGGAAAACTCGACGCGCCGCGTGACTTTGAATTCGTAAGGCATGAGGGAAGTTTAGATTTACGATTTGCGATTTACGATTGAAAAGTAGCGTGGAAGATTTGGCAGACCGTTCGGTGTCCCGGCTTTAGCGTGCTCCCGGACCGCTTGGAGCACGGAACACTCAGCAGTTTGGTGTCCACGCTTTAGCGTGTCTGGGCCGGGAACTCCCTGAAGGGTGGACACCAAACGCTGGGTGTCCACCCTTTAGGTTGTTTCGTCGGACTCAATCACAATTCCGCATCATCCCAGCCTTTGCCGTAATCGAGAATGGGATATTCATGCCAGAGTTGTTCGGCGCGCGGTTTTCCCATTTCCATCAGATATTCTCGCGCGCTTGAAAATGGCCAGTCCTGCCAGCATCGGACGTAGCCGTGATGGACGGGATTGTGATTAATGTAATTGATCGTGGCCCAAAAAGTGCGCGTCATTGCGCATGTAACGTTCCGCTGCACCGCACCCCACCTGGCGTCCGCGGCTATTCTCCTCGCCGTTCCACGCGAAGGACAGCCGACCATGCATCCGACCCAGTTCGGAAAGCACATCGAGAATTTGCCCGGTTTCGATGAGCGTATGGTAATGATTCGGCAACACACACCACGCGTGGATCAGAGCGGCTCGCGATTCAAAGACGTTGAGCCATGTTCCGCAAAATTTCTGCATTCGCTCATTATCGTGTCCGATGTAGTGCCGATGTTGAAAACACGCAGCCGTAACATGGTAACGGTTTTTTTCGCTCGCGCGATGCGGTGGCCGGTGCCAGGGAAGACCTTGTTTCTTGCGCCAGCCCATCAGGCTTTCGCGCTGGGTGGTCGTTAATTTGCGCCAAAGGTAGGTGGGTTTGGCCATGTGATTTGGATGCGTGTCGCACCCTGAACAGTGCGATACCAAACAGACCGGTGTCCAGCGCAGAGCACCCTGAAGGGTGGACACCAAGCTATTCGGCGTCCCGGCTTTAGCCGGTCCAGACCGCCTGAAGGCGGGACACCCAGCAGTTCGACTTTCACAAACTTCCGCAACGCGCGCCCTACTTTACAGCCGCGAACGCACGCAACATCTCCCGCGCCATCGCCTCGGCGCTGAACTTTTCCTGCACGGCGCGGCGACCGGCTTCACCCAACTGGCGAGCTTTCTCGGGAGACAAGAGCAATTGCTCGACGGTGTCCGCCAGCGAATTCACGTTGCCGGGTTCGCACAGCACGCCGCCGCCGGTGGCCTCGATCAATTCCGGAAATGCAGCGTGTCGCGGTTGGACGACCGGCACGCCGGAAGCCAGCGCTTCAATGAGGTACAAACCAAACGCTTCACCGTAAAGCGCCGGCACGGAGAACACCGACAATGAGCGCAGGAAAGCCTGCTTGCCGGCGCGGTCCAGGTTGGGATGAAATTCCACGTCGCCCAAACCCCCCTTTGCTTTCAACCGCTCACGCAACGAATCCACGAACGATTTATCCGACGGCCCGCAACCGCCGCCAATCCGAAACTTGAGATTTTTTACGCGGTCCCGTTGCCTCAAAACGATGAAGGCATCGATCAGGGTATCGAGTCCCTTTTCCCGGCACATCCTCGCGAAGTAACCGAGAACAGGTGTCGAAGGCCAAGGGTCGAGGGTCGAGGGCTGGTCGGTCATCCGGCTCTCAACTTCAAATCCATCAAGGTTGATTCCATTGTGGACAATGCGCACACGGTCGGCGGGCAATACCAATCGTTCGCGCATCCGATTGCCGAAATAATGGGTGGGAGCAACGAATAAATCCGCTTCGGCCGCGCGTTCCGCCAGCGCCTGCCATGTCACAATCCGTTGCGATTCCGGCAGCGCGTCGAGAAAGGTATCTTCGCCTTGTAACATGCAGACCACTGGCGCTTGGAATTCCGCCTTCAGGCGGCGCGCGAAACCGATGAGCAGCGCGTTCGACAGACAAATCACGTCGGGTTTTGCCTGTGTTTTTAGCCACGCGATGAGTTCTTCGAGCTCGCGCGCCTGATGGCCTTCCTCCCCGCGAATCATGGAGAGTGTGATCTCCCCCACATCCGCGGCGCGCGTTTTGGCGGCCTTGCCCGCGGCCAGTTTCAGCAGTGACGGCGAGGCCAGCAAGTGATGCAACCAATTTGGCGCATGACGGAAGAAAGCCGATTTCTGTTCGAGATAAACATTGATGCCGCTGAAAAAAGTCGGCGTGCCGGCGCTTTGGTCTTCCTCCTCCAGCGTTATCGGCAGATAGAGCGGCAACATCAGCGTGTGATGCCCCAGCTTGCGGAGCGCGGCCACGAGCGCATTATCGCGAAAACAATTCCCGCAATACATGCTGCCGGCACCGGGTGTGATTTGGACAATGTTCACAAACGGGTTCGTTTAATTGTTAAAACAGTTGCCATGCAGAATCGCGCCGGCTCTCAAGCATTTCAAGGCTTCAACGCTCTTGCCGCCGCAACCCGGATGGACTGTAATTCCGTCTCCGGTTTGACCAACGGCGGCCCATAGGGCAACGCTTCCGGCACTTCGGCGAATTCTCTTATGCCTTTCCAGAGCCGCGAAAAGTCCTTGTTCACGTCGCCGGACAAACAATCGGTCACCTCCCCGGCCAGTTCAGGATGTTTGTCCGTCAATTCGCGGAAACTGAAATTGGGATTGTAAAACGCGTAAACGAGTTTGCGCATGTTTTCAATTCCCTGCCGCAGCGTCGTGGCGTATTCAGCAAATCGCGCGGGCGAAAAATCACCCGCTTCCAGCGCGGCATCCACGGCATCGGCAGCCATGACGCCGCTCTTGAGCGCCAGCATCAGACCGGATGAAAACACCGGGTCAAGAAAACAAAAGGCGTCCCCCACCAGCAACAACCCTTCTCTGCCGCAGTGACGTGAATGATACGAAAACTCACTCGTGATGTAGTAAGGCCCGGTCGGCGTGCCCGACGCGAGATGATCTTTGATCCAGAGGTTCTGCTCGATTTCGCGTTTGAAAATCCGCTCCGGCTCCTTGACGCCTTCGCGTGAAAGATATTTCCCCTCCGCCACAACGCCAACGCTGACCAGGTCGTTATGCAACGGAATGTACCAGAACCAGCCCTTCTCGGGGACGAAAGCCACCGTCGTGGCGCCGGCGTCGATGCCCGGATCACGCTTTGCGCCCTGGTAGTAAGTCCACACCGCGACCTTGTGCAGTTCGGGATCGCCGACGCGCCACCCGTTGCGCACGGCCGCGAACGCTTCACGACCGGAACAATCGAGTGTCATCGGCGCGTGATACCCGGTCAGGCGACCCTGGTTGTCGATCGCGCGAACGCCGAGCACGCGCCCGTTTTCCTTGATCAATTCTTTTACCGCGACTTCTTCCTTGATGGTCGCGCCCTTGCCGCGCGCATGGTTCATCAACATCAGATCAAACTCCGAGCGCAAGACCTGCCAGGTCTGGGCGATGGTATCACGGTCGTAACGGTCGAAAAAATAAAACGGCTGGCTCGCCTTGCCCGACGGGGACACAAACTGGACGCTGTATTTCCTGATGAAGGCCGACCGCTGCATCTTCTCAATCAAGCCGAGGCGTTGCAGCGGTTGAAACGTGAACGGCAACATCGACTCGCCGATGTGATAACGCGGAAATTTTTCCCGTTCCAGAACCAGCACCCGCCGGCCTTTTTCGGCCAGCAACGCCGCTGCGCTGGCGCCGGCCGGGCCGGCGCCGATGATCACGACATCGTAGTTCTTTTGTTCATTGATGGCGTTGCGCATTCGGGATCTGAAATCTGGAATTCGTTATCAAGCCGGGCGCGGTGCCGGCGGCAAAATTTCGACGATTTCGGCCAGGGGATTCCCCTGCGGATCAAAGAGGGTGTTCCGCCGCCCGAACAGCACGTGGGCGCCGGACAGTTTCAACGCCTCGTTAATCAGCGGATCAGACGCCACGCGAATGAAAGCCCGCGGACGGCTGGCGTGAGGAATACGGCATTCCTCCAAAATATGTCCGAGGGGGCGGCGTTCTTCCAGAATTTGCCGGCGCGCCGCCGGGGGAAACAAATTGAGATTCATCTTGATGGCGCCAAACTCCACCGGTTGATTGTTGGCGTCCAGCAGCAACACCACTTCGCGAAAATATTCGTTCCCGTCGAGTCGGCGCCCGATCAATCGCAGGTGGATGTTTTGCCGGTAGAATTTTTCCAGCATTGGCGTCATGTCGTTTTGATGCACCAGCAGCGTTTTGTACGGTTCCGGCACCGCGTGGCCATCCACTTCGTTCAACGGTGGCAACGGCTGTCCGGCCCGGGCGTAAAACTCGTCGAGCGGATGCACGAGCGCGAACTCCGCCGTGGATTTGTACGCCGCAAGTCGCTCGGTCTTAGTTGAAGATTTGTCAGACATAACGGTTGGTGCGATGTTGCGGCAGGAAAAATTCATGCAGCAGGCGGTCCACTTGCAACAGGCCTTCGCGGTTGAGCCGCACCTGATCGCCTTCGAGGCTCAGGAAGCCCCAGTCCTTCAACCGCTGCAGCGGTTCGGCAAAACGCTGTGCTGGATCGACACCGAACTTGTTGCGGAAATACGAAAGATTCAGCTGGCCGAGTTTGAGCTGCAGAATGAACTCGCGAATGAGCCGTTCATCAGCGTTGGGCGTGAGTGCGCGGTAAATCGGCAATTCCCCTTGATTCACCCGCGAAACATACGGTTCAAAATCCGCATGGTTTTGATAATGCGTGCCGCCAATGTGACCAAAAGAAGCGACGCCGAGCGAAAGCAAATCCGCCCCCGCCCATAACAGGTCGCGGTAAAGGAATTTTGTCTGCCGCGGATTCTTGACCGCCGTGTAAGCGCTGGCCACCGTGTAGCCAACGGTTTCAAGCTCCTTGAACGCGTAGTCCACCCACACCCGCTTCGTCTCCCAATCGGCGACCGGCGCCACCAGTTTTCCTTCCGCCTTCATCTTTTGATAAATCGTCGTGTTGTACGGAATCTCCATTTCGTACACGGTGACGCTGTCGGGCGCCATCTCGATGGTTTTGCGGACGCACTCGCGCCAGTTCGCCCCGGTCTCCTCCACCATGCCGGCGATTAGGTCGATGTTGATCTGTGGAAAACCGACCTCGCGCGCGAAGTTGTAGGCGCGCGCGATTTCCTTGCTGTGATGAGCGCGGCCGTTGATCTCCAGAATGTGATCGTTAAAATTTTCCACGCCGAGACTAAGACGCGTGACGCCCAGGTCTCGAATCGCCCTGAGTTTGTGATCGGTCAACGTGCCCGGCTCGGCTTCAAAGGCAACTTCCGCGGCTTCGTCCCACGGCAGCAACGCCTTCATGCCGTCGGTCAGATGCTTGAGTTGATCCACGGAAAGATACGACGGCGTGCCGCCGCCAAAATAAATGAAGCGCGGCTTGCGTCCGCCGATGAACGGTTTGCCCGCGTAGATGGCGAACTCTTTGAGGGCCGCGTCAATGTAACCTTTGATCGCCGCCGAATCCTTGTCCGTATAAACCTTGAAGTAACAGAAGTGGCAGCGTTTCCGGCAAAACGGGATGTGCAGGTAAAGTCCCAAAGGTGTGCCGGGCTTGGGTGGACGATTCATCGCCGCCTTCACCTCGTCCACATTTTCCGGCTTCCAAAACGAGAACGGCGGATAGTTCGAGACGAAATAATTGCCGACCGTGGTTTGCTTTTCCAACGGCGGGGCTGGAACGGGCTGCGGTGTCAATACAGTGGCGCTCATGACCCTCATTCCTTTCCGGCAACTTTCCCGCCAAAACAATACACGCTCCCATCATCGCTCCCGACAATCACCTTGCCGTCGTCCACCGCCGGTGAACTGCCGACCGCCTGGCCGATTTCGTACGTCCACAATTCCTTCCCCCCGGCCAGCGAGACGATATACAGCCGTCCGTCGTCCGAGCCGACGACCACTTTGTCACCGCAAATCACCGGCGAGCTGTCCACATTTCCGCGCGTGTTGAAGGCCCAGACCAATTCGCCCGAATCGCGCTTGACACAGTGCAGACGTTTGTCGCGCCCGCCGAAAATGACCCGATCACGCGTCACCGCCGGCGAGGAAAAGTACGGAAACGCGCGGTCTTTGTAGGTCCAGACATTCGTCCCTTTTTCAATGTCAACGCAATGAAACTCGTTTTCCATGTGGCCGAAAAACGCCTGGTTGCCCAGCAACGCGGCCGAACCGGCCACGTACGCGCCGGCGTCCGCCTCCCTGGTCTGCTGGCCGTCCGCCAGCGAAATCACATGCAGCATCGCGTCGCAACCGCCGAAGACGGTGACGCCGTTGGCCACGGCCGGCGAGCCGTTGATGTAATTGCTGCTTTCATAAACCCAATTAGACCTGCCCGTTCCGCCATCCACACAATGCAGCTTGAAATCGTAACTGCCCGCCAGCACCCACGCCGCGTCGCCCTTCGGCGACTTCACCCAGTTCGGCGAGCCGAGAATCTTGTCGCCGGTTTGATATTTCCACACCAGTTTTCCGCTGGCCGCATCGAGGGCATAAAGCCAGCCGTCCGTGGAACCCACAAAGATTTTGCCATTCAGGACGAGTGGCGAAGACTCGATGCCTCCCTCCGTTTTGTAAGCCCAGATTTTTTTGCCAGCGGCCAGGCCCAACGCATAAACATTCCCGTCATCCGAGCCGATAAAAACCCGTCCACCTTCAATGGCGGCCGAAGATTTGACGGGTCCTCCCGTTTTGAAACTCCAGAGCAACGCCGGTTTGTCCGGCAAATTACCGGACGCGATGCCAGACAGCGACGGGTCGCCACGAAACATCGGCCAACCCGCCAGGGCGGAAGCCGCCGTGCCGAGCGCTATTACGCAACCTAAGTGGTGCCATACATTCATCGCCAAAAAAAAAGGTGCTTTTTAACGACGCCATTATCGTTCACGCCCGCCGGCTTGGCAAACGAATAATACCTATACGTATAATTCTGCTGCCTCTGACGTGTGAACAACCCGTGGATAACTTTCGTTTCTCCACGAGACTCTTTGTGGATTGCTTGATCGGTGCGGTTACGGGGATTGCGTCAGTGCCGGACGCAAATAAACGGGTTGGATTCACCGCGTGGTGTCAGAAACACATCACTGCCGTCCAGACCTTCCGGTCAGGGATTGCGGCGAAAATTTTCCTCGACCGGCTCTCCCAAGCCTTCGGTCAAGCCGACTGTCTCGATATGGGCCACACTGCGGAATTTTGCGTCCCCAAATCCGACAAACACGGCGGCGCATGGCGCTTGCCGGTTACGTCTGGAAACCCGTCGTGTTCGTGGAAATGAAAAAGCTCGGCGGGAATTTAAGGCGGCCTTTTGCCCACCTGGCAAAATCAGCCGGATCACTGGCAGGATTGATTGAAAAGAAGCAGGCAGCGGCGAACTCCGTTTTACTGAAGCCGGATTTGAGCCGCCTCAATGCGCCGGAGCGGAAACCGGCGCTCAAATGTATGCGTTGTGGCTGCGCAGGCGGCCTTCCAGGAATTTGTTGAACAAAATCGCAAACAACCACGCGCGGTTGTTGATCGGGAGCGGCATGGCTGGGCTGAAGTCGAACGCCAGACGGAAGGTGCGCTGCGTCAGTACCATCGCCCCCACCGGGCTGCCGCAAAGGCGCTCGGCGAAACGGAACAGCGGCAGATAGTAAAGCTCCACGAGCTTCTCGATTCGAGAAAGGTTGCTGGTTCTCATGACCATTTCAACAAGCTAACGGTGTGCCACTTGAGCGGACGAAGCACGATGCCTGGCAAAGAAACCGGGCTTAGAGCGTGTTTGAAAACTCCAGTTTGGTGTCCAGCCTTTAGGCTGCTCCTGGCGGAAAACACGCTAAAGCGTGGACTCCAAACCAACCCTGGCCACGCATCACACGCTGAGAATGGGGTTTTCAAACAGGCTCTAACAGGGGCCGGCGATCTGATTGCCACAACCGCCCCGCTCGTGTAAAATCCCGACATGCCGAGCCGGGACAAACTCGTCGAATTCGTCGCGTGGTGTCAAAAACACACCACTGGCGACGAGACTTTCCAGTCACTCAAGGCGGCGCAAATATTTCTCGACCGGCTCTCCAAGGCCTTTGGCCATGGCGCCGTACTCGACGAAGCTGTTCAAACAGAATAGAACGACCCTCCATGCCATCATGAGTGACGCCGAATTACTTCACGAAGAACCACCCGCTTACGGCAGTGGCGGCAAACCCGCGCCGCTCACGGAATATCTGCGCAAACTGGAACGCGCCCTCAAACGCGGCGATGCCACCGAACATACGCATCGCCCCGCACTCAAGGAACTGATCGAAGCCCTGGACGAAAAAGTAATTGCCACCAACGAGCCGAAGCGTTCCGAGTGCGGCGCACCGGATTTCGTCGTGTCCCGCAAGCGTGATCAACTTTCCCTCGGCTACATTGAAGCCAAGGACATCGGTGTGGACCTCGGCGAGATCGAGCGCAGCGAACAACTCAAGCGTTACCTGGCGTTGCTTCCAAGCCTGCTGCTCACGGACTACGTGGAGTTCCGCTGGTTTGTCGATGGCAAGAAACGCGCAACGTTCCGCCTTGCGACACTTCAAACCGGCGGCAAACTTGCGCCCGCCGCCCCCGAAGAACTGGAACGCGCCAGACATCTGCTTCACGGCTTTCTCACGCAACGCCCGGTGGACATCGCCTCCGCCGAGGAACTCGCCCGCCGCCTGGCCAAGCTCACGCACGTCATCCGCGACATCATCACCGGCGCGTTTCAAACCGGGCAGGCTTCGCAGCAGTTGCGCGACTGGCGCGACGCCTTCGCCGCCACGTTGCTGCCGGAACTCGCCCCGCACGCCGACGCCAAGAAGGAGGCCGAAGCCGCGAGCGAGTTCGCCGATATGTTCGCGCAAACGCTCGCCTACGGACTGTTCAGCGCCCGTGCCTCCAGCGGCAGCACCAAGTTCACCCGCGAGAAGGCGCAGAAACTCATCCCGCGCACCAATCCGTTTCTCCGCAACTTCTTCGAGCAGATCACCGGCGCTGCGCTGGATGACGAACCGTTCGCCGGATTCGTCGAGGACTTGATTCAGACGCTTGATCACGCGGACATGGGGCGGATTCTCGAAGACTTCGGCAAGCGCGGCCGTCGTCGCGATCCAGTGGTTCACTTCTACGAAACGTTCCTGCAAGCCTACGATCCGAAGTTGCGCGAACTGCGCGGTGTTTATTATACGCCCGAGCCGGTGGTGAACTACATCGTCCAGAGCATTGACCGGCTGCTCAAAGACAAGTTCGGCATCAAGGCCGGGCTGGCCGATCACTCCAAGATCATCGTCACGCGCAAGGAAGGCGAACGCGAGATCAAGGAAGAGACGCATCGTGTGCTCATTCTCGATCCCGCCACCGGCACAGCCACGTTTCTTTACACCGTGCTCGACTTCATCCGCTCGCAATTTAAGACGAAGAAGAACGCTGGCCAGTGGGGCAGCTACGTTCACGAGCATTTGCTGCCGCGCCTGTTTGGGTTTGAACTCCTGATGGCTCCGTACGCCGTGGCGCATTTCAAACTTGGCCTCGCGCTGGCGGCGATGGATGAAGAACCGCTGTTCCGGCAGCAATGGAGCTATGAGCCGCAAGGCAATGAACGCCTGAACATCTTCCTCACGAACACACTGGAGGATTTGGAGCATACCACCGAACAACTCGGCCCTCTGCGTGCCTTGAGCGACGAAGCGAACTCCGCCTACGAGATCAAGAAGCACAAACCTGTACTCGTCGTGCTCGGCAATCCGCCATACTCGGGCCACAGCGCGAACACAGGCGAATGGATTTCCAAACTCGTCCGTGATTACTACTTCTGCGACGGAAAGCCATTGGGCGAGCGGAATCCGAAATGGTTGCAGGACGACTACGTGAAGTTTATCCGCTGGGCGCAGTGGCGCATTGAACAGACCGGACAGGGTGTTCTCGCCTTCATCACCAACCACGGCTACCTCGACAACCCGACGTTTCGCGGCATGAGGCAGAACCTTATGCAAACCTTCGATGAGATTTACGTGCTCGATCTGCACGGCAACTCGAAGAAAAAAGAAACCGTTCCGAATAGTGGTGAAGCGGACAAAAACGTTTTCGACATCCAGCAAGGTGTCGCCATTGGCATCTTCGTGAAGTTGCCGCCGGATGCGCGAGCGAAGAAGAAAGAGAAAGCTCCCGCTACCGTTCGGCATTGCCATCTTTGGGGCGCGCACCGGCAGGCGAAATACGATTGGCTGGACGAACACCATGTCGATAACACTCAATGGACGAAACTAGAACCAACTGCGCCACACTATCTCTTTATTCCGCAGGACACCAAGCGGTTCAAAGAATACGAAGCTGCCTGGAAGGTCACGGACATGATGCCGTTAAACGGTTGGGGCATCGCGACGCGCAAAGACTATTTGCTCGTGGACTTCGATGAACGAGCCTTGGCAAAGAAATTCCAAGCGATTCTTTCTCTGCCTGCTGAACAGGCGATTGAGCGTTTCGGGATCAGAAAAAGTCCTCATTGGGATTTTACCAAGGCGCGCAAGGAACTTCCTGATGATTCGCCGGCTTCAGTCAGGCCGGTATTGTTTCGGCCTTTCGACATTCGTTATCTTTATTACGAAAAGGCAATGATTGAGCGCGGTGACCATCGGTACGACCTGATGCGACACATGTTTGACTTGAATTTGTCGCTCATCACAGTCCGCCGAATTGAAGGGAGCGGTGAGTTCACTCACTTTTTTGCCACAAGCAGAATCTCAGTTTTGCATTCGACCTCTGCGAAGGAGGGAAATTTTGTTTTCCCGCTTTACCTCTATCCAAACGGGAAGATGCCCGAAGCCGATTTGTTCGCGCACGACAATGGCCGCCGCCCGAACTTGAGCGCCGAGTTCATCAAAGAGTTCTGTGAGAGGTTGCAGGTCAAATTTGTGCCAGACGGTTTGGGTCGCCCCGGCAAGCGCGAGGTCGGGCCGGAACTGATTTTCCATTACGCTTACGCCGTGTTTCACAGCCCCACCTATCGCGAGCGTTACGCGGAGTTCCTGCGGGCGGATTTTCCTCGACTGCCAATCACCAGTAACTACGAGTTGTTCCGCTTGCTGGCTGGTTTCGGCGGCGAGTTGGTGGATTTACACGCGCGCGGCAAAGGTGACCCGCGCGGCCTGAGCTTCCCGGTCAAGGGTGACAATGTGATTGAGGAAGTCCGCTACCAACCACCCGCTTCGACTCGTGTAGGAGACGACGTGAGGAGTCTCACTTCAAAAGAAAAGTCAGAGTCTCGTCACCTCGACACCTACCAACTGACGAAAATTGGCCGCGTTTGGATCAACGACCGGCAATATTTCGAGGGCGTGCCGGAGTCCGCGTGGAGATTTCCGATTGGCGGCTACCTGCCCGCACAGCGCTGGCTCAAAGACCGCATCGGCCGCTCGCTCGGTTACGAGGAACAGGCCGAATATCAGCGCATCATCTGGGCATTGCTGGAGACACGGCGCTTGATGGGGGAGATTGATGCGAGCATCAAAAAACACGGCGGCTGGCCGCTAAAGTAAGCGCGCTTCTGAAAGATGATTGAAACATCGGATTCCGAACCAGTTTTCGACCCGTGCCGGTGGCCGCAGTTTGTCGTCGGCAACGAGCCTGATAGCATCGGGCTGGACGACGCAGACTTGGAACCCTTATGAGCCGAGAATCGCTTAACGCAAAATCCAAACGATGCACCAAATGTCGGCGGCGCAAAGCCGTCCGGGAATTTAACAAGGATGCGCATGTCAAATCCAAACTTTCCCCGCATTGCAAGGCCTGCCACAGGAAACAGCACAAACTTTATTACCTGAGGCATAAAGCCGCAATTTACGCACAGCAGAAGATTTACAACGCCGCAAATGCTGAAAAAAGACGGGCATGGCACCGGAGCTGGCGTGCCAGGAACCGAAAGCGACTGAGAAATTATTTCGCCGCGCATCCGAAGAAGCTTCCGGGCGCCATCCGTCACCGGCGGAAGCGCGGCCGGGATTATTATCGTGACCACCGGGTAAGATTGTTGCGCGCAAGACGGCTTTCCAACGCGAACAACCGCGACCCGATTCGCGCAAACGCGCGGGTGTATCGTGCCAAAAATCCGGAGAAGTTCCGTTAATATCGGCGAGCTTATCATACCAGTAGCCGGAAGAGAATCAGCCGGCGTTGAGCCTGACCGTGGCCGGAGAAAGTCATCCAATGGAAAATCCGCCGACCGTCGCCGCATGGATGGAAAAAGGCCCAGCCATCACCGCCCCCGGCGTCCCGATGTTTTGTGCCGATGCTGGAAAACTGGTGACGGAGGATTGCATAAAGCCACCTCGATAGAACCATGCACGCCCTACCCAAAAGAAGAGGCGTGCCGAGGTTGCCGTGGAAACGCGGACCGGTGGCGTGGGAAGTCGGTTGTCGCGCTGAGGAAATTCTTGCCGGGCTGGCTCGCTGCCCGCGCCGTTTCCTGAGCCTCCGCTGCGCGGCGCGCTTTCTTGGGGTTTCAACCCAACCTCTTCGCGATTGGATACGGCGCAAAGATTTAAAGCGGGACGGGCCTCGTTTTCAGATCAGCAAAGACGAGCTCTGCCGATTTGTAAAGTTGCTACAGGAGCGGGCCGAACCGTTTGATTCGGACGGCTACTTGGAGAGGCTGCATCGGAAGCGAGAGCGTCCGCCACGACGCTTCGAGAAATTAAGCTCGGCGCGATTCGCCTGGCCCAAAGGCCGCACGGCGCTTAACCCGAAGGAGCTTGCGCAGATTGTCGGTTGCCACCCCTCTCTCATCGTGAAGGCAATTCGTCCGTACAGTTCGTTCAACAGGGTCAGGGGGCGCCGCCGTACGCGCTGCCGCTGGGAGATCACGAAGCGTTCGTGGGATGAAGCGTTTCCCTTCAGTCTTATCAAGAAACGGCGTCTGCCTGGGATGCCTCAAGGCGATTTGCTTTCAACCGTCGCCGTCGCCAGCCATCTCCGAGCTTGTGGCATGGAGGGAGCCGAAGCAATTGATGTTCGGCGGCTGATTCAAAATGGAAGTCTCCAAGCCGTGCATCGCAGCCCCAATGGCCGTAACTGGTACGTCACGAAAGCCGGCCTTAAAGAATTTCGAAAAAGTTTGTAAAAAATGTGTTGACACGCTTCTTTTGTGTTATTTCGGCAATTAGGCCGCAGGGGTGCTGCCGCACCCCTGCAATAGGGCTGCGGAAGAATTCCATAAATCACATGTCAGGCATTTCTCGCTGTGAATGAAAGCTTTGTCCCATATTCAAATTCCCGATTTCCCGCCTGCTAGGGTGCAAGCGTGCCCAAGCACGCGTATAAAACAACGAAATCGATGAAGCGGGCCGACAGGAGTCCGCGCGATCGGGAGGAACCCCGAATCGATTGCGCGGTGGATCCCGAGGCGCAAGCCTCTTTGTTCCTCTCCGTAAGTGCAACTCTCATCGTCCCGGCCCAACGATGGAGGCTCGGGAACCAAAGTGCCGAAATCAAACGCCTGGCTGATCGCCTGGCACAATGTGGCTGCTTGGAGGAATTCAAAGTGCATGTGGTTGAAGCCGCCGCCGCCCGGCGAGATAAAAGCGTCTGCACAGTCTGTGGTTGGGTTCACGACACCGGCCTCACCCAAATAAGGCTGGAGTGCGGCACGGTAGTCAGGCTGCATGGTGTCTTGCCCCGGATTGTCAGCCTCGTTCACCAAGCCCACGAAATGAGGCTCGATGGACTCAGCACGAAGGATGACACTCTGCTGGAGTTGTGCGCCGGCTACCGGCATCCATGCAAGGCATTCGACGATTTGAAGCATCGGGGCGATTATAAACTGCTCTTCGACACCCATAGGCGGGGCTTCATATCACTACGCGGCGGGACCGGAAGAAACCGGAACAAATCGGAATCCAGCCCGGAATGAATGTTCCACGCGCCCAGCGTAAGGTAGGGCATGGTTGCACTGATACCAATCAACTCAAGTTCGATTCGCGCCGTGGGTTATGAAGGTTCCACTTTGGCTGTGCTCTTCCACACCAGCGTCACGGTTTATGAACATCACGGCGTTCCGTATTCGCTTTTCGAGGGGCTGCTCAATGCCGGTTCACCCGGCATCTTTTACAACCTCTTCATCCGAGGAAAATTCAAATGACGGCCCTG
Organism: Limisphaerales bacterium; assembly: GCA_003140275.1. GTDB lineage: Bacteria > Verrucomicrobiota > Verrucomicrobiia > Limisphaerales > PALSA-1396 > PALSA-1396. The sequence goes on from PLJQ01000148.1 coordinate 47,506, forward strand.
CAAAGGAGAAAGCCGCGAAAACAGTGACAACCCAACCCAAGGCATGACATGAACTGGAATCGAACCCGATCGGCGCGAACGGCACGAGCGGCACGAGCGGCAGAACGCGATGTTTACGAGCGTCTGTCGCGGCGGCTTGAGGAGTTCCTGGCGCGGGAGCGCGAAGCCAACCCAGCGAAATGGGGCTTGACCGAAGATGAGAAACTGACCATCGCCCGGCTCAAAGTCTTTGGCTGTGCGCCCAAATGAAAACCCAACCATGACACAGAGCCGCAGCCATCGAATCAGTCCGGCCCGGGCGGCCTGGTCGGTCGAACAGGACGTGTACGGGCGTCTGTCGCAGCGGATCGAGCAGTTCGCGGAAAGCGAAGGCCATTACTCGAACGCGGAAAAAATCCGGCTGATGCGTCAAGCTGCCTTTGCGGACCTGGAAGGCTTGCAGGTGACGCTGCCGAAGTGGAACGGCTAATGAAAGCCAGTCAACACCTCACCCAATTCCTAACTATGAACTGCAAGGTGGGGCGCGTCACTCCGTGCGCGCCGTTCGGGTCGGATGTCCAAACCCGCGCGCCGCGCTCTTCAGAATTCAGCAACGCTCCGCGTTTAGCAGCGGTTAAATATCTGCTCCCATGACTAGAACTGGAAAAATCGCCCGGTTACCCCGTGAAATTCGCGCCGCGCTTAACCGGCGTTTGCAGG